>JBGPZT010000032.1:0-19214 GCA_041493915.1 Candidatus Limnocylindria bacterium
GGTGAGCGCCGCTCCGCCGAACGCGTCGGCGCGCGCACGACCGGACCGGACCGCGGCCTCGAGCGCCTCGCGCTCGTCGCGCAGCGTCGCGAGCGACTTCCGATCCGCGTCACGCAGCACCGGCACGATGAGGCCCGCATCCAGAGCGACCGCGAGACCGACGTCGATCTTCTCCGACACGACGACGGCGTCGCCGTCGAAGCGCGAGCGCAGGCGCGGGTGAGCGCGCAGCGCGGCCGCGGCCGCCGCCACGATGACGTCCGTATACGAGACCCCGGCCGCCTTACGCCGCGCGTTCGCCGCGGTCATGTCGACGTCGCTCGAGATCGAGAACTGCGGTGCCTCGCGCATGCTCCGCGTCATCGCCTCGGCGACGGCGCGCCGCATGCGCGTGAGCGGTTCCCTTTTCTCTCCCGCTGACGCGGAGGGCGAGGCGCTGGACGATGACGAGGCGGACGAAGCGGCGGCGTCGATGTCCTCCAGACCGACGCGCCCGCCCGGCCCCGTCCCGCGGACCGTGTTGATGTCGAGGCCCAGCTCCTGTGCGCGCTTCCGTGCCACAGGCGAAGAGCGGACACGATCGGACGACCTATCAGAACCCGACGACACGCCCGCGGGAGACGGCGGGGTCGCCCCGAGCCGAGGTTGAGCCCCCGGCGAGTCGCTCTCGGGTGGCAAGGACTTGGAAGGGGGCGAGTTCGAGGCGAGGGGTGACCCCGCCGTCATGCCCGCGGGCGCCGGCATGCCCGCCGCCGCACCCGACGGCATGCCCGCGGGCGCCAGCATGCCCGCGGGCGCGACGACGTCAGCAGGGAGCAGCTCATCCGCCGTGTCCGCGATCAACGCGATCACTGTCGCGACCGGAGCGCTGGCGTCGGCTGGCAGGAGGATGCGGCGCACGATGCCCGAGGTGGACGCCTCGATCTCCATGTTCGCCTTGTCCGTCTCGACCTCGAAAAGGACCTCGCCCTTCTCGACGCGGTCGCCTTCCTTCTTGTGCCACGCGATGATCCGGCCCTCGTCCATGGTCAGCCCGAGCTTGGGGAGGATGACGCGAGTGACGGTCACACCCGGATCCGCGCGCCCATCAGGCGACGAGCTCCTTGGCGACGCGAACGATGTCCTCGACCTGTGGCACCACGCTCTTTTCGAGATGCTGCGCGTACGGGATCGGCGTCTCGAGGCCGGCGAGCCGGCGTGGTGGGGCGTCGAGGTCGTCGAAGGCTTCCTCGGCCACGATCGCGGCGATCTCGCCGCCGAACCCTCCGCGCTTGATCGCCTCGTGAACAACGAGCAGCCGATGCGTCTTGCGGACCGAGGCGAGGACGGCGTCGCGATCGAGCGGAACCAGGCTTCGAAGGTCGATGACCTCCGCCTCGATGCCATCGGCCGCGAGCTGCTCGGCTGCCTCCAGTGAGAACAGCACCTCGCGCGACCAGGTCACGATCGTGAGATCGGTGCCCCCGCGCTTGACGTCGGCCTTACCGAGCGGCACAAGGTGCTCGCCGGTCGGCACCTGGCCCTTGGTGCGGTAGAGCAGCTTGTGCTCGAGGAAGATCACCGGGTCGTCGTCGCGGATCGCTGTTGTGAGGAGCCCCTTCGCATCGGCGGGGGTCGACGGCATCACGACCTTGAGGCCCGCGACGTGGGCGAACCATGCTTCCAGCGACTTGGAGTGCTGAGCCGCGTTACCGCGGCCCGACCCGCCCTGCGTGCGCATCACCATCGGCACCCGTGCCTGCCCACCGAACATGAACCGGTTCTGCGCCGCCTGGTTCACGAGCTGGTCCATGGCGAGCCCCGAGAAGTCGACGTACATGAGCTCGACCACCGGCCGCAGGCCCGTCAGCGCGGCGCCGACCGCGGCGCCGACGATGCCGAGCTCGCTGATCGGCGTCTGGCGGATGCGCGTCGGTCCGAACCTGTCGAGGAGGCCAGCCGTCACCTGGAAGGCGCCGCCGTGCTCGGCGATGTCCTCGCCCAGCACGATGACCCTCTCGTCGCGCTCCATTTCGAGACGCAGCGCATCTCCGAGCGCCTCGTTGTAGAACATCTCGCGTGTCCCCTGATCCATTTGCGGATGCGCCTCAGTAGCTTGCATACACGTCCCCCGGCAGCGAGATCGGAGATGCCGGCGGGCCCGCCTCGGCCCATGCGACGGCGCGCTTTGCCTCCAGGATCACCTCGGCATCGATCGCGTCGAGCTCCACCGCCGTCGCGAGCTTCGCCTCGGTGATCCAGGCGCGTGTGTCGACGAGCGGGTCGAAACGCGCCTTCCATCCTTCGATCTCGTCTTTCGACTGGTACTTCCGCGGGTCGCCGTAGTAGTGCCCTTCGTGCCGGTACGTATCCGCGACGAGGAACGCCGGTCCCTCGCCGCGACGCGCACGTGCGATCAGCTCGCCCGCGGCCTCATAGACGGCGCGAACGTCGCGGCCGTTCACGCGGACCCCGGGCATGCCGTAGCCCTCGGCGCGCTTGCTGATGTCCTCGATCGCGAACGCGCGCTTCACCGGAAGGCTCTCCGCGTACTGGTTGTTCTCGCAAACGTAGATCACCGGCAGCTTCCAGATGGCCGCGAGGTTCGCGGATTCATGGAACCCGCCCTGGTTGACGGCGCCATCGCCGAAGAACGAGACCGCGACCTGATCGGTCCCGAGCTGCTTCGCCGTGAGCGCCGCGCCGGTCGCGATGGGGATGCCACCGCCGACGATCCCGTTCGCGCCGAGATTGCCCTTCGACGTGTCGGCGATGTGCATCGACCCGCCTCGGCCGCGGCAGTACCCGGTCTCGCGTCCGAGCAGCTCCGCGTACATGCGACCGATGTCGGCGCCCTTCGCGATGCAGTGTCCGTGGCCCCGGTGGGTCGACGTGATCCAGTCGTCGTCGCGCAGGTGCGCACACACGCCGGCGGCGATGCCTTCCTCGCCTGCGTACGAGTGGATCGTGCCCCAGACCTTGCCCTCGCCGAACAGCACGGTGGAGCGCTCTTCGAAGTCGCGGATGCGCCTCATGACGCGGTAGAGATCGAGCGCCGTGGCCTTGTCCATCAGTTGCCCTCCAACGGATGCAGCATCACGCGGATCGCGCCGTCCCGGCGTTCGGTGAACGTCGTCCAGGCATCGCCGAAGCGCTCGAGCGGAAAGTGATGCGTGACCAGACGCTTCACGTCCACGTCGCCGCGTGCGAGGAGCGTGAGCGCACGGCCCGAGACGCCCCTCGGGTTCGCGAGCGAGCCGAGCACGTCGATGTTGCCGCGGACGATCGTCGAAAGATCGACGCCCGAGAGCTCGGTCCCCAGCCCCGTCGACCCACCGAGGACGACGCGGCCGCCGCGGCGTGCGGTGAGGATGGCCGCGCGCGCCGCGACGGCGGTCCCCGCGAACTCGACGACGAGGTCCGCGGTGCCATTCAGTCGATCGACCTCGGAGACGTCGACCACGGAGTCCACCAGATCGCTCACGCGCGCGAGCCGCTCGCCGCGGCCGACGAGCAGAACGCTTCCCGCGCCGAGGGCGCGCGCGAGCTGCGCGGCGCACAGACCGATCGCGCCAGGTCCGAAGACGACGACGCGCTCGCCGGCCGCGAGGCGGCCGCGCTCGAGCGCCCACAGCGCAACGCCGAGGTTGTCCGTCCAGGCGCCGTCATCGAACGACACGCCGTCAGGCAGCGCGTGCAGCGCCGCGAGCGGCACGGCCGCGTACTCGGCCAGGCCGCCGGCGACCGTGAAGCCGACGTGCGCGTGGCCGGTCTCGCGTCTTCCGTAGTTCAGGCACAGCGTGTACATGCCCTCGCGGCAGCGATCGCACGTCCCGCACCCGACGTGCACCTCGACCCCGACGCGCGTCCCGGGGGCGAGCGTCACACCCTCGCCCGCTGCGACGAGCTCGCCACTGAACTCGTGCCCGGGCACGTGCGGGAAGTGAGTCGCGGGGAACTTGCCCGCGAGGATCTTCTGGTCCGTCGCGCAGACCATCGAGGAGCGGACCCTGACCAGCGCCTCGCCGCGCGCTGGCCGCGGCGTGGGGACGGTGCTGACTCCGAACGTCCCGGGGCGCTCGAAGACGACGGCCCGCATGTGCGGTGGCAGACTCACGGCTCGACGATCACCTTCAGCGCGCCGTCGACGCGTTCGTTGAACGTGCGCAGCGCCTCGCGGAAGTCCGTCAGCGGGAAATGGTGCGTGATGAGCTTCGCGGCGGGGATGCGTCCGTCCGCCATGAGCGGGATGACCTCTTCCATGGTGTTGCGGTTCGCGCGGACGCCGTAGAGGTCGATCTCCTCCAGCACGATCTTCTGGAAGTCGATGGAGGAGGGCTCCTTGGGGATGCCCGTGAACGCGACGCGTCCGCCCTTGCGCACCATCCGGATCGCCTGTCCGACGGAGTCCTTCGTCCCCGCGGAATCCGCCGCGACGTCAGCGCCCATGCCGCCTGTCAGCTCGCGCACCCGCGCGACGGGATCGCCGTCGTGGTAGTCGACGGTCTCGAAGCCGAGCTCCTTCGCGCGTTCGAGCCGCCTCCCGCCACCCACGACGATGCAGCGCGCCGCGCCGAGCGCCCGTGCACACATCGCGGTCAAGAGGCCCATCCCGCCCGAGCCGACGGCCACATAGATGTCGCCGGGATCGATGCCGGGCCGCTTCACCGAATGCAGGGCGATCGACGCCGTGTCGCAGAGCGCAGCAACGTCGAGCGGCATCGAGTCGGGGATCTTGAAGACGCTCTTGATCGTATGGACCACATACGTCGCATACGCACCCTGCGTGTAGTGGCCGTATTGACGGTGGCCGAGGTCCTCACGGCCGTAGTTGAAGCAGAGGTTGTAGCGACCGGTGCGGCACATGCGGCAGTAGCCGCAGCCCGAGTGGCTCGTGCCCGCGACGCGCGTCCCCGGCGTAAAGCCGTACGCCTGCGCGACCTCGCCCGCCTCGACGACCTCCCCGGACCACTCGTGGCCAGGGATGAACGGATACGCGCGGGGCCAACGGCCCTTGAACGTGCCCTCGACTATCTCGGCGTCGGTGCCGCAGATGGCGATCGCGCGCACGCGCGCGAGCACCTCGTTCGGCCCTGGGCGCGGGATCGGCACGTCCTCGCGGATCTCGAACTCATGGGGCGCGGTCAGCACCAGCGCCTGCATCGTCGCGGTCTTCGGAGGCGTGGTCGTCCCGACAGCGGTCATGGCTGGAACGCCACGACGCGGCAGATGCAGCCCTCGCCGCCGACCCAGCGCCACGGGAACGCGCCGACGTCGACGCGTTTGCCCGCGACCTCGGCCAGTTCCCCGCCGAGGTTCTCGAGCATCGGGATATTGGCCTTCGCCATGTGGTAATGCACGTGCTCGAAGTCCTTCATCGGCAGCGTCTCGTCGATCGACTTCCCGGTCTGCGCCTCGTACTCCTTGACGAGATCCGGACGGAAGTAGCGAACGCGCACGTGCAGCGAGTGGTCCATCGAGGCGAGGTCGCCGCCGAACCAGCGGATCTTCTTGTCGACCAGGTAGTCACACACCTCCGGCATCGGCCCGGGGTGCCGGTCGAAGTACGTGACGTCGTCGCGCGTCGGCTTGCTCCAGTTGTAGCGGTCCCACCCGGTGTAGAGGATGACGATGTCTCCCTCGCGGATCTGCTCCCCTTTCGGGAGGCATGCGAGGACGTCCTTGAGCGAGTAGTAGGACCAGGGCTTGGTGATCGGGCGCAGGTCGATCACCAGGCCCGTCCCATAAAGGTCACCGATCGGGATCTCGCCGAGATGCTTGCCCGTCGGCCAGTAATGGATGGGCGCGTCGATGTGCGTGCCGGTGTGCATGTTCGTGCGCACCAGCACCGTGCTCTTGCCGTCGCGGTGGTGCGTCGTGATATCCGTCACCTGGACCGCCTCGAACTGCGGCCAGGTCGGCATCCGATCACCCCACGGCTGGGTCAGGTCAACGAGTTTCGTCATCTCTGGCGATCCACGCTCAGTATCATCGCCGTGGCCTTCGGCAGCAGGGGACGGCGCGTTGATGGCGGCGCCGAGCGGTGAGCGCCGGCCTAAGCGGTCCTCATCGCAGTCGTCGTTGCGGCGGTCGGCGTCGCGGTCGAGCCGCGCACCTCGAGCTGCGTCTCGAGCACGACCTGCCTTCGCTCGATGTGCCTTCCCTCGAGCTGGTCGATGAGCAGCGCGGCGGCGAGCACGCCCATCTCCTCCTGCGGCACATGCACGGTCGTCAGCGGCGGGTCGAACAGCTCGGACTGCGGTATGTCGTTGAAGCCGACGACCGAGAGATCGCCGGGGATGGCCAGCCCGATCTCCCGCGCGAGGCGGATCGCGCCGAGCGCGATGAGATCGTTCGCGCCGAAGATCGCCGTCGGCGGCTCACCATCGAGCAGCAGACGTCGCGCGGCGCGATAGCCCGAGGCCTCCGAGAACGAGTCGGCGACCGCGACGAGCGCGTCCTCGTGCGCGAGGTGATGTCGTCGCAGGGTCGCACGGGCGGCTAGCAGTCGCTGCTGCCCCGTTACCGTCGTTTGCGGTGCGGCGATCAGTCCGATCCGCCGATGGCCGATCTGGATGAGGTGATCCAGCGCGGCTGACACGCCCTGGCGGTTGTCCGGCACCACGGCAAGGTCGTCGCTCGCGCGGGATGCGCTGTTGAGGAGAACGAAAGGGAACTTCTCTCGGCGCAGCTCCGCCAGCGTCGAGTCGGCGGTCGAGCTGGAGGCGATCAGGATCCCGTCGACGCGCCACTCGCGGAGCACCCGCAGGTAGCTGGCCTCGCGCTCGAAGGAATCGTCGGTGTTGCAGAGGATCAGGTGATAGCCGCGCGCGTGCGCCGCGCCCTCGACACCCTTGATGATCGGCGGGAACAACGGGTTGGTGATGTCGGGCACGAGCATGCCGAGGGTGAACGTCCGCCGGAGCCGCAGGCCTCGGGCGAGCGCGGACGGCCGGTAGCCGAGCCGGGTCGCGGCAGCGATGACACGCTCGCGCGTCTCCGGCAGCAGGCTGAGCTCCGCCCGTCCGTTGAGGACGCGCGAGACGGTGGAGGCGTGGACGTTCGCGGCCAGTGCTACGTCCGTGATCGTGACCCGCCTAGTCGCCAATGACCTACCCCCACGGAAATCGATTGTCTTGCCTCGACTATACGCGCGACCGCCACGGTCGGATGTGTTAGCCGTGGATCTCCTTGCGCAGCCGATCAGGGGCGAGCACGTCGACATGGCGGCGCGCGACGCGTATCAACCCACGATGCTCAAAATCGGCGAGGACCTTATTCACCGTCACGCGCGTGGAGCCCACCGCGGCGGCGAGCTCGTCCTGCGTGAGCGTGAGCGCGTGCGGGTCGGGCTGTCCATCGCCCGAGTCGAGCAAGTATTTCGCGAGGCGGCTCGGGACGTCCAGGAGCATCACGTCCTCGAGCGCCTGCGTGAGCTTGTCGACCCTCGCCTCGAACATCTCGAACGCGCGGTACAGGATCCGCGGGTTCCGCTCGAGCATGCGCGCGCAGGTCTCGCCGAGCAGTTGGACCGTCACCGTATCGGTGGTCGCGATCGCGGTCGTGGGGCGGCTTCGTCCGAAGACCGCCTGCTGCCCGAGGACACCACCGCGCTCGAGCACCCACAGCAGGACCTCACGGCCCTCGATGTCCTCCCGCACGAGCTTGACCGAGCCCTCGACGACGACATGGAGATCGCGCGCGGGATCGCCTCGGTGGTAGATGACCTCATCCCGCTCGAAGCGCCGCAGCTTCGCCTGCGCGAGCAGCTCCGTGAGTTGCGCGTCGGTGAGCTCGTTCACCGGCAGGCAATCGGCAAGACTCCGCGCGACCGCGATCAGTTCCATCGCGACGCAGAGCCTACGCCGCTCGGCAAGCGGGCTAGCGAGGCACCACCGGCTGCCGGCCGTACGTCATCGCGTCGGCGATGTGTTCGTTCGCGTGGTGATCCCAGGGCACCGCGACCAGCGCCGGACCACCGAGATCGAGCGCCTGGCGGAGCGTCGGCAGGAGGTCCTTCGCGCTCTCGACCGCGTATCCGGCGATGCCAAAAGCGCGCGCGAGCTGGACGAAGTCGGGGTTGCCGAAGTGCGTCCCGAAGACGCGGCCGAACTGACGTTTCTCGTTCACCTCGATCACGCCGAGACGTCCGTCGACGAGCACGACGACGACGATCGCCGTCCCCAGACGCTTGGCGGTCTCGAGCTCCTGCACGTTCATCAGGAACCCACCATCGCCACTGAACGCGACGACCTTGCGCTCGGGGTGCACGAGCTTCGCGGCGATCGCGCCAGGCAGCGCGATGCCCATCGACGCGAGGCCGTTGGAGATGACGACGGTATTGGGGCGCTCCGTCGGGAACAGTCGCGCGAGCCACACCTTGTGCGCGCCCACGTCGCTCACGACGATGTCGTCCGGCCCGAGCGCTTCGCGCAGATCGGCGATGACCGCATTCGGCGGCAGTGGCACCGGGGCGTCCTGGGTGAGCTTTGCCTGGCCGGCGCCGACGATCAGTTTGCGGTCATCGCGCGGCTTCACCAGCTCAGCGAGGGCCGTGAGCGAGTCGTCGAGCTCCCCGATGACCTCTATCGATGGGTGGTAGTGCCCATCGAGCTCGGCCGCTGTGCTGTCGACGTGCACGACGATCTTGTCGCGCTTTGGGTTCCACAGCACCGGCGCCCATTCGACCAGGTCGTAGCCCACGGCGATGACGACGTCCGCGTCCGCGAGCAGCTTCACGTTCGCGAGATCCGCGCCGGAACGCTGCAGGCCGACCGGCCCGAGCGCGAACGGGCTGTTCGGGTCGATGACGCCTTTGGCCATATACGTCCACGTCGCCCAGATGCGGCTGCGCTGGACGAAGCGGCGTAGCGCATCGACGGTCGGATTGCCGACGGCCTGACGCCGCGTGACTCCGTTGCCGGCAAGGATCAGCGGCGTCTTCGCGGCGTTGATGATCTCCGCGGCGCGATCGATCGCCTCCTGCTGTGCCTTTGGATAGGAGGTGCGCCGCACCTCGAGCGGCACGGAGCGGACCTCTTCTTTCGCTACGTCTTCGGGCAGCTCGATGTGCGTCGCGCCGGGCTTCTCGATGCGCGCGATCCGGAAGGCTTTGCGGACGACCTCGGGAACGGACTCGGGCACCGAGACGCGCGTGCTCCATTTCGTGACCGGCGCGAACATCTGGACCACGTCGATGTACTGGTGCGATTCGAGATGGACGCGCTCGAGCCCCGCCTGCCCGGTGATGGCGACCAGCGGCGCGCGGTCGAGCTGTGCATCGGCGACGCCGGTGAGCAGGTTGGTCGCGCCGGGGCCGAGCGTCGCGAGGCACACGCCGGGGAACGACGAGAGCCGTCCGTACACGTCGGCCATGAAGGCGGCGGCCTGCTCGTGCCGCGTCAGCACGAACTGGATCTTGTCGCTGTCCTCGAGCGCGGCGTTGAGGTCGAGGGTCTCCTCACCGGGGATGCCGAACACGTAACGCACGCCCTCGTTCTCGAGGCAGCGAACGAGGAGCTGCGCGACGTTCACTCGGCGGATGGTGTCGTTGGCTGAGCCTGCTCGGGTGGTCCGATCCAGATCGTCTGGATGTTGACGAACTCGCGGATACCGAAGGACGAGAGCTCGCGGCCGTAACCGCTGCGCTTCACGCCGCCGAAGGGAAGGCGCGGGTCGGAGGCGACCATGCCGTTGACGAAGACCGAACCGGATTCGATCTTCCGCGCGAGCGCCTCGCCGAGTCTTAGGTCGCGCGTCCACAGGCTCGCGCCAAGCCCGTAGGCGGAGTCGTTCGCGACGCGCACGGCGTCATCCGCGTCACGGACGCGCAGGACCGCCGCGACCGGCCCGAAGGTCTCTTCCTTGAACACCGGCATCTCCTCGGTGACATCCGCGAGGACGGTCGGCTGGTAGTACCAGCCCTTCCCCGCGCCACGTTCGCCGCCGGTGAGCACGCGCGCGCCCATGCGCACTGACTCGCGCACCTGGCGCTCGAGCGTCTCGCGCAGATCGGCTCGCGCGAGCGGCCCGATCTGGGTCCTCGGATCCAGCGGATCGCCGACGCGCAGCGCCTCGACCTCGGCGGCGAAGCGACGCTCGAAGTCGCGCGCGACGGGCTCCACCGCGATGAAGCGCTTGGCGGCGATGCAGGACTGCCCGTTGTTCTGGTTGCGCGCACGCGCCCCGACCTTCGCGGCGGCATCGAGGTCGGCATCGGCGAGCACGATGTACGGGTCGGAGCCGCCGAGCTCTAGCACGCTCTTCTTGAGCGCTCGCCCGGCGAGCTCGGCGATACGCGAGCCGGTTTCGGAGCTGCCGGTCAGGGTGACCGCGCGGATCCGGGGATCGGCGATGACCGGCTCGACCGCAGAGCCGGCGAGCAGCAGCGTGCGCAGCAGTCCCTCAGGGAAGCCCGCGTCACGGATCACCTCTTCGATCGCGAGCGCGCACTGCGGCACGTTCGACGCGTGCTTCACGACCGCCGCGTTGCCTGCCATGAACGCCGGCGCGGCGAACCGGAGCACCTGCCAGAACGGGAAGTTCCAGGGCATGACCGCGAGCACGATCCCCAGCGGCTCGAAGGCCACGATGCTGCGCTGCGCGGTCGTTGCGATGACCTCATCGGCGAGGTAGCGCGCTGCGTTCTCCGCGTAGTGCTCGCAGCCAAAGGCGCATTTCTCGAGCTCCGCCTTCGCTTCGGCGATCGGCTTCCCCATCTCGATGGTGATGAGCCGACCGTACCGATCGGCGCGCTCGCGCAACAGCGCTGCGAGTCGCCGCATCGGGACGGCGCGGTCCGCGACGGACCGCTCGCGCCAGGCGATGAACGCGTCCTGCGCCTCGTCGAGCGCGCGGTCGACCTCCTCGGGCGTGAACGGGTCGAACCGCGCGAGGACCTCCTCGGTCGCGGGGTTCACGCTCATGATCGGCGACAGCGTCGTGCTCATCAGCGCACGTCGCTCTTCAGGAACGGCAGGATCTTGCTCCAGGCGTCCTTCGCGTCGGCGGCGCGGTAGACGTCCCTCCGCTGCTCGTTGAGGAACGCGTGGTCGGCGTCCGGGTAGACGTATTTCGTGAACGGCGCGCCGCTCTCCTTCGCGGCCTTCTCGAGGGCCGCGATCGCCTCGGCGTTCGCGGAGTGGTCCTTGCCTCCGAAGATGCCGAGCATCGGGATGCCGCGCATCGGCTTCAGGTCGGGGACGCGCTGGCCGACGCCGTAACAGTCGACCACCGCGGCGACCTTCTCGGGCGCGACGCTCCCGACGAGGATCGCGAGGAACCCACCCATGCAGAAGCCGATCGCGCCGACCTTCTTGCTCGTCACCGCGGGATGCTTTGTGAGGTACTCGGCCGCGCCCTTCGCATCCTTGGCGGCGGTGTTCGCCTGGAAGAACTCCATCATCAGCTTCTGGGCGTTGTCGGGCTCACCGATCTTGGCGGCCTTGCCGTGATAGAAGTCCGGCGATAGCGCGACGAACCCTTCCCGCGCGAACATGTCGGCCACGCCCTTCACCTGATCGGTGAGGCCCCACCACTCCTGGATGACGATCACGCCGGGCCCTTTGCCGGATCCAGGTATCGCGAGGTAGCCCTCCGCGGTGCCGCCATTCGCCGGGAACTTCACCATCTGACCGGTCATCTACGTCCTCCCCTTAATGCGATTCCGCAGCACGCCTATTCCCTCGATCTCGACCTCGACGACGTCGCCGACCTTCAAGTATTCGGGCGGCTTGCGCGCGAAGCCGACGCCCTGGGGTGTCCCCGTGATCATGATGTCACCGGCCTGGAGCCGGCATCCGTTCGAGAACTCGCTGATCAGGCGCGGGATCTTGAACACCATGAAGCGCGTGTTCGAATCCTGCTTCGTCACCCCGTTCACGCGCGTCTGCACGCGGAGGGCGGACCCGTCAAGCTCGTCGGCGGTCACGATCCATGGCCCCATCGGCAGGTGCGTGTCGAAGTTCTTCCCTTTGAACCACTGGCCACCATGCCGCCGTTGCACATCACGCACCGAGACGTCGTTCGCGCACGTGTAACCGAAGACGTGCTGCATCGCGTCCGCCTCGCTGATGTCGTGCCCGGGACGCCCGACGATGACGGCGAGCTCGACCTCCCAGTCGAGCTGCTCCGAGTGCGGCGTGGGGAACAGCACATTCGAGTCCGGCCCTGTCACCGTCGCGGGATTCTTGGAGAACAGCGCGGGATACTCGGGGATCTCCTGCTGGCCGGGCGCGCCCTGGGCGGCGCGGAGGCTCGCACCTTCCTGGAAGTGCTCGGAGTAGTTCCAGCCGACGCAGAAGACATTCCTGCGCGGCAGGGGGATCGGCGCGAGAAGGTTGGCCGTCGACGGGTCCACTCCACCGTGGGCGCGCATGGCAGCGTCGCGGACGTCCTCGTGGATCCCGTCGAACTGCTCGATCACGCGCAGCATGTCGATCGGTGCACCGGGCACCAGGGCGCGGATCGCCATGATCGTGCCGTCCGACACGAATGTGCCGGCGCGGGGACCGTCGTCCGAGACGAACGTGAGAAGCCTCATCAGTCGCGGTCGATCGGCATCGGGCCACAAATATAGGGACGTTCGGCTCTGGTGAGCGTGCGCGACGCATTCAATACCATCCAGAGGAATGGCGCGACCTCGCACCCGCGCCCAGCGTCAACGCGTTCGGCGCGGTGCCGCGCCGGGCCCTGCCGAACGACGCCCCTCGGGGCGTCAGCTCGCGATCGCCGGAGCGATCGCGGTCGCCGCGGTCGCCGCCCTTATCGCCATCAGCGGTGGGACGTCGGCGCCACCCGCATCGACCGTGCCGCCCGCGATCCGCCAGGCCAGCCATGTTCGCGGTGTCGATACCGCGGCGGTCACGATCGAGGAGTGGGCCGACTTCCAGTGTCCGGCGTGCGGCCAATTCGCGCGCGCGACCGAGCCGCAGCTCCTGTCGAGCTATATCGCGAAGGGCCAGGTGAAGCTCGTCTTCCGGCACTTCGCGTTCCTCGGGCCGGAGTCGCAGTGGGCCGCGGAGGCAGCGGAGTGCGCGGACGAGCAAGGCAAGTTCTGGGAATTCCACGATCGCCTGTACGCGTCGCAAGCCGGAGAGAACCGCGGCGCGTTCTCCAAGGACAACCTGAAGCGCATCGGAGACGCGCTCGGGCTCGGTCAGTCGTTCGCGGCATGCGTCGACTCCGGCCGCTACGCGCAGCAGGTCCGCGACGAGATGAACGTCGGAACGGGCAAGGGCGTGAAGGCGACGCCGACGCTCTTCGTCGGCGATCGGAAGATCGAAGGTGCCGCCACGTATGACCAGCTCCAGGCGGTGCTCGACCCACTACTCGTCGGACGTTGACGCGCGCGGCAGCCGCGGTCGTCGCGGCGATCGGCACGCTCGTCTCCGCGTACCTCACGTGGGTCCACTACTCGGGCAACCTTGCGCTCTGCATAGGCGTCGGCGGATGCGAGGCGGTGCAGACCAGCCGCTTCTCGATCGTCGGTACGATCCCGGTCGCGCTCATCGGGCTCGGCGTCTTCGTCGCGATCCTCGTCGTGGCAGGTGTGCGTCTCCGCGGCGACGCTCCGGCGTGGACGGACACCGCGCTCTTCGGTCTGAGTCTCGCCGCGACGCTCTACGTCGCGTATCTCACCTATGTCGAGCTGTTCGTGCTCGGCGCGGTGTGTCCGTGGTGCGTCACCGTCGCGGTCTGCGCCGCTCTCGTCCTGGCGCTGGTCAGCCTCGACCTGTTCCTGCCGCAGCGGTCCTGAGCATCCGGCGCGCCCGCTCGACGACCGGCGCGTCGAGCATCTGACCGTCGAGCGCCACCGCGCCGACGCCCCTCGTCGTCCCGGCGTCGTAGGCCGCGACGACGCGGCGCGCGTGCTCGACCTCCTCCGCCGTCGGGCTAAAGGCCTCGTTCACGGCATCGATCTGTCCGGGATGGATGAGCGTCTTGCCGGTGAATCCCAGACGCCGCGCGCGCAGGCTGTCGGCACGCAGGCCGGCCGCGTCGCGGATGTCGGGGAAGATGCCGTCGAACGAGAGCTTCTGCGCGGCCGTCGCGGCCACGACTGTGGCCGAGCGCGCGTAAAGCAGCTCGAGCGCCTCGGCTTCGCGCGTTGTCGGCAAGCCGAGGTCGAGCGCGAAGTCCTCCGATCCGAACGCCAGACCCACGACGCGGTCCGCGGCCGCCGCGATGCGCGGCGCCTCCAGCAGTGCGGCCGCGCTCTCGATCGATGGGATGACCCGGACGGTGCCGTGAGGGATCTTCGCATCGCGCTCACGCGCGTCGAGCTCGTCTGAGAGCCACGCGACCTCGTCGGCGCGTTTGACCTTCGGCGCCATGATCCCGTCGAGGCCCGGCCGGACGACCGCGTCCAGGTCAGCGGCGCCGTCGTCGCTGAGCGCGCGTCGCATGCGGACGTAGCGCAGCGGGCCGGCGCCGCCCCGCGACGCGAGAGAGAGGACATCGGCGACGAGCCGGCGCGCTTCGTCCTTCGACGCGGCCGGGACGCCATCCTCGAGATCGAGGATCGCGACGTCGAGCGCCCCGGGGCTGAACTCGCCCAGCCCGAGCGCCCGCTGGACCATCCGCTCGCGGTGCGCGGGCACGAACATCAGCGAGCGCATCGGCGGGAGCTCTCCCATCAATACGACCGCGGCATCCCGAGCACGTGCTGGCCGATGTAGGCAAGCACGAGGTTGTTGCTGATGGGCGCGACGAGCAAAAGTCGCGTCTCGCGGAACTTGCGCTCGACGTCGAACTCGCGGGCGAAGCCGTAGCCGCCGTAGGCGTCGATGGCCGCGTTCGCCGCGTCCCACGCGGCCTGCGACGCGAGAAGCTTCGCCATGTTCGCCTCCGCTCCGCACTTGCGATCGTGGTCGAACAGCCACGCCGCCTTGTCGCGCATCAGCGTCGCGGCCTCGAGGCGCGCGTGCGCCTGAGCCAGCGGGAACTGCACGCCCTGGTTCGAGGCGATCGGCCGGCCAAAGACGACACGCTGCGACGCGTACGCCGCGGCGTGTTCGACGAACCAGCGGCCGTCTCCCAGCGACTCGGACGCGATGAGGATGCGCTCGGCATTCCAGCTGTCGATGATGTGCCGGAATCCCTGGCCCTCGGTGCCGATGAGATCGTCGGCCGGCACCTCGAGCTCGTCGATGAAGAGCTCCGTCGTGTGGTGGTTGAACATCGTCTCGATCGGACGCACGACGATCCGCTTACGCTCGATCGCGCCCTTCAGATCCACGATGAAGACGGAAAGGCCTTGCGTCTTGTCGGTCAGGTCGTCATAGGGCGTCGTGCGCGCGAGGAGCAGTAGAAGGTCCGAGTAGTTGGCGCGCGAGATGAAGATCTTCTTGCCGCTGATGACGTAACGGTCGCCACGCTTCGTCGCCATCGTCTTGATCCGCGTCGTCTCGGATCCGGCCTCGGGCTCGGTGACTCCGAAGGCCTGGAGGCGCAGCTCGCCCTTCGCCAGTCTCGGTAGGTACCGGCGCTTTTGCTCGGCGCTGCCATGTCGCAGCAGCGTGCCCATGGTGTACATCTGCGCGTGCGCGACCGCGGCGTTTCCACCGGACGCGTTGATCTCCTCGATGATGAGGGCCGCTTCCGCCATGCCGAGCCCGGCGCCGCCATATTCCGTCGGGATGAGCGCCGCGAGCCAGCCCGCGTCGGTGAGCGCGCGGACGAACCTCTCGGGGTACTCGCTTGCGCGGTCGAGCTCGCGCCAGTACTCGTCCGGGAACTGCGCGCAGAGAGAACGCATCGCCGAGCGGATCGACTCCTGCTCGTCGGTCCGGCCGAAGTCCATCGCTACTGGCGCGGCTCGGGGAAGTGGGGCTTCGGCGCGTTCGCGCGGGTCGGGACCATGAAGGTGCGCTTCGCGATCAGGACGATGGTCCCGTCCTGCTTGATGCCGCGCTGACGGACGGTGACGATGCCCCACCCCTGACGCGAGCGCGACGCGCGCGCCTCGAGCACCTCGGTGTCCGCGTACAGCGTGTCGCCTTCGAAGAGCGGATTCGGCAAGGTGACCTCACCCACTCCCAGAGCGAACCCCCAGCGGCTCGTTTCTTGGACCATCAGCCCCGCGACCGTCGCGAGCGTGAGGAAGCTGTTCACCAGCGGGCGTTTGAATTCCGTCTGTGCTGCGTAGTGCGTGTTGAAGTGGATCTCGTTCGTGTTGTTGGTGAGCAGCGAGAACTGGATGTTGTCGGCCTGGGTGATCGTGCGACCGATCGAGGAGCGGAACGTCGCGCCCACCGTGAAGTCTTCGAAGAACGGGCCGTCCACGGCGGCGATAGTGCCACGCGTCGGCCTATGCCACGTACTCCAGTGCATTCTCAGCGAGGCCAAGGAGCGTGGGTCGGATCGTGCGGACGCCTGCATGCACCTCTCGGTGGCAGTTCGCGCAGAGCATCACGCACTTCTCGAGCTCGGCGACGATCTTTCCCCATGAACGTGCTATCCCGTCGGTCGCGATACCAAAGTGCTTCTCGCTAGCATCCCAGTGGTGGAAATCGAACAACTGCGCCCAATGCACCTGGTCACATCCATAGCAGCTGCCGCCGAACCAGGCAACGGCCCGCAGTTTCGTACGTCGCCGGCTCTCCGCCGAGGGATGCAAGTCGACGAGATCCGCGTCTTCGCGAGCGTGTCGCATCCGGTGGCAGTTGGCGCACAGGAGGTCGCATTTCGCGACTTCGGCAGTCAGGCGCCTTAGTGAGCCGTTGAAATGACCCACGCCGAAGTCCTTCGTGGCAGGATCGCGATGATGGAAATCCAGAGCGCCAAGGCAGTGGGCGTAGCCACAGTCGATGCACCGACCGCCAGCCGCCGTGACGAGTTCGGCCTTGCGTCGCAGTCGGCGCTTCTTTAGCGATCGGTACGTCTTGGCGTTGCGCCGGCGTCGTCTTTCTTCGACGAGCTCCGCACCAATGGACTTACCAGACGGCGTCTTTGACGTGTTATGCGCTCCGAACGGAGAACACCGTAGACAGAAGCGACGCCGATATAGAGATCGCATCCTTCCGTCGATCAAGGTCTTCGCCGGAAAGAGCCCGGTGCAGGATTCGCATACCTTCATTGAGATCGGTCGGATCGACTTCGGCCTCGCCGAAAGCCGTGGTTGGATCGGACGACACTCCAGGCACTTCTTCCGCCCGCGCAAATTCACTCGTGTGCCGTTGATCACTCGATACATCGCAAACTCGGCCCCGCATTCGGCACAGCTTTGCACGATAGAACAGTAGTTCTATCAGAGATGCCTGTCAATAATTCGCGAGTAACTCTCTGCTCCGGTGGGAGGATTCGAACCTCCAACCAAGGGATTAACAGTCCCCTGCACGACCGTCGTGCTGCACCGGATCAATGAGGCTCCATTCTAACGAGCCGATCCTGCGCGTCGCTCTCGCGCGCAACGCGTGCGTGCATCGCGCCGTTAGCGTATGCACCCCTTGACCGTAGCCTCCGTCGCCGCCACCAAACTCCGTGAGGACACAAGCCTCAAGACCGCGTACCGATTTCTCTGGCTCGCAGTCATGTTCGACTTTGCCTGGCCATGCCGGCTCTGACCGGTATCGTCGACCTCGTGCTGCGCGCGCGCATCGCCTGATGGAACCGCGCGAATGCCTGCGGCGCGTCGGGCCGCTGGTGCGCGAGCGCATACCTCCGGCGCTTCGCGAATTCCATTGGGAGTCGATCTCGTTCATGGCCAAGCTGTGGTACGGCAACAAGGCTCTGCATTACGAGATCTGGCCGCGCGAGCGGCTCGGCACGATCGAGATCGGCCTGCACTTCGAGGCCGACCCGCTCACGAACGCGCGGCTGCTCGCGGCGTTCGGCGCGAACGCGAAGGCCATACGGCGCACGCTCCCCGGCGCCCGCATCGAGGAGTGGGACCGCGGCTGGGCACGTGTGTGGGAGCCGCTGCCGCATCGAAAGCCGGATGAGCGGCTCGCCCGCGAGCTCGCCGAGCGCGTCGCCGCCTACGTGACCACGCTCGAGCCGATCCTGCGGCGCGAGCTGCCGCTTGACGTCGAATGGACCGAGCCGGCCGCGCGGCCAACGCGCGCTAAGGCCGCGGCGTCGTCCCGAGTGTCGAGATCAGCACGATGATGAGGAGCGTCACGAGGAAGACGGGTATCGCGAGCAGCGCGTAGACCTTGTGCTCTTCGAGGCGCGGCTCCTCGGGTACCGGTGGGTGTTCCGACATGCGACCTCCGTCAGCGACTGTCGATAGCGAGGGTACCGGAGCCTAGGCCGGCGCGCTGCCGCGGACAAAGCGCAGCAGGAGTCCCGGTCGGGCTCCGCCGACATCGAGTCGCTTTCCCCAGCTGGAGCGTGCCGCGTCGACGTCGGCGCGCACCACCGAACGACGCTCCAGGAGCCCGAAGCCGTACGAGCGGTACGCGCGGGCCACGCGCGCGATGTCACGCTCGCTCAGCGGCTCGCGCCCATCGCGAGCGGTCACCGACAACAGGAGCGTCAGCACGCCGCCAGGGCGCGACAGACGTCGGATCGCGTCGAACACGCCCACGTCCTCCGCCAGCGCGCCGCGCAGCAGCGAACCCCAGGGGAAGTGGATCGTGACCTCGTCAGCGACGGACTCGAGCCCGAGCCGCTCGAGAGGCTCGCGCAGGAGGAGGAGATTCGGCAGCGGTTCGCGCATCGCTCGGCGCGCCGCGTAGGCGAGCGCGTCGGATGAGGCGTCGAGTCCGATCGCGAGAGTGTTCTCTCTCGTACGCGCGACGTGGAGCGGGTAGCGCCCATCTCCCGTGCCGGCGTCGACCACCGTGTGCCGGAACGCGCGGGCTAGGTCGGCTAGTTAACCGACGTCGATGTCGAGGAGGCGCTTGCCGATGAGCTGACGCATCGGCCTGATGCTAACGCCGGCTATTTCTGCCGGGCTGCCTCGACCGCTTCGTTCGCGTTCTGCACCAGACGCTGGGCTCCGCCGATCGCGCGCGGGACGTCGAAGCGGCGGTCGAAATTCCCGAGATTCTCCGCGGCCTCGAGTGCTTCCTCGAGCGCGGACTCCGCGAGGCGCAGGGCCGAGCCGAGACGCTCGAGCTCGCCCTGGTCCACCTCGCGCTCTGCCATCAGTCCGCAAATGTTAGCGTCCGTGTCGTTGATCGAGCGCATGCGCACCGTTCGCCAGATCCGGCAGTACTCGGCCGACGCGGTGCCGGAGGAGGTCGTTCGCGAGCTGCTGAAGGTCGCGCGATGGACCGGGAGCTCGCGAA
>JBGPZT010000223.1:0-3135 GCA_041493915.1 Candidatus Limnocylindria bacterium
AAGCCGCCGCACATCGTCGACCTCTACCGGTTTCTTCACGACCTCGTGCGTCAGATCGGCCCCGTGACCGTGGATCCGCAGGGACGCGGTATCTCCTTTCAGGTCCGCGCGCGCTCGATCGGTGTGACGCTGCGCGCGAAATGGATCGACCTCACGCTGTGGCTGAAGGGTGGGCAGACGCACCCCGCGGTGCGGAAAGTCGACGACTATGGAGCGCTCGGGCGCGTACTCCATTTCCGGCTCACCGGAGAGGAAGACGTCGATCCCGCGCTCATGAAACTGCTGCGCGAGGCCTACAAGGTCGGCGCGCAGGACGCGGAGCGGCCCGAGGTGACGCAGCGGACCTAACGCGTCGTTGGCAGCCAGAGGCGCATCTCGGTGCCCTGACCAGGCGCGCTCGTCACGTCGATCTCGCCGCCGTGTGCCACGACCAGGCTCTTGGCGATCGCCAGCCCCAGGCCGGCACCGCGCGATTCCTCCGACTTGTAGAAGCGGTCGAATATGTGTGGCAGCGCGTCGGCGGCGATGCCGGGCCCGGTGTCGCGCACGAAGACACGCACCCGTCCGTCCACCGCCGACACGCCGACGCGGACGCTCCCGCCACGCGGCGTGTAACGCAGCGCGTTCGACAACAGATTCGAGAAGACCTCGCGGATCCGCACGGGGTCGACCTCGACCTGCGGCAGTACAGCGTCGATAAAGGCAACGAGGTCGACGCCCGCGCCATCGGCCTGAGTGCGGAAGGACGCGACCGAGTCGGCAACGAGCTGGCCGATGTCGGTCGGCTCACGATGCAGCGCGAGCGCACCGGCTTCTGCGAGCGACAGAGTGCGCAGGTCATCGACCAATCGCGAGAGCACGCGTGTCTCGTCGAGGATCGGCTCGAGATGCGACGCATCCGCCGGGTACAGGCCGTCGAGGAGCGCCTCCAGGTTGCCTTGCATGATGGTGAGCGGCGTGCGCAGTTCGTGCGTCACATCGGCCAGCAGACGTCGACGCTCGCGCTCACTGCTCTCCAGACGCCCGGACATCGAGTTGAAGGCCGACGCGAGTGACCGAAGCTCGCGCGGTCCGCGCGCGCGCACTCGGACGCCGTAGTTGCCGGCTTCGACGCTCTCAGCGGCATCGATCAGGTCACCGAGCGGGGCCGCAAACCGCCGAAACCCGCGGGCAGCGGTCGCGAAGAGGAGGAGGACCACGATCGTGAGCGGTATGAACGCGGCGATGCCACTGCCGGAGGTCGCGGAGCTGAAGATGTTGACGAGGATGGTGATGAAGGCGGCGACCACGAAGCCGAAGAACAGAAAAGCACCGATGAACATCGCCGCGAAGCGGCGCATGAATCTCCCGCGCATACGCGGCCACTGGCCACGGGCCGGCGGGTAAGGTTCGCCCTGCGGCCACCACGGCGGCCGCCTCCTCGTCTCCGACGGGTCGCGCGGCGGATCACCACTGCGATCCTCGGCCACCTACGCCTCGTCGTCCGCGAAGCGGTAGCCGACGCCGTACACCGTGAGGAGATAGCGCGGCTCGCTCGGAACGGGCTCGAGCTTGCGGCGGATGTTCTTCACGTGCGCGTCGATCGCTCGCTCATAGGACTCGAACGCGATCCCGTGGACGGCGTCGAGCAGCTGGGAGCGCGTGAAGATGCGACCGGGCGCGCGTGCGAGCGCGGCGAGGAGCTGGAACTCCGTAGGCGTGAGCTCCACCTGACGGTCGCCGACACGAACGCGCATGCGCGGCACGTCGAGCGTGACATCGCTGGCGCGGACGACATCGCCGGCGTCAGGTGGCCGCTCCGTGCGCCGGAGCACGGCGCGGATGCGCGCGACGAGCTCTTTCGGGCTGAATGGTTTGGTGACGTAGTCGTCCGCGCCGATCTCGAGGCCCGCAATCTTGTCGGCCTCGTCGCCGCGACCGGTGAGCATGACGATCGGCACGGTGGAATCGCGGCGGAGTGCTCGAGCGACATCGAGTCCATCGAGCTCCGGCAGTCCCAGATCGAGCACGATGAGATCGGGACGCGACGACCGCGCGGTCGCGAGCGCCGCCGTTCCATCGGAGGCACTCACGACCGCAAATCCCGCGTGCTCGAGGTAGTCCCGCGCGAGCTGGACGATCTTCGGCTCGTCGTCGACGACGAGGACCGTCTTCATCCTCGCGATGCTAGGTGCTGGTCGAGGACGGGCGGTCGCCGCTCGGCTTCTCGCCGTGGAGCTCACGGTGCAGCTCCTCGATCCGTGCGCGGCCGTTGCCGCCCCATCCGCGCGGACCGTACCCGCCCCGACCGCCCCACATTGCGGCGCGCAGCGCGCCAAAGATGAGGAAGAGGAAGAACAGCGGGAAGAGCAGGCCGAGGAGACCGAACCCGAAGCCCATGTGCGGATAGCCGTAGTAGGCGACCGGCGCGACGCCGGCGGGGATCGTGGTGGCGAGACCCTGTGACAGACCGAGCTGATACGCGACGACGCCCACGACCAACATGCTGGCCGCGACGACGAAGGCCCTGAGACCGTTCATTGTGACCCCTTTCGTCTTGTCTCTTGCCCAAAGACTCGCGCCAGGGTGTGAAGCGGTGATGAAGGCGCCGCGGAGGTCTGCGCCGGTGCCGCAAACTTTCGCAATGAGCGAAGAGATCGCGCTCGGGGGCAACCTCTCCGACGCCGTGCGCGTCGGCGATACGGTGCGCCGCCGGGCCGGCCCGTGGACGCCCGCGGTGCACGCGCTGCTGCGGCATCTCGAGGCGGTCGGGTTCGAGGGATCGCCGCGCGTCATCGGCATCGACGAGCACGGCCGCGAGGTGCTGGCGTACATCGAGGGCGACGGACCAACGGGTTGGCCGGACCCGATGCCCCAGTACGTCTGGCGCGACGAGAACCTCATCGCGGCGGCGAGGCTGCTGCGCCGATACCACAACGCGCAGGCCGGCTTCAGGCCTCCTGTGCCAGCGTCTTGGCGATGGCCGAGCGACGCTGGCGAAGTCATCTGCCACAACGACGTCGCGCCGTTCAACGCGGTCTTCCGTGACGGGAAGCTCTTCGCGATGGTCGATTTCGACGCCGCCGGACCGGGACGCCGCCTTTGGGACGTCGCGATGGGGATCTGGCGCTGGGTGCCGGTCTACAAAGACTCTGA
>JBGPZT010000097.1:0-10402 GCA_041493915.1 Candidatus Limnocylindria bacterium
CTCAACTTCGTGCATGTGGACGACGTCGCGCGCGGCATCGTGCTCGTCCTCGATCACGGTCAGGCCGGTGGGAGCTACGTTCTCGGCGGAGAGAACGCGCGTGTCGCGGACGCGTTCGCAGCACTCGCGCGTATCACCGGTCGCGATCTTCCGCGCCTGCGTCTGCCCTACGCGCTGCTCCAACTGGGCGCGCTCGTGCGTCCTGGGCTACGCGAGGTGGTCACTTCGACGAAGGGCGTCACCTTCTGGGCGAGCGACGCGCACGCGAAGAGCGAGCTGGGCTACTCGTCGCGCGCTCTTGAGGCCGGCCTGCGCGACACGTACGGCGGCGCTGCGGCCTAACGCTCTCGCGTGAGTGCCCCTCATCGAGGTCGTTGTCTGCTGGTCAGCTTCTGAACCGGCAAAGATTCTCCTTGGCAGCCGCCGGAAGCTGAGTAACCTCGCGGCGGGGGAGCCGAGGAGGCTTCGACGATGCGAGGAATCCTGGGCCCCCACCCAGTCGCGTACCGACCCACCGCCCGGGCGATCACTCTCGGGTTGATCGTCGCTCTGATCGTCTCGCTCATTCCGCTCCTGCCTGCCTCTCCAGCTAGCGCGACTTCGGGAGACCTCGCGCACACGCCGCCCGTAGGGTGGAGCATCACCGGCGGCAACCCTGGGCTCGGCGGGTTCGCGAACCTCTTCGACGCGGATGATTCGACGCAGGGAAACATGGGCGTCGATCCCGGGCAGGGATGCCAGGTTGTGTCGGGTTCGGTCGTTGATTGCGGCGTGGCGGTGCGCTTTGTGCGCTCATCAGGCGTGACATCGATTCAGCTGAGCTCGTTCCGCGTGAAGTTCGCATACTGCGTGGGCGGCTGGCCCAACTTCCCCACATGCCCCGCATCGAACGCGGGTGTGTCTGTGGCCGAGATGCAGGTGTGGTGCGAGGAAAACTGGGCGGGCGTGTTGCATAAGACGCTCTCGACCGGCTGGGACGGCGTGTCCGACACGACACAAGTCGATCTCGATACGCCGTGCACGATCGGCAACGCGGTCGACTCCCAAACCAATGACACGGTCACCTTCGTCATGCGTATCAACCGCGATACGTGCCAGTGTGGTTCGTCAGTCTGGTGGTCGATCGAGCTGTACGGCGAAGAGCAGCCGACCGACTTCGGTAGCGACAAGCCCTTCGGGTTCGCTCCGTGGAACGCGTACTCACCACAGCAGGTGAACCTTGGCACCGGCAACTTCGTCAATAGCGCCGAGGACCTCGCGATGCCCGGAAGGCTTTTGGGCTTCTCGTTCGTGCGCTCCTACAACTCGGCGGATTTCTGCACGGGCCCCCTCGGACCGGCGTGGACCCACAGCTACAACTGGCAGCTCAGCGATGCGGGAGCGACCGTGACTATCCGCCGCGGCGACGGCCGCCTGGACGAGTTCGTCCAGAACCCCGATCTCACCTATGCGGCCCCGATCGGCGTCTTCGACACGCTGGTCAAGAACCCGGATACGACCTTCACTTTGACTCTCAAGAATCAAGTCGCGTTCTCGTTCACCAACGCGGGTGTGCTCACGCGCATCAGCGAGCCTGCGGGCAACCAGATCAATCTGACCTACACGGCGGGGAAGCTCACCACGATCACCGACACCGTTGGTCGCGCCGTGACCCTCAGCTACACCGGGTCCAACCTCACACAGATCCAGGACCCGCTGGGCCGAAAGGTCACCTATGCATTCGACGGCAACGGTCGCTTGGTCACCGTCACCGACAAGATCGGCAACACCACGGGTCAGACGCCGGCGAACCATCAGTGGCACTACGCGTACGACGGCACGAGTCGGCACTTGACGACGATCACCGATCCCGACGGCCGCGTGCGCGTGACGAACACGTACGACAGTCAGGGTCGTGTCTACGAGCAGCGCGATGGCATGCTCAACCTCACGACGTTCGCGTACACGCCGGGCCAGAACGTGACCACCGATCCGCGCGGCCACGCCACGACCTACAGCTTCGACGCACTCTCGCGAGAGCAGACCGAGGTCGACGTCGTGGGCGGTACGACCTACACGCTCACCAATCACTACGACGCGGCCGGCAACCGCGACTACGTGATCGACCGCAACGGCAACCAGACCGACTTCACCTACGACACTCGCGGCAACATGCTGACCAAGCTGGATCCGCTGGTCCCGCCAGGACCGCGTTACCTGACGCAGTTCGCCTACGACAGCAAGAACAACCTGACCGTCGTCACCGACGCTCGGAATTTCACGACGACCAATGCCTACGACCCGGTGACCAACGTCACGCTCTCGACCACCGCACAGATCACGGTCGGACCGTCGACCTACGCGGTCACGAAGTGGGAGTCCAGCGATGCCCTCAACCCGGGTCTGCCGACCAAGGTCATCTCGCCACGCGGCAACCCGATGGGGACGCCGAACTACACCTACTCCCAGAGCCTGAGCTATGACACCTCCGGCAATCTGACCCAGGTCATCGACGCTGATAGCAACAAGACGACCTTCGGGTACGACGGCGTCGGTCGCCAGACCACGATGGTCGACCCCGACGGGTACTTCCCGACGGTCGACCCGTCGCACCACACCTGGACCACCAACTATGACGAGAACGACCGCGTCTTTTCGGTCATCGATCCGCTCAGCCACACCGCCCTCACCGGCTACGACAACGCTGGCAACCGCACCAGCGCGACCGATCGCAACGGCAAAATCACGAGCTACTCGTACGACGACGCGGTTCGGCTGGAGAGCGTCACGCAGAAGCCCGACCCTATCTTGAACCCCACGCTCGATTACGTGACGACCGTCGCTCGCGATCTCAACGGCAATGCCGAGCAGGTCACGCAGGCCAACGGCGTGGTCACTGACTACGGTTACGACGCCCTGAACCGCATGACCAGCTTCACGACGCACCCGACCGGCGTGCTCAACGTGACCACCAGCTACGTGCTCGACGGCAACGGCAATGCAACGACGCGTACGACCGGCGACGGCGTGGCGACGACGTACGTGTACGACGCGATGTCGCGGATCTCGACCGTCTCCTCCGCAGGTCTTCCGGTCCCGATCAGCTCCGTCTACGACGAGCTCAGCCGCCGAACGACGATGACGGATGCGACCGGGACCTCGACCTACTCCTACGACGGCCTGGGACGACTGACACAGGCGGTCCAGCCCAACGGCACGCTGGGCTACGGCTACGACTTGGACTCCAACCGCACGACGCTGACCTACCCGACCGTCGGTAGCGTGACCTACGCGTTTAGCCCCGCGGGTCGCCTGTCGAGCCTGACCGACTGGGGCGCGCGCCTGAGCACCTACACGTACACCGCCGCCGGATTGGCGAAGACCGTGGTCGTGCCCGGTGGGATGACCACGACGTACACCTATGACAAAGCCCAGCGCCTCACCACCCTGCTCAACGCGACGGCGACCGCGACGATCACCAGCGACACGTACACGCTCGATAACGAAGGCAACCGCACCGCGATCGACGACATCATGAACGGCATCTTCGCCAGCGCGAAGATCAACACCGACGCAGGCACGGTGGTCCAGGACCACCCCGCCGTCGCCGTCGGCGCTGACGCCGCGAGCTACTTGATCTGGGATGACGCGCGCACGGGCAACGCTGACATAGAGTTCTCTCGTCGCGACGGCACCACCGGAACATGGAGCGCGAACGTCAAGGTCAACACCGACACGGGCACGCGCATCCAGCAGAACCCCGCCATCGCGCTTGACTCCTCGAGCAACGCGTACGCGGTCTGGCAGGACGAGCGCAACGGCGTGGGCAGAGCCGACATCTACTCCTCCCAGCGCACTCCAGGCGCCAACGGCACCTGGAGTACGCCAAACCTCAAGGTCTCCGACGACCCGGGCGCGTCGGGCGGCGCGGTGCAGCGCAACCCGCGTATCGCCGGCACGACCGCCGGCGCGGAGACGGCCGTCTGGGTCGATCTGCGCTCGAGCCAGAACAACATCTACTCCTCGACGCTGATCAATCCGTGGACGGCGTGGACCCCCAACAAGAAGATCACCGACAACACCGCGGCGGTGAAGGACTTTCCCGACGTGGCTGTCGGATCGGACGGCACCAGCTACGCGGTCTGGCAGGACAGCCGCAACGGCAACGCCGACATCTTCTTCTCGACGCTCGCCTTGGGTGGATCGACCTGGGCGACGCCCAACGTGAAGATCTCCGACGATCCCGGCGCCGCCGCGCAGACCAAGCCACGGATCGGCATCGATGGGTCGGGCAACCTCATCGTCGCGTGGATCGACGCGCGTACGAGTCCAGCCAGGATTCGTGCCGCGCGCAAGCCGGCGGGTGGATCATGGTCTGCCTCGGTCGAGGTCAGCCCATCCCCGGCCAATGCCCAGGCGCTCGCGCTCTCGGTCCGCGCCGACGGCTACGCCTGGGTCACCTGGGGTGACATCCGCGCCGGTGCGAGCAACTCGGACATCTGGGGCTCGCGGTACGACCCGTACCTCAACACCTGGTCACTGCCCCAGCGCCTCGATGACGCGACGGGCACAACGGCCCAGCTGAATCCGACCGTCGCGTTCACCGCCACCGAGACGATGCTCGGCTGGCGCGACAATCGCCTCAGCGCCAACGGCGACACCCATGCCCGTCGCTTCGTCTTCCTTCCCGGTCTCACCGACCACTTCGCCCTCGCGTACGACGGCCTCAATCGACTGAGGAGCGTCAGCGGTCCCGTCGCCGAGACCTTCGCGCTCGACCCGGCGTCGAACGTCACCAACCGCAGCGGCACGACCGAGACGTACGACACCGCCAACCGCCTGACCCAGGACGGCGCGACCGCGCTCAGCTGGTCGAGCGCCGATCGCCTGAGCACCCGCGGCGCCGACACCTTCGGCTACGACGCGCTGGACCGGCTGATCTCCTCCACCGTCGGCGGCACCGCCCGCAGCTACGCGTACAGCGGCGACGGCCTGCTCCAGAGCCGCAGCGGCACCGGGGCAGCGATCGCGCTGCGCGGCAAGGGAGTCAGCGTCCAGGTCTCGGGCGCGGCGCATGTCATCACCCCGAACGCGGCGGCCCAGAGCGGCGACCTCGTCCAGATCGGCGTCGCGATCAACCCCACCAGCCCGGGGGTCTACGCCACGCCCGCGGTCAGCGGCTTCGCCACCCTTGCGACGCAGGACCTCAGCCCCTGGGCCCGGCTGGTGGTGCTCTCGAAGATCGCCGGGGCATCCGAGCCGGCCTCGTACACCGTCACCTTCACCGGGACGCTCGACGCCTCGGCGGTGGGCATCCTGATCCTGAGCGGCGTCGATACGCTCACTCCGCAGCCGACCGTGGCCCCGGCCGTCGACACCAGCGCGGACCAGACCTTCAACATCCCAGCGCTGGTGAGCGCCAGCGCCAATTCCTGGGACGTCGCCTGGGTCGCACCCGGTGGCAACAACGACAACGGCGCCAGCGCGGCCTTCCTGTCGGGATGGGGCGGCGCGCTGGGCGAGGACCTCGACCTCTCCGGCGGCTGGGTCGGCATCGGCGCGGCGCACGCGCTGCGCGCCAGCCCTGGAACACAGGCCGCCACCAGCGTGACCACCGATCTCGAGGACACCAGCGTCGCGATCCGCATCGAGGTCAAGGCCGGGGCCGCAGCAGCGACCGGTTTCCTCTGGGATCCCGCGACCTCACCCAGCCGCCTGCTGAAGCAGGGTGGCGACGCCATCGTCTACGGCCTCGGCCCGCTCTACGTGGTCAAGGCCGACGCCACCACGCTCACCTTCGCCAGAGACGGCAGCAAGAACGTGCGGGCGGAGGTGTCGAGCGCTGGCGCGGTGACCGCTGCCTTCCGCTACCGGGCGTATGGACAAACCGCGCAGAGCACCGCGGCATCGCCGTCCTACCTGGGACTCGCAAGTCAGTTGATCGATTCAAGCGGGCTCTATTACATGCGCGCGCGCTGGTACGAGCCGGTCAACGGCCGATTTCTTTCTCATGATCCCTTGAGTGGCGATGCGCTGAGCCCCGCGACACTCAACTCTTTCTATTACGCCGCGGCGAATCCGATCCTCCTCTCTGACCCATCTGGCATGTGCCCCTTTGGACTATGTGCAGCCGCCGCATTCGTCGGCAGTCAGATCAATGATTCTCTGCAGGCTACCGAGTCCAGCAATCCGTACATCAGAATGACTGGGTACATTGAAACTGGCGCCTTCGTCGTTCTGGGTGGGGCTCTACTCGTTGCCGGTACGGCTGGTGCCGTCGCCGCAATCGGACCAACCGCAACCGCAGCCGCGGGCGCCGGTACAAGCGCCGGCGTTGCCAAGCCCATCATCCAAGACCCCGGTCTTCGCCAACGGTTCATCGACAAGTTGTACCGGCCCGGTGCAGTGATTGGATCAGGTAGCACCGCGGACGCCGCGAGAGATGAAATTGCGAGGGGCCTCTCGAGTGGAGGGCACATTGACAAGGCGTACGGCTACGCTGTTGGCTTGTCGCGGTATCTCGACAGGCATCCCCAGTTATCAGAAGGAGACGTCTTGGGCGCCGAGACGGTTATTCAAGACATGCTCCGTGCCCTCAGTGGCGATTAGCAGTGAAGTACGAGGAATTTACCCGATTACTCGGCGAATCATTCCCAGAGCTGGAAATTACCGATCCAGATTTGCCGCATGTGGAGTTAGGGTCGCTGGTGGATCTCCTAAGGGCGCAGGCGACGGCCGAGCATTGGAACGCCGACCTAGCGGAACGGGTCGTTCAATTCCTAGAGCGGGCTTCGTCGTCCGATGACGAGCGAGTACATGACTTGGTCATGGTGTCATTCCTCGAGAATCTCGGCCTGCTCGGGGAGAAGTGCTCAGAACTAGTCATGATGTTCGGCTCACGAACGGCCGCGTTGGCCGCGAAATATGAAGACCGATGGGGAACGATCTGCGGTTAAGTGCATCGAAAGCGTGGACCGAGTTGCCCGGCTTCGGGCATCCCTGGGTACTCGTTGACCGCAGCGTCGTGATGCCGCTTCCGCGCGCGTGTGCACTAGGTGCGAGCATGAGTCTCCAGCGAATCAGAGAGGGACTGGCAAGAATCAACAACGCCGCCGCGGCGATCAATCTCACTAGGGCTCGTCGTCCTCGTCGTCGTCTGATTCGAACTCGTCCGAGTAGAAGCCGAGCTCCTCCGACTTGAACACGGTCACGAGGAAGTCCTCGCGCTCCGGGTCGTGCGTCTGCACCAGCTCCTCGTCGAGCTGATCGATGAGCTGCTGCAGCTCGTCGTCGGTGAGATCGACTTCGAGCAGCAGTGTGCCGTGCACCTCGAAGCGGCCGTAATGGAGATCCACCCGACCGACGCGCCGCGCGCCGCCGTAGATCGTGAAGATCTCGCTCGACTCGGTGCGCACGTTGCGCTCGAAGCGCGCTGCTTCCATCCATCCGACTCTACTAGGTCGCGACCGCCGCGAGCTGTGCGCGTACCTGCGCCGCCAGTGGCGGTATCGCGACGTCGCAGCCGAGGGTGGCTGACGCAGCACGTGGCCACGTCTCCTCGAGCATGTCGAGGCAGGCGAGGGCAACCGACCGCATCGGTCCGCGCGCCAGCGGCGCAATGGTCAATTCGATCCACGACGGGAGCGCAGGATTCGGAACATCCAGGAGTGCGGTCAACCCGAACTGCGGATCGGGCACGTGCTGGGCGACCGCCCAGACACGCCACAGCTCGGTGCGCGCAAGATCGATCTGGGTCCGCGCTTCCCACAGCGACCCGCGCGTCAGGTATTCGCGCAGGCGCTGAGGTGGATGAGGCAGGCGTACATCCAGCCACGAACCTGGTGCTCGCTGGGCGCCTCGATCTTCGGGAAATCGCTCGCGCGCTGGTCGGGGTCGTACAGGATCACCAAGTCCGCACGCGGCGCCTGCCGCTCGCGCGCGACCGCGACCACGAGATCGATCTGCACTCCGCTCGCGTACTGCGCGAAGGTGTGTTGGTAGGCGTGGGCGTCGGGCGAAGCCGGCGGCAGCGTCGCCTGATAGAGATCGCTCAGCGGGCCGACGCGACGCACCAGCTCAGCACTATCGCCGACTGTCTCCTGCCATTTTGGCTCCGCAACGCCGTAGAGCGCGTCAACGTCCGAGAGCGCGTCGGCGGTGCCGCGTCCGATGCTGCAACCGACGACGAACAGACGGATCCGCGCATCTTTACGCGCCTCGTTCAGCAGGCCGGTGATGACATCGCGCTGCGGCCCCAGCTCGGCGGGCAGGTCGCGTAGCCATCGCTCGGCGTCGACAGGCACGCCGCGATCCTAGTGACGCTAGGCTCGACCGTCGTGGCGCATCCACTTCGCATCGGACTGAAGCTCTCGCAGCAGGTCCATCCGATCGAGGCGCAGCGCGAGGCGTGGCGCATAGCGGACGAGGCCGGCTTCGATCACATCTGGCCATTCGACCACCTCATCGCGCTCGGGAACGATCCAACGAAGCCCATCTTTGACGGCTGGACGATCCTCGGCGCGGTCGCGGAGAACACCAAACGCACGCGCATCGGTCTCAACGTGACGGGCAATCTCTATCGTCACCCCGGCCTGCTCGCGAAGATCGCGGTCACCGTCGACCACCTTTCAGCCGGACGGCTCGAGATGGGGATCGGCGCGGCCTGGAATGAGCCCGAGTTCAAGATGTACGGCCTGCCGTTCCCGAGCGCTGCGGACCGTATCCGCATGCTCGACGAAGCCTGTCGCGTGCTGAAGGCGCTTTGGACGGAGGAGCGCGCGACGTTCAAAGGGCGCTTCTATCAGCTCGACGCGGCGATCGCGGAGCCGAAGCCGATACAGAAGCCCTATCCGCCCATCTGGATCGGCGGCTCGGGACCGAAGCGCACGCTGCGCGTCGTCGCGAAGCACGCCGACGTGTGGAACTCGAATGCGCCGACACCCGACGAGACCCACGCGCTGGTGAAGATCCTCGACGAACACTGCGCGGCGGTGGGCCGCGACCCTGCGACGATCCGCCGCTCGCACCAGATCCGCGCCGAGAAGGATGACGACGCGCTGCGGATCGGCGAGGCCGCGCTGCGCGCGGGGTTCACCGAGCTCCTCCTCTTCCCGTTCGCCGGTGGGGACCTGCGCTCCGGCGTCGAGCGCGCAGCGCGCCTGCTGCCGCGAATGCGCGCCCTCGCGCCTTAGCGGCGGCTCAGACCAAGGACGGAGAGGAAAAAGCTCGCGAAGAAGGTCTGCACGCCGAGCGTGATCGTGAGCGAGGACACGATGACGACGCGGAGCGTGCGCGGCACGTCGACGATGGGACCGAAGCCCTGCGTCTCCCAGATCCCGATCGCCGTCGCCGCGAGCACCAGACCGGCGATGACGAGGACGATCCCCGCCACGATCCCCGTCTCGAGCGTCACGAAGCGGTAGAGGCGCGTCAGACGTGGATCTTCGGGCAGCAGGCCCTCGCTGATCGCGAACGTCTTCGTGAACACGGCGAAGATCACGGACTGGTAGCCGAGCACGACCGCGGCCGCCGCGTACACGAGCGTGTGGACGTCGAGGCGGACGGGTCCGATCGCGCGCTCGCCCGGCAGCAGCCACAGGCCGACGAGCGCGCCGACGGCCATGAGCAGCGCTCCTGGGTACAGGAACAGCCAGCGCGGGCTGTACAGGAGCAGGAACCGGAGATGGCGCCAGCCGTCGCGCCAGGTGCGCAGGTGCGGTGGCCGACCGCGCTTGTCGGGCCCGAGCGTGACCGGCACCTCGGCGATGCGCAGACCTTGCACCGAGGCCTTGACGACCATCTCCGAGGCGAACTCCATTCCGGTCGTGCGCAGGTCGAGGGCCAGGATCGGCGACCGGCGGAAGCCGCGGAGGCCGGAATGGAAATCGCCGACGTCGCTGCTGAAGAAGAGACGACCGAGGAACGAGAGCACCGGGTTCCCGAGCCAGCGGTGCAGGAACGGCATCGCGCCCTCGGCGACGCCGCCCTTGAAGCGGTTGCCCATCACGAGGTCGTAGCCCTCGCGCAGCTTGGCCAGGAACTTGTCGATGGCCATGAAGTCGTACGAGCCGTCCGCGTCGCCCATCACGACGTACTCGCCCTGCGCCGATGCGAACCCCGCGAGCAGCGCGCTCCCGTAGCCACGGACCGGGACGGCCACCACGCGTGCGCCCGCGGCGGCCGCGAGCTCGCGGGATCCGTCGGTGCTCCCGTTGTCGGCGACGATGACCTCGCCGCGTATGCCGTATCGGGCGATCGCCTCACGCGCCTGCGCGACGCAGTCCGCCACCGTCGCCGCTTCGTTGAGGCACGGCATGACGATCGACAGCTCGAGTTGGTCCAAGCCGCTGGCGATGCTAGCCCGAGACCCCCAGCCGGGCAGTCCGTACGCGATCGACATCGGCGAAAGCCCCGATGCGTGCGC
>JBGPZT010000062.1:0-14511 GCA_041493915.1 Candidatus Limnocylindria bacterium
CCGCAGTTCTACATCCGCACCACCGACGTCACCGGCTCCGCGGAGCTGCCGGCGGGGACCGAGATGGTCATGCCCGGCGACAACGTCAACCTCACCGTCACGCTCATCACCCCGATCGCCCTGGAGGAGGGTCTGCGCTTCGCCATCCGCGAAGGCGGCAAGACCGTGGGCGCCGGCGTGGTGACGAAGATCCTGGAATGAGCAACGCATAGATGGCAAAGCAGCGCATCCGGATCCGGCTCAAGGCCTACGACCACAAGCTGATCGACCAGTCCGCGGCGCAGATCGTCGAGACCGCGCAGCGCACCGGGTCGACGGTCACGGGGCCCGTGCCGCTGCCCACGCGCATCGAGAAGTTCACCGTGATCCGCAGCCCGTTCATCTACAAGGATTCACGTGAGCAGTTCGAGATCCGGACGCACAAGCGCCTCATCGACATCAACGACCCATCGCAGAAGACGGTCGACGCCCTCATGAAGCTGAACCTTCCGGCCGGCGTCGACATCGAGATCAAGCTCTAAAGGACCGAAAGAGTGACCGACGAGACGACAAAGACAGAGACGAGCGAGACGGCCGCGGCACCGGCGATGACGAAGGCCGTCATCATCGGTCGCAAGGTCGGCATGCTCCAGCATTTCCGGCCCGACGGGTCGGTGGTGGGCGCGACCGTCATCGCGACCGAGTCGAACCTCGTCACGAGCGTGCGCACCAAGGAGCGCGACGGCTACACCGCCCTCCAGATCGGTTTCGGCGTGATCGCCGAGAAGAAGATGTCGAAGGGCGAGCGCGGACATCTGGGGGACCTGCCGCCGCTCAAGCACCTCCGAGAAGTCCGCGTCGACGACGTGACCGGCTTCGCCGCCGGGCAGCGCATCGGGGTCGAGAGCTTCGCGGTGGGCGACAAGGTGCACGTCACGGGGATCTCCAAGGGCAAGGGCTTCCAGGGTCCGGTGCACCTGCACCACTTCACGCGTGGACCCAAGTCGCACGGCTCCGACCACCTCCGCCGCCAGGGCTCCGTGGGTGCGGGCACGACGCCCGGCCGCGTGCTCAAAGGACTGCGCATGGCGTCGCATCAAGGCGTCGACCGCGTGACCGTGAAGAACCTCGAGGTGCTGCGTGCCGATGGCGAGCGTTCGCTCCTCATCCTGTCGGGCGCCGTGCCCGGCCCACGCAACGGGGTCGTGATGGTGAAGAAGGCCTGATGGCGAAGACCGAAGACACGAAGAAGAAAGAGAAGGCTGAGGGCGCCGCGGCTTCGCCGCGCCGCCCGAAGACGATCAGTCCTGAGCGGGTTTCCTCGGCGAAAGCCGAGAAATTGAGCAGGACGGCCGCGAAGGCGGTGACCTCGAAGGCCGCTGCGAGACCGGCCGCAACGAAAGCCGCCGAGCCGAAGACACCGCGCAAAGCGGCGGTCCCCACCAAGCGCGTCGTCGCGCGACCGGTCACGCGCGTCGCTCGCCGCGCCGAGCCCGCGCCCCCGCGCAAAGAGGTCCGCGAAGCGCAGCCGAAGCGCGAGAAGGTGGCGGCGCGTCCGCTGCCGACCGCGCCCGTGGGTGAGGCGCCGCTCATCGCGGCGGACGGCTCGTCGTCCGGGTCCGTCGCTCTACCCGCCGCCTTCCTGAAGGGCGCGTCGCGCGCCGCGACGCTCTTCCAGGCATTCATCGCCGAGCGCGCCAACGCGCGTCAAGCGACGGCCGCGACGAAGAACCGCGCGCGCGTGTCGGGCGGCGGCAAGAAGCCGTGGAGCCAGAAGGGCACCGGCCGCGCGCGTGCGGGGAGCATCCGCTCGCCGCTGTGGCGTCACGGTGGCGTGGTGTTCGGCCCGAACGGACGGCGATACGCGCAGCGCATGCCCGAGAAGATGCGCCGCGCCGCGTTCGGCGAGGCGGTGAGCGAGCGTGCCGCGGCGGGACGAATCCTCGTGCTCGAGGAGCTTCGCTTCGACGGCGAGCGCCCGCGCACGCGCGAGGTCGTCGCGTGGCTCGGCCGCATCGGTGACACCGGCCGCACGATGGTCGTCTCGCCGGAGATCGACGAGCGCATCGGCCGCGCGGTGGCGAACCTTCCCGACGTCGAGCTGCGTACACCCGGATCACTGCGCCTCTCGGACGTCATGGCCTCAGACACCCTTCTCGTCACGCGTCCAGCGCTCGAGGCGCTCGCGGTGCGCGCGGGCGAGCGCGCGGTGGCGCGGGCATGAGAGGGACTCTGGTGCTGCTGCGCCCGGTCATCACTGAGCGCTCGATGACCGAGACGAACGTCGGTCGCTACACCTTCGAGGTCGTGCGGGACGCGACGAAGCAGGAGATCGCGGCCGCGGTCGCCGAGGCGTTCAAGGTGGACGTCGTCGACGTGAACACGATGACCGTCCGCGGCAAGGAGCGGCGACTGGGCCGCCGCATCGGACGGCGTCCGGACTGGAAGAAAGCCATCGTCACGATCGCCGAAGGTCAGAAGATCGAGCGCTACTTCGTGGAAGGGGTCTAGCCGATGCCGCTGAAGCAATACAAGGCGTTCACGCCGGTCCGCCGGTTCCGGCAGTCGGCGTCGTACGCGGAGATCACGAAGGACAAGCCCGAAAAGAGCCTGACCGAGCGCAAGCTGCGCCAGGCCGGCCGCAACGCGCAGGGCCGTGTGACGACGCGCCACCGCGGTGGCGGCGAGAAGCGGCGCTACCGGATCGTGGACTTCAAGCGCACCAAGGACGGGATCCCGGCGCGTGTTCTCGCGATCGAATACGACCCGAACCGCTCGGCGCGCCTCGCGCTGCTCGTGTACCGCGATGGCGAGAAGCGCTACATCCTCGCGCCGAACGAGCTCAAGGTGGGCGACACCGTGCTCTCCGGCCCCGAGGCCGAGGCGCGGGTGGGCAACTGCCTGCCGCTCGAGAACATCCCGACCGGCACGACGATCCACGGCGTCGAGCTCCAGCCCGGCCGCGGCGCGCAGCTGGTGCGCGCGGCAGGCGGTATGGCCCAGCTCGTCGCGAAGGAAGGCGAGTTCGCACAGATCCGTCTTCCTTCGGGTGGCATCCGCGTCGTCCAGGTGCGGTGCCGCGCGACGGTGGGACAGCTCGGCAACGTCGAGCACGAGAACCAGAAGATCGGCGGCGCCGGGCACAAGCGCCGCATGGGCTGGCGGCCGACGGTCCGTGGCGTCGTGATGTCGCCGCGCGACCACCCGCATGGTGGCGGCGAGGCGAAGTCGCCGGTGGGTGGCCAGGCGCAGACGCCGTGGGGCAAGCCCGCGATGGGCCTCAAGACGCGCCGCAACCCGAAGACGGACCGCTTCGTGACCGAGCGTCCGAAGAAGAGGAAGAGTAAGTAATGGCGCGAACGAGGAGCGGCTCCGCCGCGACGAGCGAGCACAAACCGCTGGGGCGCGTCTCCCGGCGCAGCCGGAGATTGAGCAAGTGACGCGTTCCATACGCAAGGGCCCGTTCGTGCACGAATCGCTCAAGAAGAAGATCGAGCAGCTCAACGCGCGCAACGAGAAGAAGGTCGTCAAGACCTGGTCGCGCGCGTCGCTCGTGCTGCCGACGATGGTCGGACACACGATCGCCGTGCACGACGGCCGGCGTCACGTGCCGGTCTTCATCACCGAGAACATGGTCGGGCACCGCCTGGGCGAGTTCGCGCCGACGCGCACCTTCCGCGCGCATGGTCGCGGCGCGGCGGCCGAGACCGTGGCCGCGGTGAAGCCGGGGGCATGACGATGGAAGTGCGCGCGTCCGCGAAGTTCCAGCGCTTCTCGCCGCGGAAGGCGAGGCTCGTGACCGACCTCATCACCGGAAAGTCCGCTGGGGAGGCGATCGCGATGCTCGAGAACCTGCCGAAGGGCACCGCGCTGCCGATCGGTCGCGTCGTGCGTTCGGCGGTCGCGAACGCGGAGAACAACTACAGCATGACGCTCGAGAACCTGTACGTGAAGCGGGCCATCGCCGACGAAGGTCCGCGCATGAAGCGCATCTGGATGCGCGGCCGCGGACGGCGCGACACGAAGCTGCGCCGCACGTGCCACATCACCGTGATCGTCGACGAGAGGAAGGCCTAATGGGTCAGAAAGTCCATCCGCTGGGATTCCGCCTGGGATTCGTGAAGACCTGGAACGCGAAGTGGTACGCGGGGTCGAAGAACTACCCGATCCTCCTGAAGGAGGACGTCGCGATCCGTTCGGGGATCCGCGCGCGCCTGCGCGACGCGGCGATCTCGCGCATCGAGATCGAGCGCTCGACGAACCAGGTCACGGTGACGATCCACACCGCGAAGCCGGGCGTCGTCATCGGCAAGGGTGGGGCGAAGGTCGAGGAGCTGCGCCAGGTGCTCGGCAAGACCACCGGCAAGGCCGTGAAGGTGAACATCTTCGAGATCCGTTACCCGGAGCTCGATGCGATGCTCATCGCGGAGAACGTCGCGCAGCAGCTCGAGCGTCGCGTGTCCTTCCGCAAGGTGCTCAAGCAGACCGTCCTCCGTTCGATGAAGTCCGGCGCGAAGGGTGTGCGGGTCGCCGTCGCCGGCCGCCTCGGCGGCGCGGAGATGAGCCGCCGCGAGTGGGAGCGCGAGGGTCGCGTCCCGCTGCACACGCTGCGCGCGGACATCGAGTTCGGGCGCGCGATCGCGAAGACGACGTATGGCACGATCGGCGTGAAAGCCTGGGTCTACAAGGGCGACATCGAGCCAGCGCCCCGGCAGGTCGCGCAGAACGCGCCAGGCGGGAACGTGACGCGCCCCATCGCGCCGCCCCTGCCGACCCCCGTTCCGGCTCCGACGCCCGTGGCCGCGCCGAGCGCGCCTCCGGCGGTAAGGGCCTAGTCATGCTGCAGCCGAAGCGACTGAAGTATCGGAAGTTCCAGCGCGGCCGCATGAAGGGGCACGCGCAGTCTGGCGCGACGATCACGCAGGGCGACTACGCCCTGCAGGCGCAGGAGCCGTGCTGGATGACGGCACGTCAGATCGAGGCTGCCCGACGCGCGATCGTCCACCACTTCAAGCGCGGCGGCAAGGTCTGGATACGCGTCTTCCCCGACAAGCCGGTCACGAAGAAGCCGGCCGAGGTGCGGATGGGCTCCGGCAAGGGCGCGCCCGACCACTGGGTCGCTGTCGTCCGTCCGGGCCGGATCCTGTTCGAGTGCTCCGGCGTGAGCGAGGCGCTCGCGAAGGAGGCACTGCGCCTCGCGGCGTACAAGCTTCCGATCAAGACGAAGTTCGTGTCACGAGACGGGCAGGAAGGGGGCGGCAGTGCAACTGAAGGACATGCGGCGGCTGTCTGACGACGAGCTCGCTGACGAGCTGAAGAGCGCGAAAGAGGAGCTCTTCGACTTCCGCTTCAAGCTGGCGACGCGCCAGCTGAAGAACTACCGCGGGCTGCCTGCCGCCCGTCGGCGGATCGCGCGCGCGCTCACCGTGCTGCAAGAGCGAGAGCGAGCGACGAATGGCTGAGAAGACCACCAAGAAGACCACGGCCGCGAAAGCGACCGCCACCAAGACGACGGTGACGAAGAAGACCACGGCCGCAAAGAAGACGACGGCCGCCGCGCCGCGGTCCGCCGCGACCGCAACCGCCGCGCGTCCCGCGGTGCGCAAGACCGTCGTCACGCGCAAGCGCGCCGCGGCAACGGTGTCGCACACCGCGGCGGCGACGCAGGCCGTGACCGGTTGGCGCCGCTTCCACCGCAAGACGAAGGTCGGCGTGGTCGTGTCGGCGAAGCAGCCGCGGACCGTCATTGTCACGGTCGAGCGCCAGCGCCAGCACCCGCTGTACAAGAAGGTCGTTCGAGTGCGCAAGCGCTTCGCGGCGCACGACGACGCCGGCGATGTGCGCGAGGGCGACCTCGTGCGCATCCAGGAGAGCCGCCCATACAGCGCGACGAAGCGTTGGCGTGTGGTCGAGGTCATCTCGCGGATCGGTGAGGCGGGCGCGGCGGCGCCTCGTGTCGCCGACATCGAGAAGGCGCTCGAGCAGTCGGAGGGCGCGGCGGAGTTCCTGTCGAAGCCAGCCGTCGAGGGCGACGAAGAGACGGAGGACGCGGAGGCGTGATCCGTCCATACACCCGCGTGCGCGTCGCCGACAACACCGGAGCGAGAGAGCTCTCGGTGATCCGCGTGCTGGGCTCGTCCACCGGGACGACCGCCTCGATCGGCGACGTGTTCATCGCGGCCGTCAAGAACGCGATCCCCAACTCAGGCGTGAAGAAGGGTGAGGTCGTGCGCGCGGTCGTCGTCCGTCAGACGAAGGAATACCGGCGCGCCGACGGCTCTTTCATCCGCTTCGACGACAACGCCGCGGTGCTGCTCACTCCGCAGAACCAGCCGCGCGGCACGCGCATCTTCGGCCCGGTCGCGCGCGAGCTCCGCGAGCGCAACTTCATGAAGATCGTCTCCCTCGCGCCGGAGGTCCTGTGATGGCAGGTAACCTGCGCATCCGCAAGGGCGACGAAGTGGTGGTCATCGCCGGCCGCGACCGCGGCAAGCGTGGCAAGGTCCAGGAGGTCGACGGCGCGTCGGGCAAGGTCGTCGTCGCCGGCGTGAACATCGTCAAGCGCCACACCAAGCCCAATCCATCCAAGAACAACAAGGGCGGGATCATCGACCAGCCGATGGCGCTGTCGCTCGGCAAGGTCATGGTCATCTGCCCGCACTGCGGCGAGGCCACGCGGGTGGCGCACCGCATCGAAGAGGACACCAAGGAGCGCATCTGCAAGCGCTGCGGCGAGTCGATCGTGGTCGAGGAGAAGGAATAGATGGCAGTCGCCAGCGCGATGAAGGAGCGCTACAACACGGCGCTGCGGGACGAGCTGCGCAAGCAGTTCGGCTTCAAGAACGTGATGCAGATCCCGCGGCTCGACAAGATCGTCCTGAACATCGGGATGGGTGAGGCGATCGGCAACGCGAAGGCCATGGACGCCGCGGCGTCGGACCTCGCGCAGATCACCGGCCAGCGTCCCGTGGTCACGAAGTCCCGCCGCGCGATCTCGAACTTCAAGCTGCGCATCGGCATGCCGATCGGCCTGAAGGTCACGCTGCGCGGCGAGCGCATGTGGCACTTCTACGAGAAGCTCGTCACGGTCGCGCTCCCGCGCATCCGCGACTTCCAGGGCATCCCGGACCGCAGCTTCGACGGGCGCGGGAACTTCTCGCTCGGTCTCAAGGAGCAGCTGGTGTTCCCGGAGATCGACTACGACAAGATCGACCGCCTCCGCGGCATGGAGATCACGATCGTCACCACGGCCAAGACGGATGAGGAGGCGCGCGCTCTGCTGCGCGGCCTTGGCATGCCGTTCAAGGCATCCTCGAAGGGGGTGGAAGGGGCCTAGCCCCGCTCATGGCCAAGAAGAGCCTGATCCTCAAGTCCCAGCGGCCGCCGAAGCACAAGGTGCAGGGCTACCACCGCTGCCAGATATGCGGCCGCCCACGTGGCTACATGCGCAAATTCGGTCTGTGCCGGATCTGCTTCCGCGAGCGCGCGCTCATGGGCGAGCTGCCCGGCGTGACGAAGTCGAGCTGGTGAGATGGAGATGACGAACGAGACGACACCCCCGACGGAGACCGGCGACGTGCAGCCTGGCGAGGCGAGCCTCACCCCGCGGCCCGCGGTGAAGCGCCCGGTCGCGCAGAAGGTGAAGAAGCCGCGCATCGGCGGCGCTCCGAGCGATCCGCTAGCCGACATGCTCACGCGCGTGCGGAACGCAGCCGGCGCCCGTCACGAGACCGTGACCGTGCCGGCGAGCCGAACGAAGGTCGAGGTCGCGAAGATCCTCAAGGCCGAGGGCTTCATCAGCTCCTTCGACCAGCCGTCGGCGCGCGAGATCGTGCTGAAGATGAAGTACATCGGCGGCAAGGTGCCCGCGGTCTCCGGACTCCGGCGCATCAGCCGGCCGGGCCTCCGCGTCTACGCGCGCAAGACCGAGATGCCGCGCGTTCTCGGCGGCCTCGGCATCGCGATCGTCTCGACCTCGTCCGGCGTCATGACCGGACGCGAGGCCGAGAAGAAGGGGCTGGGCGGGGAAGTCCTCGCCTACATCTGGTGAGCCGCATCGGTCGTCTCCCCGTCGCGGTCCCGCAGGGCGTCGACGTGAAGATCGACGGCCACACGGTCCGCGTGAAGGGCCCGAAGGGCGAGCTCGCGCGCACCTTCCACCCCGACGTGAGCGTGACCCGCGAGGACTCCACGCTCGTCGTGAAGCGCAAGGACGACGCGAAGGCGAGCCGGGCCCTTCACGGGCTCACGCGTGCGCTGCTCCAGAACATGGTCACCGGCGTCACCACGGGTTACGCTCGTGATCTCGAGATCAGCGGCACGGGATACCGCGCCGCGCTCGCCGGCAAGAAGCTGCAGCTCGCGCTCGGCTTCTCGCACCCCATCGAGATCGACCCGCCCGCCGGTGTCTCGTTCGCGCTCGAGACACCGCAGAAGCTCAAGGTCCTGGGCACCGATAAACAGATGGTGGGCGAGATGGCGGCGCGCATCCGCAGCTTGCGGGTGCCGGATCCGTACAAGGCGAAGGGCATCAAGTACGCGGAAGAGCGCATCAAGAAGAAAGCCGGCAAGGCCGGCAAGGTCGGCGCAAAGGCGTAGCGGGGAGAGAGATGGCGAAAGCGACGCGGGCAGAAGGTCGGTCACGACGCCACGTGCGGGTGCGCGAGAAGGTGCGCGGCAGCGCCACGCGTCCGCGCCTCGCGGTCTTCCGCTCGCTCACGCACATCTACGCGCAGCTCGTGGACGACGATGCCGGCACGACTCTCGTGGCGGCGTCATCGCTTGACACGAAGGACGCGACCGGTAAGAGGACGGAGCGCGCGAAAGCGGTGGGCGCCGTACTCGGCGACCGCGCGAAGCAGAAGGGGGTCACCGAGGTCGTGTTCGACCGCGGTGGCTACCGGTATCACGGAAGAGTGAAGGCGCTGGCCGACGGTGTCCGCGCCGCGGGGGTCAAGTTCTGATGCCGAGGATCGATCCAACTCGTTTGGAGCTCACCGAGCGCGTCGTGCAGATCAACCGCGTGTCCAAGGTCGTGAAGGGTGGCCGGCGCTTCAGCTTCTCGGCCGTCGTCGTCGTTGGCGATGGCCGCGGGCACGTCGGTGCTGGTCTTGGGAAGGCCGATGAGGTCCCCGAGGCGATCAAGAAGGGCATCGAGGACGCGAAGAAGCACCTCATCCTCGTACCCCTGGTCGACCGAACGATCCCGCACGCCGTCACCGCGGACTTCGGCGCCGCGAAGGTGCTCCTGCGTCCGGCGTCGAAGGGGACCGGCGTCATCGCCGGCGGGTCGGTGCGCGCCGTCGTCGAGTCGGCGGGCATCAGTGACATCCTGTCGAAGTCGCTCGGCAGCACGAATCCCGTCAATGTGGTCATGGCCGCGATGAAGGCGCTCAGCGTCCTGCGCTCCGCGCAAAGGATCCGGGAAATGCGCGGCGTCGACATCGGCCGCCGGACCGAGCCGGAGCCGGTGGCACCGTGACGCGTCTGGTGATCCGGCAGCAGCGCAGCTCGATCGGCGAGAAGATCACCGCGCGTCGCACGCTGGTCGCGCTCGGCCTGCGACGCACCGGCCAGACCGTCGAGCACACCGATTCAAAAGTGGTGCGCGGCATGCTTCGCCGGGTTGCGCATCTGGTCGACGTAAGCCAACAGGACGCTGACCCGGAGACGGTGGGCAAGGAGTGATCCCATGAGACAGCACGACCTGCGCGCTCCGAACGGCGCGCGAAAGGCGCGGCGCCGCGTCGGCCGCGGGATCTCCTCAGGCCAAGGCAAGACCGCGGGCAAGGGCACCAAGGGTCAGCTCGCGCGAAGCGGTCCGGGTATCCCGGGCTGGTTCGAGGGCGGCCAGACACCGATCCACATGCGCATCCCCAAGATGCGCGGCTTCAAGAACACGCGCTTCCGGATGTCGTATGTCGGCGTGAACGTGGGCCGCCTGGGCGATTACGCCGTCGATGGCAAGGTGACGCCCGAGACGCTCGCGGCCAAGGGCCTGGTGCGACCCGACGCGCGCGTGAAGATCCTGGCGGACGGCGACGTGAAGGGCCGTTTCGAGGTGCACGCGCACGCGGCGTCCGCGACCGCGCGGCAGAAGATCGAATCCGCCGGCGGATCGATCGTGATCATCGGCAACGCGTAAGCGTGAGCGACGAGCGGCTCCGCCGTGAGGAGCTCACCCCACCAGCCTTGAGCCTGTCTTCGCGGCGCAGCCGCGAGATTGAGCAGGCCTAGCCCGATGGGCATGTTCACCGCGCTCCTCGAAGCGTTCCGGACCCCCGACCTGCGGAACAAGATCCTCTTCACCCTCGGCATGCTCGTGGTGTTCCGCTTCCTCGCGCACGTGCCGCTGCCGGGTGTGGACCAGGCGCAGCTCCAGAATGTCCTCAATTCGAGCCAACTGCTGAACCTGCTCGATCTCTTCTCAGGCGGCGGCCTCGCGAAGCTGTCAGTGGTCGCGCTCGGCGTAAACCCGTACATCAACGCCTCGATCATCATGACCCTCCTCAATCAGACGATCCCCGCGCTCGAGCGCCTGTCGAAAGAAGGCGAGTACGGGCGCAACAAGATCAACCAGTACACCCGCGTCCTCACCGTGCCGCTCGCGCTGCTGCAGGGGATCGGCGTCGCCGTCTTCATGCAGCGTTCGGGAGTGCTGCCGAACTTTGGTCCCGACGATCTCGGCCTCACGCTCGCGATCCTCGCGTCGCTCACCTCGGGGACGCTCATTCTCATGTGGCTGGGCGAGCTGATCAGCGAGCGCGGCATCGGCAACGGGATCAGCTTCATCATCTTCGCCGGCATCGTCGGCCGCATGCCGACGACCATCTCGCAGACGTTCGAGGTGCAGCAGAACTTCTTCGCGCTCGCGTCGATCGCGATCATCGCGATCCTCGTCATCGCCGCGATCGTCTTCATCCAGGAGGGCCAGCGCCGGATCCCAGTGCAGTACGCGAAGCGCGTGCGCGGGACGCGGATGTACTCCGGCGGCAGCACGCACATCCCGCTGCGCGTGAACAGCGCCGGCGTCATCCCGATCATCTTCGCGATCTCGATCCTGCTCCTGCCGAGCCAGGTGGCGCAATACTTCACGACGAGCGAGACCGACTGGGTGAAGAGTCTGTCGACCGGCATCGTCGGGGCATTCGCCAATCCGGTCTTCTACAACAGCCTCTACTTCCTGCTCGTGGTGGCGTTCACGTTCTTCTACACGGCCTTCACTTTCGTTCCGAACGACGTCGCAGACAACATCAAGCGGTACGGCGGTTTCATCCCCGGGATCCGGCCCGGCCGACCGACCGCGGAGTTCCTGGGGCGCGTCGTCACGCGCATCACGATCGCCGGCGCGCTGTTCCTCGGCATCGTCGCGGTGATGCCGACCATCATCGGTGACATCACCGGCGTGCAGACACTCCGCCTGGGCGGTACGAGCATCCTCATCGTGGTCGGCGTCGTCGTCGAGACGATGAAGCAGCTCGAGGCGCAGCTACTGCAGCGCAGCTACGAGGGGTTCATCCGCTAGTGGCAGGGGGCGATCTCATCCTGATGGGGCCGCCCGGTTCGGGGAAGGGCACGCAGGCGCGCCGCATGGTCGACGAGCTCGGTTACGTGCAACTTGCGACGGGCGACCTGTTCCGCGCGCATCTCTCACAGGGCACTGAGCTTGGCAAGCTCGCGCAGACCTACATGTCGAAGGGCCAGTACGTCCCCGACGATGTGACGGTGAAGATGGTGCGCGAGCGGCTCGCGGACATCTCGCGCAAGACGCGCATCGTGTTCGACGGCTTCCCGCGCACGGTGGCGCAGGCCGAGGCGCTCGACCGCCTGCTGAGGGAATGCGGACGTTCGCTCGCGGCCGTGCTGCTCCTCGACGTTCCGCGTGACGAGCTGCTGAAGCGCCTGGGCGCGCGCGCGACGTGCTCGCGCTGTCAGACGGTGTATTCGCTTGCGGTCCGCCCGCCGAAGGTCCCCGGCGTGTGCGATCGCTGCGGTGGTCCAGTGAGCGCGACCGCGCGCTCCGACGAGTCGCCTGAGGTCGTGAAGAAACGGCTCGAGGTCTACGACAGCGAGACGCGGCCGGTGATCGAGTACTACGAGAAGCGCGGCCTGCTGAGGCGCGTGTCGGGGTTCGGTGGCATGGACGAGATCGCCGGGCGCCTGACGGCGATCCTCCAACCGAAGGCGAAGGGCTGAGAGGGTGATCACGCTCAAGACGCCGGAGGAGACCGCGAAGATGCGTGAGGCGGGACGCATCGTGGCGGAGATGCTCGCCGCGTGCCGCGCGGCGGTACGGCCGGGCGTGACGACAGGCGAGCTCGATCGGATCGCGGCCGATGTCCTGAAACGCCACGGCGCGACATCGAACTTCAAGGGCTACGGCGTGCCGGTCCTGCCACCGTTCCCCGGTGTCATCTGCACCAGCGTCAACGAGCAGGTCGTGCACGGCATCCCGGGCAAGCGCCGCCTCCGGGAAGGGGAGATCCTCAGCATCGACGCCGGCGCGGTCGTGGACGGCTGGCACGCCGACGCCGCGATCACCGTTCCCGTCGGAGAGGTCTCGGCGCAAGCCGCGCAGCTCATCGAGGTCACCGACGAAGCGCTCCGGCGCGCGATCGGGGCGGCGGTCGTCGGCAAGCGCCTCGGAGACATCGGCGCCGCCGTCCAGCGACTCGTCGAAACCCAGGGCTTCAGTGTCGTTCGCAACTACGTCGGCCACGGGATCGGCCGGGCGATGCACGAGGAGCCGCAGGTGCCCAACTACGGCGCGCCCGAGCGGGGGCTCCAGATAAGAGAGGGTCTTTGCATCGCGATCGAGCCGATGGTCAACGTCGGTGGGCCCGAGACCAGGACCCTCCCCGACCAATGGACCGTGGTCACCGCTGACGGCAGCCTGTCCGCCCATTTCGAACACACGCTCTGGTGCACGGCGGGCGGTCCGGTCGTCCTCACGGCGCCCGAGGGCCAGGCGGCAGCCGCCGCATGAACGCCCGTTGCCGCGCTTGGGCGGTTTCGGTACAATTTCTGTTCCCGTGGGCACACGCCGCGGAGACCCCTGTGTCTGGAGTCCATGGCAAGTAACAAGCCGTCCAAGGACGTGATCGAGGTGGAGGGCACGGTCTCCGAGGCCCTCCCCAACGCGATGTTCAAGGTCGAGCTCCAGAACGGTCACGCGGTCCTGGCACACATCTCGGGGAAGATGCGGATGAATTTCATTCGTGTCGTCCCCGGGGACAAGGTCCTGGTGGAGCTGTCGCCTTACGACCTGAAGAGGGGCCGCATCACGCGGAGGGTCCGTTACTAGCGTGGTCATCAGCTGGTCATCGGCGTGCGAAGTCAAGAAAGTCGAACCATCGCGAGCATGTGGCGAGAAGAGGGTCCGTAGTGAAAGTCCGAGCGTCCGTCAAGAAGCGTTGCGACAAGTGCAAGATCGTCCGGCGCGACCGTCAGATCCTCGTGATCTGCTCGGAGCCGAAACACAAGCAGAGGCAGGGATAGGAATAGATGGCACGTATCGCCGGCGTTGACATCCCGCGCGAGAAGCGCGTCGATGTGTCGCTTCGCTACATCTTCGGCATCGGCCCGACGACCGCACGCGACGTGCTCGAGCAGGCGCGCGTCGACGGTGCCATCAGGGTGCGGGACCTCACCGAGCCTCAGGTCGCGAAGATCCGCGAGATCATCGATCGCGGTTTCACCGTCGAGGGTGACCTCCGCCGCGAGGTCGCGATGAATATCAAGCGTCTGCAGGAGATCGGCAGCTATCGCGGGCTTCGGCACCGCAAGGGCCTGCCGGTGCGCGGCCAGCGAACGCGCACCAACGCGCGCACGCGAAAGGGTCCACGTAAGACGGTGGCCGGAAAGAAGAAGTCGGTGTCGAAGACGTAATGGCGAAGGACAACAAGGACATCGCCACGAAGGACCGGCCAGCGCGTCGCGACCCTTCGGCTAAGGACAAGGCACCGGCGAAGGATAAGAAGGACGGTGCGCCTGACTCCGTGCAGGCGGCCGGCGCGGAGAAGGCCGCTCCTCGTAAGAAGCGCGAGCGACGAGTGGTGCCGCGGGGTGCCGCTCACATCAAGGCGTCGTTCAACAACACCATCGTCTCGATCAGCGATCCCGTCGGGAACATCATCGCGTGGTCGTCGGCCGGCGCGTCCGGCTGGAAGGGCTCGCGCAAGAGCACGCCCTACGCGGCACAGGTCGCCGCCGAGAACGCGGCGCGCAAGGCGATCGACACCGGCATGAAGACCGTCGAGGTGTTCGTGCGCGGTCCGGGCGCGGGACGCGAGGCAGCCATCCGCGCCCTCGAGGCGACCGGCCTCGAGGTGACCGCGATCACCGATGTGACCCCGATCCCGCACAACGGTTGCCGCCCGCCAAAGCGGCGGAGGGTCTAATGGCGCGCTACACCGGTCCGGTCTGCCGTCTCTGCCGCCGCGAGGGCATGAAGCTCTTCCTGAAGGGACAGCGCTGCTTCACCGAGAAGTGCGCCGTCTCCCGCCGCGACTATCCGCCCGGCGTCCACGCCCA
>JBGPZT010000033.1:0-18894 GCA_041493915.1 Candidatus Limnocylindria bacterium
CGCGGATCGGCGACGAGGATCCCGAACGTGATGCCCGTGAGCGGCTGCGCTCGATGATCGCCAGGGAGACCGGCGAGGAACGAGCGGCCGCGCTCTACCCATTGATCGCGCTCGTCCTCGGTATGCGCCTCGAGTCAGCTGACGCCTCGGCGTCCGAACGGTACGTCGGCGACGCGCTGCAACGCGAGGTGCTCGGCGCGCTGCGTGAACTGGTCGTCGCGGTCGCCGGCCGCACGCCACTGGTGCTGGTCTACGAGGACGTGCACTGGAGCGACCGGGCGTCTGTGGCCGTCATTGAAGAGCTGCTGACTCTGGTCAACGACCACGCCGTCCTGCACGTCCTCGCGATGCGGCCGGATCGCGACGCACCCTCCTGGCCACTCAAGCAGCGGATCGAGGAGCGGTATCCGCGGCAGCACACCTCGCTGACGCTCGGGCCGCTTTCGGCCGAGGCGAGCGCGCAGCTCGCCTCCGGCATCCTCGGCACGGACGACCTCGCGTCGGACGTCCGCAGCTCGATCCTCGGCAAAGCCGAGGGCGTTCCGCTGTTCCTGGAGGAGCTGACGCGCTCACTGGTCGAGAGCGGGATGTTGAAGCGTGACGGCGCAGTTTGGCGGCTTACCGTCGCCGCGCGCGACCTACGTGTGCCCGACACGGTCGAGGCGGCGATCCTGGCGCGCGTCGACCGGCTCGAGAATCTGGTCAAACGCGTGATGCAGATCGCGTCGGTCATTGGTCGCGTGTTCAACTACCGCGTCCTCGCGGAGGTGAGCGGGGCTGATGGGGAGCTCGAGGGGCCGCTCCAAGAGCTGCAGCGTCTCGAGTTCATCCGCGAGGCGCCGCGCCGGCCGGAGATCGAGTACGCCTTCCGTCACGCACTCATCCAGGACGTCGCGTACCAGAGCCTCCTCGGCGCGCGTCGGACCGAGTTGCATCGCCGGGTCGGCGAGGCGATGGAGAAATTGTTCGCCGACCGCGTCACTGAACTCCGCGGGATCATCGCCGAGCATTTCCTTCGGGGAGAGGATTGGGTCAGGGCAGTCGAGCTTCTGAGCGCCGCGGGTGACGCGGCGTCGTTGCTGTACGCGCACGCGGAGGCGCGGCAGCGCTACACGCAGGCACTGGAGGCGCTTCAACATCTGCCGGACACCGTTACTACGCGGCAGCGGCGCTTCGACCTCGTGATCGACCGCGTCCGGGTCTCGTTCATCGCTGAAGGCCCTGACCGGATCCTCGCGCAGATGGACGATCTCGAGGCGCTCGCGCGGGATCTTCCCGGCCCCGATGGGACCCCCGGCGCGGACCGGTTGCGCCTCGCTCGCGTTCAGTATTGGCGTGGACGCTCGCGCTACTACCGCAACGAGCTGCGCGAGGCTATCGGGTACTACCAGCAGACGCTGACGGTCGCGCAGGAGCTGGGCGACGAAGAGTTGCTCGCGATCCCGTCCTCGGTCATCGGCCAGGCGGTGTTGCTGCAGGGACAGTTCAGCAAGGCCCGCGTGCTCCTCGCTCAGGGCGCCGAGCGGCTCGAGAAGGAGGGCAACTGGGCCGAGTGGATCCGCGCGACGGCGTACTACGGGCTCGCCGTCGCCGGCACCGGGGACTACCCGGGCGGCCTCGCGATCGCGGAGCGGGCGCTCGCGCGCGCGACCGAGATGAGCAGCCTCACCGGGATCGGTGTTTGCCAGGTGCTCATCGCGTCCGTCCACTTCCAAGCGTGCGACGATCGACGTCTCCTGGATGCGGCGCGTGCTGCCGTCGAAGCCGCGGAGCGGGCCGACGACAAGATCCCCTTATATGCGGGCCTGGCCTACACCGCCTGGGCCGAGAGCCGCCTCGGTCGCCACGACGACGCGTTCGCGAGCATGGCTCGCAGCCGCGCGGTGGGCGAGAGCGCGGGCGGCCGGCTCGTCCTCGCCGACCTCTTCATGGTGGCGGACGCGGAGCTGCACCTGAACGTCGGGCGCGTCGATGACGCGATGGCCATTGCCGAGCGTGCCATCAACGCGGCGAAGGTCAGTGGCGCGGCGTTCGCGGCCGCGCTCGCGCATCGCCTGCATGCGCGGGCGCTGGCGGCGGTGCGTCCGCCGGTCTGGCACCTCGCGGAGAGTGACCTCGAGGCGAGCCTCGCGGCACTGGAGGCGGGTGGGCTCGTGCTCCAGATCGGGGAAACCGAGCTCTGGTGGGGGCGCTTGCTGCTCGAACACGGCGATCGGACGCGCGCGGCGCCACATCTCGAGAAGGCCGCCGCGCGTTTCGAACGCGCTGGCCTCATTGCGAAACATGACGAGGCGAAGGCGACGTTGCGGATGGCGGAGCGCCAGAGTGGGACTGCCCCATGACGCCCGGCACGAAGCGAGGGAAGCAGGGCTTCGGGCCGGCGGATCAGCTCTATCAGCCGCTGACCACCGAGGAGGACCGCCAGCGCACGAACGTGCATTACGAGCAGCCGCCCGAGTTCTTCTACCGCATCACCGGCGGCGAGTGGAACGTGTACTCGTGCAACCTCTGGGACCGCGCACAGAACGACACGGAGAGCCAGGAGGCGAAGCTCGACCGGCTCGCGGAGCTGATGGGCCTGCGTGCGGGTCAACGGATCCTCGACATCGGCTGCGGCTGGGCGGGCCCGCTCAGCTACCTGTGCAAGACGTACGACGTGCGCGGCGTCGGCCTCACGCTCTCGCCGCGCCAGAAGGCCGCGGCAGAAGCACGCATCGCGCGTCATGGCGTCGACGCGAAGATCGTGGAGTCTCACTGGCGCGATTTCGACGATGCCGAGGGCTTCGACGTCGTCTACACGGACGAGGTGCAGGCACACTTCTCCGACTTCGCCGGCTACTACCGCAAGGCGCATACCCTGCTCAAGAGCGGCGGTCGCATGCTGAACAAGGAGTTGCACTTCACGCACCCGAAGTACAGCCAGGTCGACCGCCTCATCGACTTCGTGAACAAGATCTTCGGCTCCACCGGCAACTACCGCACCCTGGGCGAGGACCTCGGCTTCCTTGGCGGGGTCGACTTCGAGGTCCGGCAGATCGTGCAGATCCCCATCGAGCACTATCGGCGGACGACTGACCGCTGGCTCGCGAACATGTACCAGCATCGGGATGAGCTGACCTCACTGGTCGGCACGGAGCACTATCGTCGCTTCCGTACTTACCTCAAGCTCGTCCGGAGGGTCTTCGACACGTCGACCATGACCCTCGACGTCATCGTCTCGCACAAGATCGGCTAACCCGCTCTCAGTCGTTGGTCAGCGGCCGCCGCCGACCTGTGCCACGTTGAGTGTTAGTTGGTACCGGCCGGCATCGCGGACGAAATGCGCTTCGCCGCTCTTTCGACGTCCTCGGGTGCTGCTGTACGTCCACTGTTGAGTGCGGCGGCGATTGCGTCAGGTTCTAGCCGCGCGTGGATCGTGGCGAGGTCCGCCTGCCTCACCAGCCCGTCGGCTGGTGCGAGCACCATGCGTGTGGTCTCGAGCATCGCGTCCGCGGCGCCGAAGAGCCAGGCCGCCTCGGTGAGCGATCCTGCGCGCGCCGCGACGCTGGCCAGCCCGGCGAGCCCGGCCGCGACATTCGCGCCGGGGCCACTGCGCCGCCGGATCACGAAGCTCTCATTGAACCGCGCGGCCGCCGTCGACAGCTCGTTGGCCTGCAGCGCGACATGCGCAAGATCGTGGATCGACCAACTGATGATCGGCTCGTCACCCAACACGCGACCGTACCTCAGCGCTTCTTCAAATAATGGAGCGGCGCCGATGGCGTTTCCCTCGCAACGATCGATCTCGCCGAGGCTGTTGAGTGCGATCGCGAGGCTCCGGTTGTCGAGCTCGTTCTGCCGGCGGATCACCAGTGCCTCCTCGACCATGGCGCGTGCGCGCACGTACTCGCCTTCGACGCACGCGAGGCGGCCAAGGCTGATGAGCGGGCTGGCGCTCCACTGGAGATCACCGACCTTGCGGAACAGCGCCAAGCTCTCGGTGTGGCCCTTGCGCGCGGCGGCATAGTCGCCGTGTTGCTGCGCGACGTCGGCAAGGATGAACCCCAGCAGTCCGAGACTCCAGGTGTCGCCGCTCTCTTCGAGAGCTGCCCTGGCTTCGCTGACCGCGGACGCCGATGCGGCGACGTCCACCGCGGCGATCGCCAAGCCCATGAGGGCGTACGCGAGCTCCTGCTTCTGACCGAGCGTACGGAGCAGCTCGACGGCCTCGTCGGTGACCGTCCGGGCAGTCAGGGGATCATCCTGCATCCAGGCGAGCTGGGCGGTCGCGAAGAGCGCACGTGCACGTCCCAGGGTTCGTGCCGTCGGGTCGCTCCGTTGCAGGGCCGCCGCCAGGATCCGCCGGAGCTCGGAGACGCGACCGAGCGACGACGCGATGGTGAACATCGACCCCGTGAGAAGAAGCTCGCGCTCGCTTCCGTTCGGGTCGTCCTTGATCCACTCCCGCGCCGCGAGGAGATTGTCGTACTCGATGGCCGCGCGCACGAACTCCGGGCTCCCCACTCGACGCACCCCAAGCGCGTTGTCCGCGGCGAACGCAAGGAAGTAATCGAAGTGTCGCTGGCGGAGTGTCTGTGCGTCGCCTGAGTCCACGAGCTTCTCGCGCGCGTATTCACGGACGGTCTCGACGATCGAGTAGCGCGCCGCGCCGCCTCGCTCCTGCATCGACACGAGTGACTTGTCGACGAGGTGCGCGAGGAGATCAAGGACGGCTTCGCTGGCGAGTCCGTCGCCCGCGCACACCGTTTCGGCAGCTTCCAGGGTCCAGCCGCGGACGAACACCGCAAGCCGCCGGAGCAGGAGTCGCTCCGGACCGCTGAGGAGGTCGTAGCTCCAGTCGATGAGCGCGCGAAGGGTCTGCTGCCGTGCGACGACCGTTCTTCCGCCGCCCGTCAGCAAACGGAACCGGTCGTCCAACTTCTGCGCGACCTGGGCGACCGAGAGCGAACGCACCCGCGCTGCAGCCAACTCGAGCGCGAGCGGGATGCCGTCAAGGCGACGGCAGATCCGGACGACGTCGGCGGCGTTGTCCTCACTTAGGGCGAACGACGACTGGAAGGCGGCGCTGCGATCCACGAACAGCCGGATCGACTCGTACTCTCGGAGCTCGCCCAGGGGCGGCAGTGGGTCTTCTAGGGGAACGCGAAGCGACGGCACCGGCATGAGTGCCTCGCCTGGGACGTTCAAACCTTCGCGGCTGGTGCTGAGGATCTTGAGCCGCGCACACGAGCGGATGAGCACGTCGGCAAGCTCCGCGCACGCGACGATGAGGTGCTCGCAGTTGTCGAGCACGAGAAGAAGCTCACGCCCACGCAGCGCTGCGCTGATGGTGTCGACGGCCGCGTGTCCGGTCCGCTCCGGGATCCGCAGGACCGACGCAACGGTCGGTCCGACCGCCGCGGGATCGGTGACCGGCGCGAGCTCGACCAGCCACGCGCCGTCGGGAAAACGGTCGAGGACATCGGCGGCAAGATGAATGGCGAGCCGCGTCTTGCCGGTGCCACCCGCTCCGGTCAGGGTCAGCAGCCGACTCGTCGACAAGAGTGCCAGCGCCGTCGCGAGCTCATGCTCTCGCCCGACGAAGCTCGTCACCTGGCTCGGAAGGTTGTTGGGCGTCGAGTCGAGGCTGCGCAGCGGCGGGTAGTCGTCGCGCAGGCCATCGATGAGCAGCTGATAGATCCGCTGCCGGTGCACGAGGTCTTTGAACCGATGCTCGCCAAGGTCGCGCAGGGTGAGGCCCGGAGCGAGGCCATCGCGGACCAGCGACTCGGTCGTCTCGGACACGAGGACCTGCCCACCGTGCCCCGCGGCCGCGATGCGCGCGGCGCGGTGGATCTCGAAGCCAACGTAGTCGGCCCCCGCGGCGGCGCGAGCTGGACGCCCTTCGCCGGTATGCAGACCCATCCGGACGCGCACCGGCGTTCCCTCGGGCCACGTCGCCGCGGCGAGGCCACGCTGCGCCGCCGCGGCGGCCGCCACGGCCGCGGACGGGCTGGTGAACACCGCGAAGAACGCGTCGCCCTCGGTCCGCACCTCGGCCCCGCCATTGGTCGAAAGGGCATCGCGGATGATCCGGCTATGGATCTCGAGAACGGATTCCCAGCGGTCGGGACCGAGCTCGTGGACCGATGCGGTCGATCCTTCTATGTCGGTAAAGAGGAACGTCACGGTACCGAATGGAAGTGCCACCACCCACGGAGTATGTCCAGAATCGTCGAGCAGTGACGCCCTCACGGGGCTGCGCGGTCGCGGCCATCGGGACTACGGCACCGCTCCACTCGGCGCCAGAGCGCGAGCCGACAGGTCAAGACTCACGAAGTCGTCGCAGACCCGGCGGGACAGCCCGATCTAAGGCGAGCGCTCCTACGGCGAGCCGCGTTCAGCAGTTGGTGCGAAAGAGGGCGGCAGGTCGCGTAACGGGACGGGCCAGAACGCACGCGAACTCAGGATCTCGTGCGTACCTGGAGCGACCTCGTAAACCGCCGGTCGGCAGTTCGAGTCTGCCCGTCGGCTCATAATTCTCTTAGGAACTCGCGACTCCGCGCGAAGACAGCGAGTGGTTGTAGCCATTCATGCAGCGGAAGTCTCTCGGGTCGTCGGGATTTGAATAGGAAGTGGTGCTACGTGGGGCGGAAGAAGAGAGTCGGCTTCGCGGACCTACAGGCGACACATGCCGAGTTGGGCCGTGGGGTACTCCGATGCCCCGAGTGCAGGCGGAGTGTGTCGGATGCCGACGGACTGAAGTTCGTTCCAGCGTTGGGGCAGGGCGTGTCGTCGCTCGCGACCCTCAACTGTCCGCGCTGTCGCACGACGATAAGCATCCGCTTCATCGCAGCCAACTAGTTCCGCGCCCAGCTTCCTTTGGCATGCGGCAACGCCGCGATGATCGAGAAGCCTCCGCTGAGCGAGAGAGGAACCATGAACCGCGGATACGTCCACGGCTATGACCCGCGGGAGAACGTACGCCTGCAGGATCAAGCCGGCACGCTGGTCGAGCTGCTCCACTCGGACACTTCGTATCCAGCCGGAAGCAGCGTTCTCGAAGCAGGATGTGGCGTTGGCGCGCAGACGCTCACCCTCGCCCGGAACAGTCCGGCTGCTCGGATCACTTCGGTCGACATCTCTGAAGCGTCGGTCGTCGAAGCCAGGAGAAGAGCGGACGCGGCGGGCCTCACGAACGTGCAGTTCCGGCAGGCGGACATCTTCGCGTTGCCTTTCGACCCGGCATCCTTCGACCATGTCTTCGTGTGTTTCGTTCTTGAGCACCTCGCGCGGCCGATCGAGGCGTTGGATGCGCTACGGGTGCTCTTGAGGCCGGGTGGCACGATCACCGTCATCGAAGGGGATCATGGATCGGCCTACTTCCATCCCGACAGCGAGGCCGCCCACAGAGCGATCCAGTGTCAGGTCGAGCTGCAGCGGGCGGCGGGTGGCAATGCCCTGATCGGGCGAGAGCTCTACCCGCTGCTGAGGAAGGCAGGCTTCAGCGCGGTCCGTGTCTCTCCCCGAATGGTGTATGTGGACTTCAGCAGACCCGAGCTCGTCGATGGCTTCACCAGAAAGACGTTCACCGCGATGATCGAGGGCGTCCGCGAATCTGCGATTGTGGCCGGACTCGTCGAGCCCGCGGTCTTCGACAGAGGTATTCGGGATCTCTACCGAACGGCCGAGCCGGACGGCGTCTTCTGCTACACGTTCTTCAAGGCCGTTGGAGAAAAGGAGTGACGCCGGCCGTTAACTGACGGCTGCACCGAACAATCGGCCGAGTCCGTAGGTGACGGCCGCGGCGCCAGCGCCGATAGCGAGCTGCCGGACTCCCGATCGAATAGCCGGTTGGCCAGTGACGCTGGTGATGGCACTTCCGATCGCGAACAGCACCACGCCTGTAAGGACGGCTGAGGCGATCAGAGCGCGGATTTCGAGCAGGAATGCGAAAGGAAGGAGTGGGATGGCGGCGCCCACGCCAAACGTCACGAATGAGGTAAGGGCCGCGGTCCAAGCAGACCCTGCCAGACCGATTGGGCCGTCGGGATCACCGCTTGCGTGAGCGGCGGCACCATGCGATCCGTGGACGAGCTGGCGCGCTACGGCTTGAGCCTCGTCCACCAGCATGCCCTGCGACGCGTAGATGAGCGCGATCTCGTCTGCCTCCGCTTCGGGCGCCGCCTCCACTTTGTCCCGCTCGATCATCACTTGCTTCATGTAGAGCTCGCGCGAGGTTTGCACCGAAAGCCATTCGCCCATTGCCATCGAGAGCGAACCTGCCAAGAGTCCTGCGAACCCCGCGATGGTGATCGTGTGTGTGTCGCCGCCGGCGCCCGCAACGCCCATCACCAGGCTGACGTTGGAGACGAGTCCGTCGGTCACCCCAAGAACTGCGGCTCTCAGGCTATTGCTGAGCCGCGCCATGCCCGGGCCCGAGAGCTTCGCGCGCGCGATGTGCCCGAGGATCCGGCCGTGGAGACGCTCGTCCTCGTCGAGCAGCGCGGACGCAGCATCGTCCTGGGCCTCGTACGTAGCGCGCTCCCATCGTTCCCGCGCTGCCAGCGACCGGCCGACGAAATCAGGACCGAGCCGACGCGCGACCACAATGAGCAAGGTCGCGCGCCAAGAAGGTCGCGGGAATCGTCGCCCCTCGCCGACACCGCGCAGTTTCGTGACCCAGCCCCGTGCGTGTCTTGATTCGTGGATCGCCAGGCGCCGATAGAGCGCTGCGATGTTCGTATCGCGTTCGACCCGCGCCATCGCGTAATAGATGGCAGCACCGTCGATCTCGAGCTGAAGGTTTCGGCGCCAGCGTTTGACGTCGCTCACCGTGCCATTATCCGAGCCGCGGTTTCGTGAACCGCCGGTCGGCAGTTCGAGTCTGCCCGTCGGCTCATGAGATCGAGCGCTTAGCATGTCAGCCGCGATGGACGTAGCGCGCACGCAGTGGCGGTCACCGGAGGCGGGGTCGCGCGTCATCCCTTGAGCCGCTGAGGCGTGCGGCAACTCCTTCTCTGGATGGCGGGGAATCGCTGGCTCCGCTACCACCTACCCCGTCTCGGTTTCGCACGACGGGCGGTCTTGCGGTTCATGCCGGGTGAGGACTCCGAGTCCGCTCTCCGCGCGGCCGCGGAGTTCAAACGAGGCGGTATCTCCGTCGTGTTCACCCGCCTGGGCGAGAACGTCACACGGTCCGAAGAGGCCGATGAGGTCGCGGAGCACTACCTGGGACTGCTGGAGAGGATCACGGCCGAGAACCTTGATGGGGAGATCTCGGTCAAGCCGACACAACTCGGCCTTGATCTGGACCCTGAGCGCGCCCTGGCTCACGTCACGCGACTTGCAGACCGCGCGGCGGGCGCGGGCAAGACCGTCTGGATCGACATGGAAGGTAGTGCCTACACCGAGAAGACGGTCGCCCTCTATGAACGCGTCAGGGCCGTCAGCCAGAACACCGGTCTTTGCCTGCAGGCGTACCTCCATCGCACCGCCGCGGACGTTCAGCGGCTTCTCCCGCTTGCTCCAGCGATCCGCTTGGTCAAGGGCGCGTACGCGGAACCCGCCTCCATCGCGTACCAGACGCGTCATGACATCGACGCGAACTTCGTGGCGCTGTCGATGTCGATGCTCGTCGCGGCCCGCGATCGCGGGAACATCCGTATCGCACTCGGCACTCACGATGTCGGGCTGATCCAGCAGATCGTCGAGCACGCCGTCGCGCTTCGCCTCCCGAAGACGTCATTCGAGATCCAGATGCTCTACGGGATCCGGGCCGATCAGCAGCTCAGGTTCGCTCGCGAGGGGTTCCTCGTCCGAGATCTGATCAGCTATGGCGCCGGCTGGTATCCCTGGTACATGCGTCGACTCGCGGAGCGCCCCGCGAACGTGCTCTTCGCCTTGCGCCAGCTGTTGCCCTGAAAACAGGCCGTCGCTAGCCGGATGACGCGACGAGCATCCGCTCCGCAGTGCGCCACGCGAGAGCCATGATCGTGAGCATCGGGTTGACGCCGGACGCGCTCGGGAACGCGCTCGTGTCGGTGACGTAAACGTGCGTATCTTGATTCGTGGATCGCCATCCGCCGATAGAGCGCGGCGATGCCACCTCCGCAACATAGGCCGGTCGCGAAGCGCCTCGCGTCCACCGCGGGGACAGGGTCAGTGAGCCGGTGCGGGCACCCGTGTGCATGGCGCAGACTTCCGCCGTGCCCGAGGAACGCCGCGTCGTGACCGTCCTGTTCGCCGATGTCATGGGATCGACCGCGCTCGGCGAAGACCTGGATCCCGAGGACGTTCGCGCGCTCCTCGGTCGGTACTACGCGACGGCGAAGGACGTCGTGGCGCAGCACGGGGGCACGATCGAGAAGTTCATCGGCGACGCGGTCATGGCGGTGTTCGGCCTCCCGCAGGCCCACGGCGACGATCCTGAGCGCGCTCTTTCGGCCGCGCTCGAGCTGCGCGACCGGGTGCGCGGCGACGCGAAGCTCGGAGAACGCTTTCCCATACGGATCGGAATCAACACCGGCGAGGTCGTCGCCGCGCGGGAGCATGACGCGGCAGATTTCCTGGTGACAGGCGATGCCGTGAACATCGCGGCCAGGCTCCAGCAGGCGGCCGGGGCGTGGGGCATCTCGTGTGGCGAGCGCACGGCGCGCGCGGCGTGGTCGGCCTTCGCTTTTGCCGGGCGCATATCGTTCGATGCCAAGGGCAAGCGACATCCAGTCTCCGCGTACCCGCTCATCGGCCGGCTCGAGCATCGCGCTGCGCCACGGATCCCTCTGCTTGGGCGCGACGCCGATCTCGAACAGCTCGAGCTCATCGCGCGGCGCGCGTTCGCCGAGCAGCGGCCATTCCTGGTCAGCCTCATCGCGCCCGCGGGCACGGGGAAGACGCGACTCCTCGAGGAATTCCTTGACCGAATGCCTCAGTCGTACGCCGCCGCTCAGGTCGCCGTGGCGCAGTGCTTGCCGTACGGGCAGCGCCTCACGTACTGGCCGCTGCGCGCAGTCCTGTACCGGCTCGTCGGCCTTCCCGACGACGCGCCGCCGGCCGCCGTCCGCGGGCGGATCGTCGCATGGCTTGCGGAGAACGCCTTCGCCGGCAGCGGGACCACGGCGAACCTGCTGGCCGCGACCGTCGGTGCCGGCGAGGGCGAGGTCACCGACCGCGCCGCGTTGTTCGCGGCCTGGCGGGATGCGATCGAGTTAGCATCCCGGCGCGGACCGCTGGTCCTTGTCTTCGAGGACCTGCATTGGTCGGCCGACAGCCTGCTCGATCTGGTCGAGTACCTGATGCAGCCGCGGGCCGACGCCCCGATCCTCATGATCGTTCTCACGCGTCCGGAGCTCCTCGACCGAAGGCCGAACTGGGGCGGCGGGCGTCGCAACCACCTCGCACTCACGCTCGAGCCGCTCGCCGCGAGCGCTGTGGGCCGGCTCGTCGAGCACCTGCTCGAGTCCGCTCATCCCGAGATCGTTCGGCGGATCGTGGAGCGCTCGGAAGGCAATCCCTTCTACGCGGGGGAGCTCGTGCGGTCGCTCGTCGAGCGCACGTCGTCGCTCGCTGACGTGCGTGCGGTGGAGGACGCACTCGCGAATCTGCCGGACACCGTACAGGCGACCGTCCTCGCGCGGCTCGATCTGCTGGACGAGAACTCGCGGCGCGTTCTCCAGGTCGGCGCGGTCTTCGGGCGAGCGTTCCGGGTTCGCGGCGTAGCCGAAGTCGACTCGGTCGAGGACGCCGAGATCGCGCGCCGCTGCGAGGGTCTGCTCGCGAAGGATCTCGTTCGACGCGTCGGCGGTGACGAGTACTCCTTCCGGCACATCCTGATCCGCGAGGTCGCGTACCAGACGCTGACGCGCGGAGACCGCGCTCATCTTCACGCCGCCGCAGGAAGATGGCTCGAGAGTCGCGCGACAGGTCGCGAAGAAGCCCTCGCGGAGCTCATCGCCTACCACTACCGCGAGGCGGTCAGCCTTGCCGGAGCGGTCGGCGATGAGGGGCTGGGGCCCCTTCGCGCGTCCGCGGTCCGCTGGCTCGTGACCGCGGCGGAGGCCGCGATAGCGGCCGCGGCGTCGGTCGAGGCCGCGCGTCACCTGCGGGCAGCGATCGAGCTCACCGGCGACGACGACGAACGGCGGGCGGGACTGTACGAGCGGCTTGGCGACGTCGCGCTCTCCGGCCAGCACGGGGCGGACGCATACCGCGCCGCGCTCGAGATCTATCGTCGGATCGGGGCGGCGCCGGAGCGGACGCTGAACGCCCTTTCGGGCATCCTGGTCAACTGGACGCGGGCGATGGGATCCATCGCGCTGCGGCCGTCCGACGAGGAGCTCAACGCGCTGCGCGCCGAGGCGGCCGCGCTCGTCGAACGCGTTCGCGACGAGCGGATCGTCGCGCGCTTCCTCCTCGCGGAATCGTTCGTTCCCTTCTGGCGCCTGGCCGCCGCGCAAGCCGCTCGCGTTCCCGGCGAGCTCGCCGCGGCCGAGAGTTCCGCGCGTCGAGCGCTCGAGATCGCCGAGCGTCTCGACGACGCGCGTTTGCAGAGCGCGGCGCGCGACGGACTCGCGTCCATTCATACCCTGCAGGGGGACTCCCGCGCGGCTCTCGCGACGAACTACCCCCGCCTGCGGCTTGAGGATCGCGTTGACCTGATCGAGCGGATGGATGCCCACAGCGTGATCGTGTGGAGCCATACGTGGCTGGGCGACCTGGCGGACGCTGCGCGGATCTCGGCCGCCGGTCTCGCCCTCCTGCAGCCGGGGCAGGTCCCGGCATGGGCGCTCCACCTGGTGGCCTGGCGGGCCTACGCGCTCGCGCTGAACGGCGACTGGGACGAGGCGCGCGCCGCAGGAGAGCGCGCACTGCAGCTGTGGGACGAGGCCGGGCGTGAGCCCGCGGGGTACGCCCTGCGCGGCTTGGCCGCCGCCTTCAGCGTCGCCCGCGCTCGCGGCGACGACGCGCGGGCCGAGCGGCAGCGCGAGGCCATCGAGCTCATCGAGGCCGAGTTCGCGCGCCAGGGCGTCTGGATCGAGCGCTACCTCGCCTTCGTGCGCGACGACGCTGCGGGCATGCACAGCATCATCGCCACGCGCTTCACCGACGAGCATCGCTTCATCGAGCTGTTCGAACGCCTCTACTCGCGTCTGGCCGATCTCGCGTACGCCGTCGACGCGGATCTCGCGCGCCGGGTCGTCGCCTTTGCGATCAAGTTCGGCTACCGCCCGCTGGAGGCGTCAGCGCGGCGCGCGCTCGGGGTCGCCGCACGCGACCGCTCACAACTCGAGAAGGCCCTGGCGATCTTCGAGCGCATCGGCGCTGTCCCCTCCGCCGCGCGCGCACGGTGCGAGCTCGCCGATATCACGGGCGATCGTTCGTTCTTCGACGCCGGCGCGCGTGCGTTGGAGCTGCTCGGCGATGCCGAGCAGCTCGGCAGGTACGAGAGGCTCCTGCGCGGCGACGAGCGTGAGCCTTGAGTCGCTCGGGCATTGGGATCCGTTCGCAGGAGCGCTAGGGACGTCGACCGGACTGCGCGCCCGCTGTTGCGCGGCTACCTCCACGCCGCGGCTGCGGTCGTCGCCGCGCTGGGCGGAACGTACCTCGTGGTCCAGTCGAGCGGCGATCGGCCACAGCAGCTTTCGATGTTCGTGTATGGCGCCGGCCTCACCTTGCTCTTCGCCTTCAGCGCCGTCTACCACGTGCACGCCTGGGCGCCAGCCCGCCGGGCGATCCTGCGGCGGATCGATCACGCGAACATCTTCGTCCTGATCGCCGCGACCTACACCCCGCTCGCCTTCAACCTGCTGGCCGGATGGTGGCGGGTCGGCATACTCGGTGCGGTGTGGGGCGCGGCACTCGTCGGGATCGGGGCCGCGGTCGTCGGAGTGCAGCTGCGCCGCTGGGCGCGCGCGGGCCTTTACGTGGGGATGGGCTGGATCGCCCTGGCGGCCCTCGGGCAGATCTCGGCCGCGCTGCCGTGGCCCGCCATCGGGCTCCTCATCACCGGCGGCGCGCTGTACTCCGCGGGCGCCTTGCTCTACGCGCGCAAGTGGCCGGACCCCTGGCCGCGCGTCTTCGGGTACCACGAGGTCTTTCACCTTTTGACCATCGCGGCAGCGATCGCGTTCTACGTCGTGGTCCTCGTCTACGTCCTGCCCGCGCCGCGCGAGTAGTGCTCGAGAGGCGGTGCCGGTACTCGCCCTGGCGGTTCACCACCGTGGTCCCCAGGGGCCTCGCGTCGTCGCTAGCCGGATGACGCGACGAGCATCCGCTCCGCGGTGCGCCGCGCGAGAGCCATGATCGTGAGCATCGGGTTGACGCCGGACGCGCTCGGGAACGCGCTCGCGTCGGTGACGTAAAGGCCGCGCACGCCGCGGACCTGGCCGTCGGGGTCGGCCACGGAGTCGCGCGCGCTCAGGCCGATCCCGCAGGTCCCCATCTGGTGCGCGGAGAACAACAGGATGCGGTTCGGCGACACGCCGCGACGCTCGATCTCCGCCACGAACCCGTCGAGCCCGTTCTGACCGTCGAGCTCGAGTGGCGGCGTGTGGAGCGTCGCGAGCCGGCGCGCGCCCGCGGCCCGGTGGATCCGCGCCAACTCCACCATCGCGCGAACGAGGAGCCGCCGCTCCGCGGCCGCCGGGAAGTACCGCATGCGTGGCGCGCCGTCGCGGTCGAGATCGACGCGCCCCGGCGTGCGGTCGCGCACGATGCCGATGAGCGGCGCCACATGCGCGGCGTCGGCGACGCGCTCCTGATAATGAGCGCTGCCCCACCACGGGAACGCCGACGCGAGCACGCCGGGATGAGCCGGGGCGCACTCGACGCGGAAGCCATACGCGCCGTCGATCTGCGCGAAGGCGTCGCTCATGACCGACTGCGGCACACCGCGCCACGGCTCGAGCGGTTCGTCGTACGTCCCGACGACGACGCTCACGGGGTGCAGGTAAAGGGTGCGGCCCGCGAGGTCACGCGCGATGCCCGATCGGAGGAGCAGCGCGGGCGACAGGATCGACCCGCCGGCGAGCGCGACGGTGCGCGCCCGGATGGTGACCTCGCCGCCCGGCACGCCTGCCACCACGGCCTCCACGCGCCCGTCGCGCACGACGATCCGTCGCGCGTCGCAGCGATGGAGGATCTCCGCACCGTCGCGGCACGCCTGCGCCAGGTAGGTGCGCAGCGTCGACTGCTTCGCGCCGCGGCGGCATCCGACGGCGCAGGGCCCGCAGTCGCCGCAGCCCTTTGTGTTCCGCTGGACCGTCTCGACGGCGAGCCCGAGCGCGCGGAGCCCGCGCTCGAGCGCGGCGTTCGGCCCGTTCCGCGGGCTCTCTTCGCGGTCCACGTCGATCGCCCGCTCCACCGCGTCGTAGTGCGGGTCGAGATCATCCACGCCGGCGGCGCGCCACTCCTCGCGGACCACGTCCGGGATGCGCAGCGATGTGTTCCAGTTCACGACCGTGCCGCCGCCCACCGCGCTCCCCGCTCTCACGGAGATCGAGCGATCCGCTGTCGCCGCGAGTCCGCGTTCGAAGAAGAGCCGCGCAAGGCCGTCGAGCTCCCGGCCGTCGAAGCCCTCTTCGGTCACCAGCGCGGCTCGCTCGAGCACGACGACGCGCTTGCCCGCGGCGGCCATTGACGCGGCGGCCACGCCGCCGCCTGCGCCCGACCCGATGACGCACACGTCCGCCTCGATCACTTCACCGGGGGCCGGCGTGCGCGTGCGCAGCGCCGTCGGCGACGCCGCGTCGAGCGAAGCCGGTGAGTAGCCCATGACCCGCCAGTACGGAGAGTCCTCGGCGCCATAGGCGTAGAGGAGCACGAGGCGCTTCAGGTCCTGGAACATCGTGCGCTTCAGCGGGATCGGGCTCGCGCCAAGAGTCTTGAGGAACGCCTCGCGCGACGCGCGATCGAGCGAAGAGAAGCGGACGGGTCGCCCGACGAGCGCGAGGTTGGCGAGCGGGTTCTCCACGAGCCGCAGCAGGAGATCGAGCTCGGCGACGAGCGACGGCCGGCCGAGCGCAGCGACCTCGGAGCGGATGAGCTCGGGCACACCGAGCGCGCTCGCCGACGGGAGCGCTCCGTCACCCGGCACGAACGTGTCGCAGATCGCAGCGAGCGTGCGCATGCGATCCGTCACAGGCAGCGAGCGTAGCGCGGACTGGTCCACCGGTTACGTCGTCGGCAGATACTGAGCGTGCCGTCGCGGATTTCGCGACCGCCTGTCGGTAGGGAGGGAAGGTCCGAGAGATGTTGGGGCTGATGCTCGGCTACGGTTTCCTTGGAGCACTTGCGCTGGTCCTCATGCTCACGTTCGCGGCGAGCGGGATCACCTGGCTCGTCGCGACCGTGGTGCCCGGCTCGGCAGCCGAAGGCCGAAGGACGGTCGGTCTCGTCGCGGGCGCGACCGGCATCGCGCTCGCCTCGGTCCTCGTCATCGGGGCGGTGCTCATCCCGCCGAGTGCGGGGCCCGCGTTCCGCGGGGGTCCGGTGATCGCGCCTGGTCAGCAGGTCCCCGGAGTGCCGCAGCAACCGCAGCAGCCCCAGCTACCGAGACCCTAGAAGCGCGCCGGCGCGTCCCTCGCCCGCGCGGTGAGCGCCGCCCGGCTGCGGCACCGCCGGGTTCTTTGACGCCGCGCCCGGCGTGAGCCGGCGGCTCGCGGAGATGACCACCCGGTAGAAGATGAGGACCGCGGTGGCTGCGAAGCCGATGAGCGAGATGATGAGGATCGGTCCGGCCCATGCCTGGTTCTCCGCCGAGTTGAAGAAGGCAGCGAAGTCGGCGAGGTATTCCTGTGAACCAGCCTCGATCGCCAGCGTTTGCGGAACGAAGTAGAACGTGGCGCCCGCGACGAGGAACGCGGTCACGACGCGGTAGGCGCCGAGATTGTCGTCGGCGTCGTACATCAGCTTGACGTAGAGCGCCCAGAACAGGAACAGCGTGGCGAGTGGTGCCGTGAGCGGCAGATCCATCGTCAGGAACAGGTTCGGCATGATGAACAGGAAGCTGACGCCGAACGTGATCATGGTCACAGCGTCTCGGATCAGCACGTAGCTGAGCCACCACACGTCCGCACCGAAGCGCAGCGACAGCTTGCGGAGCGTCCGCAGCACATACGGGCGTGACAGGTGGAAGATCAGCGTGAGCGCCCACAGCGCGGGCACGAACGCACCGATCGTCGCCACGAGCCACTGCTGGCCACCCAGCACGAGCGCCTGCGTGATCGCGTTGGTGATGTCTTCGGGTGTCATCGGACTGCCCTCCCAAGAGTCGCGCCGGGCGCGCGAAGGTTGAACCAAACGGCGACGATCCCCATCGCGCCGATCGCGATGATCGAGATCCACCAGAGCCCGATCGCGAGCGCCTGGTTCGTCGACGTCACGAGCGCCTGACCAAGGCCGGTCCATGGGTCACCGAGCTCCAGAGCGCTCACCTGCACGCCCGCGAGCGTCGGCACGATGTACAGGGTGGCCCCCGCGGCCAAGAGGTAGGAGACGATGCGGAAAGCGCGAGGGTCGTCGTCGGCATCGGCGACCAGCTTCGTCAGCAGGACGGCGAAGAGAACGGCCGCGGCGATCGAGCCGCCGATGGGAAGTGCCTGCGACACCAGTACGTCCGGGAACAGGAACATGAAGCTCATGATGAAAGCGACGACGATCAGGCCGTCGCGTAGGCCGGTGTAGAGCACCCACCAGATGTCGGCTGCGAGTCGCAGCGAGAACTTCCGCGTCGTCTCGAGCATGCGCGGCCGCGCGAGGTGGAGCGCGAGCGCGAGGAGCCAGAAGATGGGAAGCGCGGCCGCGAGCGTGCCCTCGAGGAAGCCCTCTCCTCCGTCAAGGAACGCCTTGATGATCGCGGTGGCAAGCTGGTCGCTGGTCATGCGAACCTCCTTCTGATCACGTCGACGGCCTCGCACGCGGTGACGACGTCACACCGCAGGCAGCGCGCCGCTTCGGCGCGTGCCGTCCGCTCTTCGAAACCGAGTGAGACCTCGCTCGAGCCGTTCGCACCCGAGCGATTCACACGCGCGAGCGCGGCTTCTGCGCGCGTGCCGGGCATGAGATCGACGCGCACGGTCTGGGTCGCCATCAGTGACGGGTTCGTGCGCCAGGGCGCGACGTACCGCTCGGCGGGAAGGCCGCGCAGATAACGGTCGATCGCCCACGCGGCGCGCTGGCCCTGCGCGACGCCTTCGATCACGCTGCGTGGGCCGGTCGCGACGTCGCCCGCGGCGAAGATGCCGGCCTGCGCGGTGACGAGATTCTCGGTGTCGACAACGACCCCGCCCCAGGCCGCGACCTGGATGCTCGAGCCCTGCGGGAGGATCGACGGGTCAGGCGCTTCGCCGACCGCGATCAATAGGCTCGTCGCCTCGATCATGAACTCGCTCCCCGGCACGGGAGCCACGGCGCTGCGGCCGTCGGCATCGCGGCCCGTGACCTTCAGGCGGATGCAGCGGACGCCGGTCATCCATCCGTTCTTGCGCACGATCTCCACCGGCGCGACGAGCGCGTCGATGACGACACCCTCGTGCTCCGCCGCGCGCAGCTCGTCGGCTTGCGCCGGCATGTCTTCACGGGTGCGCCGATACAGGACGCGCACGCTGCGCGCGCCGGCTCGCCAGGCGCTCCGTGCCGCGTCCATCGCGGTCGATCCGCCGCCGACGACGAGCGCGTCACCCGCGAGCTCGGCCGGCTCGCCGAGGTTGACCTTCTTGAGGAACACCGTCGCCGGCCAGACGCCCTCCGCGTCCTCACCTGGCACGCCGAGCGGTTGGCTCTTCGAAGCGCCCGCGGCGAGCAGGATCGCTCGGTAGCCGTCGTTCTTCAGCCCGTCGATCGTGACGTCACGGCCGAGCGCGGTGTTGAGGCGGATCTCCACGCCGAGCGACACGATGCGCTCCACCTCGGTCCGCA
>JBGPZT010000023.1:0-23713 GCA_041493915.1 Candidatus Limnocylindria bacterium
AGCGGGATCCGCACCGATGTCTGCGAGGCCTGTTCGTCGAAGACGCCGACGACCGTCACGATGTAGTCGCGCGGCGTGCCGCTGCCGCTGATGCGCGTGCTGCCCAGTTTCACCGCGCCACCGAGCCGGAGCGTCACCTTCATTCCGACCGCGGCGTCAGGCGTCGCGGCGACGAGGCGCGCGAGGTTACCCGGGATGACCGCGACCGCGTGCTCGTTCGACTCGAGGTGACGGCCCGCGAGAAGATCGCCGCGATCGACGGGTGCCCCGGCCTCGATCCCCTGCGGGCGGATGGCCGCGTCCTCGCCGCCCTCGAGCAGCGTGCCGAGCGGCGCGTCGTACTGTCGGTAGACGGACTGCGCGTGCGGGATCGCTTTGAATTTCGCGACGTTGTCGTCGCCGATCGTGCGCGTCACCGCCGAAAGTCCGGTGGCGCCCGGCTGGAACGGCTGCACCGTGACGAGCCGCAGATCTCCGATGGAGAAGATCGACCGCTTCACATTGTCCTCGGCGCCCGTTGCGAGTGCGATGAGGAGCACCACGAGCGCGGTGCCGATCGCGACGCCGAGGGTGGTGAGCGTCGAGCGCAGCCGCGAGCGCGTGTAATTGCCGAACGCGAGATCGAAGAGATCCGACGCTCTCAATTCACGATCCGCCCGTCGCGCATCCGCACGGTGCGCTCCGCGCGTGAGGCGATGCCCGCGTCGTGCGTGACGAGCACGACCGTCTGCCCGCGCGCGTGCAGCTCCGCGATGACGGCGAGCAGCGCCTCGCCGTTCGCGGAGTCGAGGTTGCCCGTCGGCTCGTCAGCGAGGAGCAGCGACGGCTCGGTCACCAACGCGCGCGCGATCGCCGTGCGCTGCATCTCGCCACCCGAGAGCTGGCTGGGTCGATGATCCGCGCGCGGCCCCATGCCGAGACGGTCCAGGACCGCGCGTGCGCGTGCGAGCCGTGCTTCGCGCGGGATGCCCGCGAACACCAGTGGCAGGGCGACGTTCTCGACGACGCGGTAGCGGGGAAGCAGGTTGAAGGCCTGGAAGATCATGCCCACCTTTTCGCGCCGATAGCTCGCGAGAGTCGCCTCATCCATCGCGGAAAGATCCGCGCCATCGACAACGACCGCCCCGCGCGTTGGGCGTTCGAGGCCGGCGATGATGTTCAGCAGCGTCGACTTGCCCGACCCCGACGGCCCCATCACCGCGAGGAATTCGCCCCGCCGCACCTCGAGCGTCACACCGTCGAGCGCGGACACCGCTGTTGCACCGGTGGGATACACGCGCGCGACGTCCGTCGCGCGGACGATCACGCCGTCCGTCGAAGCCATGCGCGCAGCGCGACCCCGAACGCGGTGGGCGCCTCGAGATTGGCGATGTGTCCCGCACCGGGGATGATGCTCAGCGTCGCGCTCGGGATCGCGTCGCTCATCGTTTGCGACATCTCGAGCGGCGTTATCGCATCCTCCTCGCCGACGACGACCGCGGTCGGAACGTCGATCGTCGGCAGATCCGGCCGGCTGTCGGGTCGATGGGCCATGGCGATGCTTCCCTGCGCGACCGCTTCGGGCGGCTGACTGCGGATCATCTTCAGGAGCGGATCCCAGTGCGGCGACCCCTTGAGCAGCCACTGCGGCGGCGCCTTCAACAACGCCTCGATCCCATGCTCGCGCACGAGCGCAGCCAGGCGCAGACGACGGTCCCGCGCCTCCTCCGTGTCGGCTTCGGCGCGCGTGTCGGCGAGAAAGAGGCGCTCGATGCGGCCGCGGTGGCGACGCCACATCGCGAACGCGACATAGCCGCCTATGGACAGTCCGGCGACCGCGGCGCGTTCGATCTTGGCCGCGTCCATCGCGGCCACGATGCTGTCAGCGTAATCGTCCATCGAGACATCGCCGCGCGGCACCGCGGTACCGCCGAATCCCGGGAGCGAAGGCGCGATGATCGGATCGGCCACATCGCGCAGCGTGCGGCGCTCGTGCTCCCACATCGCGCCGCTGAGCGGGAAAGCGTGGATGAGCACCAGAGCCGTCACCATGCTCCAGTTTGCGCCAGAATCGACGCGTGCGGGTGATCCGCGTGACCAAGGCCGGACGCGAGCGGTCCGACAATCCGATCTTCGTCGGCGAGGTCGATTACCAGACCGCCGTCGGCGAGGAGAGCCGCGACCTGCGCCTCTCGGAGGTGCATTTCAAGAACGGCGCCGTGAACAAGCCGCACGTGCACTCGACCGATCAGATCCTCGTCATCACCGAGGGCGAGGGTCTGGTCGCGACCGACGACGAGAGGCACGACGTCTCGACCGGCGACGTCGCGTTCATCTCCGCGAACACGAAGCACTGGCATGGGGCGCGACCAGGCAAGGACATGACGCACTGGTCCATCCTCGGCAACGCGAAGACGACGATCGTCGAGGAGCGCTGAGGCCGGCCGCCTAGAGCTGCGCCGCGAGCTCCGCGCCCGCCATCTTCTCGAGCCGTGCGATGCGATCCGCGATCGGCGGGTGCGTCGAGAACAAACCCGTGAGCCCACCGGGCAACAGGGGTTGAACGATGAAGAGCGGCGCCACCGACGGATTCACCGGAAGCGGGATCTTCTTGCTGTAGGAATCGAGCTTGCGCAAGGCGGACGCGAGCGCGAGCGGATCGTGCGAGATCTCCGCGCCCTGATCGTCGGCACCGTATTCGCGCGAGCGGCTGACGGCGAGTTGGATCAGCATCGCCGCGAGCGGCAGCAGGATGATGCCGAGGATCATCCCGATCATCCCGAGCGACCCGGAATCGCGACGATCGCGACCGCCGCCGAACCACATCGACCACTGCGCCATCTGCGCGAGATAGCTGATCGCGCCTGCGACCGACGCCACGACCGCCATCACGAAGGTGTCGCGGTTACGCACGTGACCAAGCTCATGAGCGAGCACGCCGGTCAGCTCGCGCTCGGTCACGATGTCGAGGATGCCTCGCGTGACGGCGACCACGGCGTGCTCCGGGTCGCGGCCGGTGGCGAACGCATTCGGCGCGGGCTGATCGATGACGAAGATGCGCGGCCGTGAGAGGCCCGCGGTCTCGGCGACGCGGCCAACGATGCGGTAGAGGTCAGGCGCTTCGGCCTCGGTGACCGGCTTCGCGCCCGCGAAGGACAGCGCGATGCGGTCGCTGAACCACCAGGTGCCGAAGTTGAGTACGAACGAGATGAGCAGTGCCGGCAGCACCGCGGCCGGGCCGAAGAAGATCCGTGCCGCGGCGATGAGAAGCAGGGTCAGGAGCGTCAGAAGGCCGACGATCTTTATGGTGTTGAACATTCCCAATCACCTAGCATCGAGTGCCGCAATTCCATGTCCTAGTTCGAGCATACCAACGATGCGAGTAGTCGAGAGCGCAATGAACTTCATGCGGTCCCCGCGCACCGGTTCCCGAAAATCATGGGGGAAGTGGGGTCCCAGCCGCTCCCGATCCTTACCGAACGGAGAACGAGGTCGCGCGGTCATTCCAGTTGTACAGCGTGCCCCAACCTGCGGAGAAGACGCCGACCTTCACCGTGTATGTGCCGAGGCCGCCGTTCGATGGGACGTCGTACGGGACCGCGTAGGTGCGCTGCTGGCCGGCGGCGAAGCTCTGCGCATCGAATACCCTCTGCGCCACGCGCGCGCCGTTCGGGCCGTAGATCTCCACATCGACGAGCGCGGTCATGGCGGTCGCGCTCGTGACGGCCGCGGTGACGTTCACCTGGTTGAGACGCGAGACGGCCGCGGGCAATGCGCCACCGCTGGAACTGAAGCTCGGTTTGGCTGACGCCGTCGGGGTGGGAGTCGGGGTCGGAGTCGGAGTCGGCGTGGGGGTCGGGGTCGGCGTTGGCGTCGGAGTCGGCGTGGGACTTATCCCCGCAGCGGGCAACGCCATCGGTCCCGCCGCGTAGTACGCCGAAGTGCGGTTCTTGAAGTAGCCGCCATCGTCGTCGGAGTTGTAGGACATGACCGCGTTGCCGTCGATCGCGGCGGGATTCGTCACGCCATCGCCCACACCGTCGCAGGCGCAGGACGTGCCGCCCGCACCGCCGCCGAACAGGATGGCGACAACGCCCGCGTTCGCATACGCGGTGAGCTGAGTATGCGCCGCGTCATCGAGGAATCGCTCGACCTTGTTGTCCTGGTAGTGCCCCCAGGTGTTGTTCTGTGCGCGCATCTTGGTGTTGCCGTATGGCGTCTGCCACAGCACCATTCGTTTTCCGGATCCGCTGACGAAGCCGCCGACAAATCGCGCATGACGCGCGTAGTCCCCGTCGTTCCACCAAGACGCGCCGCCGTCGCCGTACTGGTACTGCTTGAAGGCTGCGTCGCGGTCGCTCGTGTCAACGAAGGCGATGTCGAAATTCGCGTTCAACGAGCGGTAGAAGGCGGCGGCGCGCGACGCAAGCGCGTCGACCGTCGCGTTGCTTGGATCCGAGTAAATGATGTCGTTTCCTGTGCCCCACACCGAGAGGTGATAGGCGACGAGCACGTTCGGCGCGTATCGATCTCGCAGCCGCAGCGCGGCCTGTGCGACGCCAGCCATGTTGTCGGGCAGTCCGGCGAGCTCACTCATCCCCGTGCTGCCGACCTTCGCGGCGACAGTAGCCGCGTTGTCGCCACCCGATCGAAGATTGGCGAAGCCCCAGAGATCCGGCTCGAGGTGCAGAACGACTCGGTTCGAGGGGAACGCACCCGCCCGTTGCATGAAGAGCTTGAGGTCACCGAAGAACGACTGCATGGTCGAGACGTTCCCAAGATTGTTCGTGATCGCGGTCGCGTCATCACCGCTGCCCGGATTGGACTGCCTGATCATGTAATAGGTGAAGACCGGCGTCATTCCGTTGGCGACAGACTCCTGGACATAGTTCGTCACGAACGACCCATTCGCGTTCCAGGTAGCCCATCCGCCGCCGGTATTCACGCCACCCGCGAGGTATTGATATCGGAAGGCGAAGGGCGCGATCGCGCGCATGCTCGATGCACCACCGGGTGAGCTGCTCTGTCCGAGCTGCATCGTCGTGGGCCATGCCGACGGCAGCGGCGGCAGAGCCGCAGCTGATGCTTGTGTGGATGGCGCGACGACGGAGATGCTGAACATCAGAACCGTTGCCGCGACCGTGAGAAGCAGTCGCATCTGATTGGCTAACGTTTGACTCGCGGCAACGTCTCGCTTTTCTTCGTAACGATTGAAGCCAATCGCATCCTGAACGGACTGACAGGCGAGTGCTGCGCAAAGTCCTTGTCCAACGATGCGAGCCGGCGAGTGTTACTGATTCGAGGACCATTAGATGAAAAGATTCACGATGGACTCTCGAGGTAAATCCGATTCAGACGTCGTAATCATTCGTGCACATCTTCTCTAAGAGAACGGATGCGGCACGACCTGTGGGAAGTCGTCTCTGGATTGGTGCTGCTATTCGGCCGGTCACAGCACGTCTCTGAACTCGGCGACCACGATGAGCCCATCGCTTTCGCAGTAGAGACGGCGTGCATCAAGTTGAACGTCGAGGCTCGCACCATCTTGCTGCTTGTCAGTGGAGACGCGTGTGTAGATCGCTGCTTTGCCGACGATGGGAACCCGAGGTGTTAGCGCTGCCCGGGATCGAGTTGGTGTGTGGAGTGTTTGCAGTTCTGAATGTGACCGGGCGCCTGGGACATTTGTGAGTGTCGTTGCGATTCCTGCGCATCCTCTCTAAGTACGGGATGCGGCACGGTCGTCTAGTTGGTGGGAATAGTCAAGACTCTATTGATCGTGTTCATCGTTGGATCATCGCACGGCCGATCCACGCCCACTGGAGGGGACCGAGGATCACCGAGGCGAGGCCGCCGGTGACGAGAACGAGCGTTCCGGCGCCGGTCGCCGTCGCGAAGAACAGCACGAGGAGGTCGATGCCGTTGATGAGGGCGACCGCGCCCAGCGTGCGGGGGAACGACGTGCCTGAACGGATCGCCAGCCCGAGGACGATCGACCAGAGGCCGGCAAGGCCGAACGTCGCGAACCCGCGCGGGTCGGTCGCCGAGAGATCGCCCGTTGCCAGACCCTGCATGTCGGATATCGCGGAGAACGCGCCGTGTGCTGCGGACAGCAGCGCCCAGCCCACGCCGACGACACGAAGCCAGCGGCCGGCGGCCCCGTCCACCCTGTCGCCGACCGCGATCACCGCAAAGGTCGCCAGGATCCCTGACAGACCGATGAAGCCATTCGCGAGCGCGGATGCCGCCGTGTTCGTCGGGTCGCCGCGCACAGGGCCGAGGTACACCGCCGCGTACAGGAACGACAGACCGGCGATCGCATAGGCGCACCAGCTCGCCGTGCGTTGGAAATTCTTGTCGGTCACGCGCTCATCGTAGCCGCCGATCAGAGCTCTTTCCGTGTGAAGCTCCACACGGAGAGCGCGAGCATGGCCGCGATCCACACGACGCACCACGCGATGTAGGCGGCGCCGGGAGGGTCCGCGGCGAAGAAGGGATTCGCGGCTGCCGCTGCGCCGGCCGCGCGCGCCCCGGCGATGAGCGATGCGGGCTCGAGGCTCCACACCGCGCCGCGCCAGAGGCCATCCGTCGGCAGGATCAGCTTCGAGACGGTCCCGACGTGCGTGAGCGTCGCGTTCTCGAAGACCAGCCCGACGCCGCCGACGATGCCGCCCATCCACGCGAGTCCCCACAGGATGAGTCCGCTGACGCCACCGACCATGCCGGCGAAGCGTGTCGAGAGGAGCAATGACAGCGTGAGGATGACGACCGCCTCGCCGATCACGAACGCGAGGAATTCGAGCGGGTGCGGTGGCGAGTAGCCGACGACCACCCGTACGAGCAGCATCTGCACGACGGCCGCGGGTATGGCGTAGATGAGCACGGTGGCGACGAGGCCGAGCCACTTACCCACGACGTATTCGAGCCGCGTGATGGGGCGGGCGAGCATCGCGAGCGTGATGCCGGACTCGACTTCCGCGGAGATCGCGGGCGATGCCGCGAACACGGCCGAGAATGCGAGCACGAAGCTGAACATGAACATCACCAGGATCAGCAGCTGCGACGCGACGGCCGCGATCTCCACTTCGCTGATCGGGCGCGCGCGTCCTTCACCCAGACTCGGGATCCGCGAGAACCCCCAGGTCGTGAGCGCGATGACCACGATCGTGAGAAGCAGGAGGACGAGGAAGAGTCGACGGCGCAGCAGCTCCTGCAGCTGAAGCCGGGCGATGGTGAGGGCGAGCATTAGTTCGGTTGCCCGAGGAGCCGCAGGAAACGATCTTCGAGCGACTCATGTCGCGGCTCGACGGCGTGGACGCGGCCCCCGAGCCGCACGATGTCGGCGACGAGCTCGGGCACGCGATCGGTATCGATCCCGCGTACGACCAGCCAGTCACCTTCGACGTCGAGCTGCCCGTACTGGGCCAGGCCCGTCTTTGCTGCGCGATCGAGGCCGGTGGCGCGTATCCGAACGGTGTCACCGCCCAGGAGCTCATCGAGAGTGCCCTCGGCGACGACGCGACCGCGATCGACGATGGCGACGCGGTGGCAGACCTGCTCCACCTCGCTCAACAGATGCGAGTTGAGGAAGACCGTCGTGCCACGTTCGCCGAGACCCCGGATGATCTCGCGCACGTCGTGCCGGCCGACCGGATCGAGCGCGCTCGTCGGTTCGTCGAGGACGACGAGGTCAGGTGCGCCGAGGAGCGCGACGCCGAGGCCGAGCCGTTGCTGCATCCCCTTTGAGAACGTGCCGATCCGGCCCGATCCACGGTCGGAGAGCCCGACGATCGCGAGTGCGTCCTCGATCTCGCGCTGCCATGCGGTGCGGTCGATGCCCGCGAGCTCGCAGTGCAGCGCCAGCACCTCGCGCGCGCTGAGCCAGGACTGATAGCGGAACAGCTCGGGCAGGTAGCCGACGCGGCGGAGCGCGTCGCGATCGCCGATCGCCGCGCCGAGCACCTGCCCGTCACCCGACGTCGGCGGCGTCAGTCCAAGGAGCAGCTTCACCGCCGTCGTCTTGCCCGCGCCGTTCGGTCCGAGGAAGCCGAAGATGTCGCCGCGTGGGATGGTCATCGTCAGGCCCGCGAGCGCGGTGATGCTCCCGTATCGCTTGGCCAGCTCGTGCGTGCGTATCGCGGGCGCGTCGATCAATGGAGCGAGTTTGCCACCGCCAGGATCTGCTCCTCCGTGAGCGTGCCGGCCACGCCGTACACGATCCCGTCCTTCTGCCAGATGACCGCGCTGCCCAGGCCCGTCGAGTCACCGACGAAGATCCCCTCGACGCCCTGCACGGTGACCTTCTTCGATGTCGCCATGTCGACGGGGATCGGGACCGGAAGTGTGCTCGACGGGTCCTTGATCGCGCGGATCTGTGCGGCGAGCTGCGGCGAGATGCCGGGCTGCGCGAGCAGGTAGCTCTGCAGCTGCTCGACCGTGACGCCATCCGACTGCACCACCGGGGGCTTGCCCTGCGCGACGATGAGCTTTGGCATCCCGGAGAACGGGGTGGCGCCGGTCGCACCGGTCACACCGGTGGCGCTCGTGCCGTCGTCGTAGTACGCGACGACCGCGGGCCCGCCGGTGATGAAGAGCTTGCTGCCATCGATGTTCGCGGGCATCGGAGGTGGTGTGCGCTTCTGCGCCGCGGCGGCCTGCCGCGTCTTGTCCGCGCTGAAGGTGAAGGTGGCCGTCGTCTTCGGCATGACGCCGTAACGCGCCGCGCCGACGCCCGCGGGCAGGCTGCCCGGCGTGAGCACGGTCATGCCGCTCTCGCGCGCCGCCGTAGCCCGGTCGGGAACGTCATACGGACGCGGCTGCTCCGTCCACGTCAGCGTCCCGTAGGTCTCGAAGCTGGGCGCGCCGCTCAGATCGCTGATCGTGATCGGAACGGCGACGAGCTGCTTCGGCTCGAAGATCGTGAGGATCGTCTCCGCGAGGCCGCTCACGGTGAGCAGCGTCGCGACGAGCGCGATGGTCGCCGCGGCCGCGAGCCCTTTCAACCAGATGTTCACCGCGATGCCGCGGGGACCCGAAGACCCCCGGCTGACCGGCGTGATGCGCTCGGCGTCGACGCGTCCGCGCAGTCGCGCGAGCGCCCGTTCCGTATCCACCTTCGCCTCTGCGACCGAAAGCATTTCCTTTATGTCACTCATGTGGTGACCTCCCTCCGGAACGCGTCTTCCGCGCGGCGGAGCAGCGTTCCAATGCTCGACTGCCGCAGCCCGAGCGCCGCGGCGATCTCCTCGTAGCTGAGTCCGCTGTAGCGAAGCGCCAGTAGCGCAGCGCTCCGGTCCGGCAGGCGCGCGAGTGCCGCGCGGACCTCGGATCTGGTCTCGGCCGTCTCGGCGGCCTGCGCCGGATCCGGTGCCTGGGCGTCGCGGCGCAGCGCCTCGACCGCATCGCGCTTCCCGCGCCGCTCGCGCGAGCGGAGGACGTTCAGCGCCGTGTGCGCGGCCGCGGCGTACAGCCACGGCGCGGCGTAGTGCGCTTCTGCTGGGTGCTTCCGATAGAAGGAGACGAAGACGTCCTGTGCCACGTCCTCGGCCTCATCGGCATCGGCCACCACGCGGTGCGCGATCGCGACCACCCTGGAGTACTCCCTCCGGAACAGCTCTTCGAAGGCCGGTGGCAAGCCCCGCCCCGGGACGGTCCCCAGGCGCAGACGCTCGGCCACGTCCATCTCTTCCTTCAAAGCACCACCGAGCCGCCGAACGTGACGGCCACGACCGATTGTCTCCTAGCGGACGATCACCAGCGCCTGCGCCTTGCCCTGGACCGGATAGGACATCGCGACCGGCCCGTCGAACCACACCTCGACCACCGAACCGGGAACGAGCTCACGCATCGTCGCCGCGACATCGCCGCCCTGCGCTCGCCGCGTGACCCGTGTCGCGCTCGTGACCGCGACGGAGGCTTTTTGGCCGGCCGTCGGAGTGGACGGATCCGACTCGACGAGGACGGTCACGCCGTCGGTCCGCCCGCTGACGCTCGTCACGATGCCCGCGATGTCGGCGGCGCGGTTGGCCGCCCCTCCGCCGCAGGCGGACGTGACCAGGAGCGCGAGCGCGAGGAGCATCGAGCGCATGCCACTGGGACGACCAGGTTGGCATCCGGGTTCCATGGCGTGCCACGCTACAGGGGTGCTCATCCGCGAGCAGCCCGCCACCGAGCTGACCGTCGCCACGCGGATCCTGGCCCGCGCCGACGCCCTCGCGCCGGACGGCCGCATCACCCTGCGCCTGAACGACGTCCTTTATGTCGCCGGCCGCGGCGTCTCGAACCGCACCATGACGCCGTACGACGTCGTGTCGATCCTGCTCGCCGACGGCACGCCACTCCTCGGCCTGCCGCCGGACGACGTTGACGAATACGTCGCCGCGCATCGCGCCGCGGCGGATGCCGAAAGCGTCGGACGCGGCTCGGACGGCGTCATCGTCTCGGCGCCGTCACTTCGCGCGTGCGCGACGGCGTTGCTCGCGCTCCGTCGTGGCGAGCGCGGGCCTGACGCCGCGAGCCTCGAGCGCGTGTGGGAAGAGCTCGTCGCGGATGCGCGCACCAGTGGCGCGCTCATCGGGGCGTTCCCGACGGAGGATGGGACGCCCGGCTGAGGCTCGGCACTGCCTCGCTTGGCCGCGCTGCTATCGTCCGGCCGAAGTGCTCACAGTTCTGGTCGCCGACGACTCCAACCACATGCGTGAACTTGTCCGGATCACGTTGTCGAGCCAGGGTTGGAGCGTAGTCGAGACCGGAGATCCCGGGGCGGTCCCAGAGCTCGTGAAGACAGCGAAGCCGGACGTCGTGCTGCTCGACGTCAGTTTCGAGGGCTTCAAGTCCGATGGCTTCGATGTCTGCCGCACGCTGAAGGGAGACGCAACGACGCGCGACGTGCCCGTCGTCATGCTCAGCGCGCACGACAAGCCCGCTGACCTGGCCGAGGGCCGCGCGGTCGGCGCCTCGGATTACCTAATGAAACCGTTCGGCCCGATCGAGCTCATCAACGCGATCAAGAAGGTGCTCGCGCTCCAATAGCGCGCGCTCCGGCCGCCGGTGCCATGATGCTGGCGGCCATGGATCAGCGTTTCCTCGATTCGCTCCGCGAGCAGATCGCCTCGATCCGCGAGGGCGGTCTCTACAAGAAGGAACGCATCATCAGCTCACCGCAGGGCGCTGAGATCGCGGTCCGCCCCGACCTCGAGGTCATCAACTTCTGCGCGAACAACTACCTCGGACTCTCAGACGATCCCAGGGTCCTCGCGGCCGCACACGCCGCGCTCGATCGGTGGGGCTATGGGATGTCGTCGGTCCGCTTCATCTGCGGCACGCAGGACATCCACAAGGAGCTTGAGGATCGCCTGACGCGATTCCTCGGCACGGAGGACACGATCCTCTACGGCTCTTGCTTCGACGCGAACGGCGGCCTGTTCGAGACGTTGCTCGGTGAAGAGGACGCGGTCATCAGCGACGCCCTCAATCACGCGAGCATCATCGACGGCGTCCGTCTGTCCAAGGCGAAGCGCTTCCGTTATGCGAACAACGACATGGTCGATCTCGAGCGGCAGCTGAAGGATGCGGCGTCCTGCCGCTTCAAGCTCATCGCGACCGACGGCGTGTTCTCGATGGACGGGATCGTCGCGGATCTCGGCGCGATCTGCGATCTCGCCGAGAGGAACGGGGCCCTCGTGATGGTCGACGACTCGCACGCCGTCGGCTTCATGGGAGCCCATGGCCGAGGATCGCACGAGGCGCGCGGCGTCGTTGGGCGCGTCGACGTGCTCACCGGCACGCTCGGCAAGGCGCTCGGCGGCGCGTCCGGCGGGTACACGAGCGGGCGAAAGGAGATCGTCGAGCTCCTGCGGCAGCGCAGCCGGCCATACCTGTTCTCGAACACGCTAGCCCCCGTCATCACCGCCACCTCGATCGCCGTGCTCGACCTCATCGAGTCGGCCGGCGAGCTTCGCGACCGGCTTTTCGCGAACGCGGCGCGCTTCCGGAGAGGCATGACAGCGAACGGCTTCAAGCTAGTCGCGGGCGAGCACCCGATCGTTCCCGTGATGCTCGGCGACGCGAAGCTCGCGACACAAGTGGCCGACCGGCTGCTCGCCGAGGGCATCTATGTCATCGCGTTCTCGTTCCCGGTCGTTCCACGCGATCAGGCGCGTATCCGCGTGCAGCTCTCGGCGGCGCACACGTTCGAGCACGTCGATCGAGCGGTGGCGGGATTCGCGAAGGTCGGTCGCGCCCTCGGGGTGATCAAGTGACAGGTCGAGCGACGAGCGGCTTCGCTGCGAGGAGCGAGTCCACCAGCCCTGAAGCGTGTCTCCTCGGCAAAGCCGAGAGATTGAGCTAGTGCGCGCGCTCGTGAAGAGCCGACGCGAGCCGGGGATCTGGCTCGAGGACGCCCCGCGTCCGACGATCGGCCCGAACGACCTTCTCGTGCGCGTCCACTACACGTCGATCTGCGGCACGGACCTCCACATCTGGAACTGGGACGCGTGGGCGCAGAAGACCATCCCGGTGCCGCTCGTCATCGGCCACGAGTTCGAGGGATCGGTCGCGGAGATCGGCAGCGAGGTGACGGGGTTCGAGGCGGGCCAGCGCGTCGCGGTCGAGGGCCACGTGACGTGCGGACATTGCCGGAATTGCCGCGCCGGTCGTCGTCATCTCTGCCGCAACGCGGTCGGGATCGGGGTGCAGCGGCCGGGCGCGTTCGCCGAGTACGTCGCGGTGCCCGCGTCGAACGCCTACGTACTCCCCCCCGGCATGCCCGACGAGATCGGTGCGTGCCTCGACCCGCTCGGGAACGCCGTGCACAGCGCGTTGTCGTTCGAGCTCGCGGGCGAGGACGTGCTCATCACCGGCGCCGGCCCGATCGGCGTCATGGCCGGGGCGGTCTGCCAGTTCGTCGGCGCTCGCCACGTCGTCGTCACCGACCGCAACCACTATCGCCTTGCGCTCGCGCGCCGGCTGGGTGCGACGCTCGCCGTGGATTACACGACGACGACGCTCGACGCCGTGATGACGGAGCTCGGCATGCTCGAGGGCTTCGACGTCGGACTTGAGATGTCCGGCAGCCCCGATGCGCTCCGTTCGATGCTCGCGTTCATGAACCACGGCGGCCGCGTCGCGCTGCTCGGGATCCCCGATCGGGAGATCCCGATCGACTGGAACCAGGTGATCTTTCGCGGGCTCACTCTCAAGGGGATCTACGGACGCGAGATGTTCGAGACCTGGTACCGCATGGGCTCGATGCTGCAGAGCGGGCTCGACATCACCGCGGTGATCACGCACCGGTTTCCGGCGAAGGAGTTCGCCCAGGCGTTCGAGGTCGTGCGTTCAGGACAATGCGGCAAGGTCGTGCTTGACTGGACCGACTCATGACCCGGACGGTCCTCCATGACGCCGCGCTCGCCGACGGCACCTCCGGCTCGCTCCGCACCGGCGTCAGCCTGGCGATCGAGAACGGGCAGATCTCGTGGATCCGGCCCAATGACTCGGCCGACACGACGGGCGCCGAGGTCGTCGACGCCGGTGGCGCGACGATCGTTCCCGCGATGGTCGATTGCCACAGCCACCTCACGATGCAGGGCGGCAGTCACTGGATCGTGCGCGGCGACGATCCGGCTCCGGTCCTGCGACAGGTCGCGCGCGACAACGCGAAGCGCCTCGCGCAGGCCGGCATCCTATGGTCACGCGATGTCGGCGCGCCGACGAGTGAAGGCCTGCCGCTCTCGATCGGCGTCCGCGACGAGCTGAAGGGAAAGCCAGGCGCCCCGTACATACGGGTGGCGGGCACGTGGATCGGAAAGACCGGTTATCCCGCGATGTGGGTGACCGTCGACGGGCCGCAACTGAAGAACGCTGCGCTCGCGCAGCTCGATCTCGGCACGGACCTCGTCAAGTTCTACATGGACGCGCCCGGTGGCGTGAAGGACTCGCCGTTCGAGGTCGCGGACGTTCGCGCGGCCGTGGAGGCGGTGCACGCCCGCGGCGCGCGGGTCGCGGCCCACTCGGGCTATCTCGCTGGCGCTGGGGTCGCTGCGGAGGCCGGCGTCGATTCGATCGAGCATGGCATGGAGCTCGACGACGACATCTGCCGGACGATGAAGCGCAACAGCGTGACGCTCGTCTCGACACTGTCTGTGTTCGCGTCGTGGGAGACGTTCGCGCGGACGACGACGATCGACCGCTTCGCGGCGCCGGAGGGACGCGAGCGCATCGCGAAGCGGAAAGAAGGCGCGTACGCGTCGATCGTGGCGGCAAGGCGCGCGGGCGTGACCATCGCGACCGGCTCCGACTTCGGCGGTGGCTCGGTCCGCGCGGGCCATCTCGCCTGGGAGGTCGAGCTGCTCGTCGCCGCCGGCCTCGAGCCCTACGAGGCGCTCGCGGCGGCGACGCGCAACGGCGGCGCGCTGTACGGCGTCGAGCACGCCGGCCATCTCGACGAGGGCCAGCCGGCCGACCTCGTGCTCGTGCACGGGGACCCGCTCTCCGACCCCAGGGCCATGTGGCGCGTGTGGGCGGTGTACCAGCGCGGCGCGCGAGTCGCGTGATGCAGGAGCGCCAAGCCGTGGAGCAGCACCTCATCGGACAGACCGGCGGCGCGACCCGGGTGGGGGTCGTCTTCGTCCACGGCATCGGCCAGCAGTCGGAGAGTTACACGGTCCGCGAGTTCGGCGGTCCGCTCCTCCACTGGCTGCAGGAATGGCACAAGCGGCGCGACCGCGACCTCTGCGTGACGTCGTCCGACCTGACGTACGGCGAGCTCGCGGAGCGGCCGGCACGTTTCACGCTCGAACTGGATGCGCTCGAGGGCCATCCCGCGCAGACGTGGATCCTCGCCGAGGCGTGGTGGGCCGCACGACTCAGCGCACCGAACCTCGACGAGATGACCTGGTGGGGTCTGAAATCCGCGATCGTGCGTTGTCTGAATCTCGCTGAGGTGGTCGTCGCCTCGTTCCGCAAGCTGCCCCAGTCACCGAAGGCGATCATCGAGCTCGTTTCGTCGCTGCTGCTGTTCCTCGGCTACGTCGCGGCCGCGGTCCTCTCGATCCCGCTGATCCTCGGTCTGTACGTCCTGGCGCAGATCCCGGGGCCGGTGGAGCAGGCCGTCATGGGACTCCGGAACTTCGTCCAGGACCAGATCGGCGATTTCTACACGTTCATGTGGGACGACATCCAGGCCGTGCATATCCGCGGCAGCGTGGCGGCGGCGATCCACTTCCTCGTCGAGAAGCGCGGATGCGAGCGCATTGCCGTGATCGCGCACTCGCAGGGCACCGTTGTCGCGTACGACGCGCTTTCCTCCGGCGCCGTGCTGCCGGCGGATCTCGCGCGCGTGAGAACATTCATCACGTTCGGGTCGGCGCTGAACAATGCGTGGGACAAACGCCTCGTGCCGGCGCGCACGTGTCGCTTGCGCGAGCCGCTGCCGGCGAGCATGCGCTGGATCAACGTCTGGTCCGCGTACGACCCTGTGTCAGGTGGTGAGCTCAGCACACCGCCGCACATCCGCCGGCCGGACGAGCAGATCGAGGTCACGAACTGGATGAACGTGATCCTCGACCACGGCGGGTACTTCACGAACCGCGAGGAATTCCTCTCGCGCTTGGCGCAGGAGATCGAGTCGCCCGGCGACCGGCAGCGCTCGCGCTTCTTCCCGGAGGACGGCGAGAAAGGGTGGCGTGACCGCCGGCGCGATCGCGTGCTCACGCTGGTCACGTGGCGCGTCGTGGCGATGCTCGCCTTCGCCATCGGCGTCATCGCGCGGGTCCGCGCCGCCGACCGGCTGCGCGCGGACGGCGAGGCGGCGTGGGCCTGGCTCCAGAACCTGCCGATCGTGGGCGGTGCCGTCACGTTCATCGATCAACACGCCGCGTGGCTCGCCTGAACGGAGCGGCTGGGGGCGCGGGTGCTCGGGATCGGCCTCTGGCTGGTCGTGCTCAGCGCGGCGTACATCGGCGTCAGCTGGCTCGCGTTCGTGCCGTGGCACGACAACGCCGGACAGCGATCGGCCGGCCGCGGCCGGCCACCGGCGAGCCAGCTCGCGATCATCGTCGCGTCCTCGATCGCGTTGTTCTTCGCGATCGCGGTCGGTATCGCGGTGATGATCCAAGCGCCGGCGCTCCGGCGACCATGAAGGGAGGTGCACGTGTGGCGGGGTACGTGATCGCGATCGTCGACGTGACCAACGCCGAGGGCTATCAGGAGTATTCGAAGCACGTGCCTGCGACGATCGCGAAGTACGGCGGTCGTTATCTCGTGCGCGGAGGAAAGATGGAGGTTCGCGAAGGCGAATGGCCCGGCCCGCGCACGGTGATCCTCGAGTTCCCGTCGCTCGCGCGCGCGCTGGAGTGGTACGACTCGCCCGAGTACAAGCCGCTGCGGCCGATCCGCCAGGCGACCTCGACCGCTCGGATCGCGTTCTTCGAAGGAGTCACGGACCCCGCCGGCTAGGGTAGGTTTTCCGGCGTGGTGGCGGGGCGGCGCTCGGAATTCCTTGCCCGCTCCGAGGGCCGGATCGCGCTCGCCGCCGCATTGCTCGCGGCGACGGCGTTCGGCGGGCTGGCCCTGCTACGGCACTGGACGTTCCACTCGACCGCTTCGGACCTCGCGGTGTTCGACCAGGTCCTCTGGAACACCATCCACGGACGCTTCATGGAGTCGACGCTCAGCCTCGCGCGCTGTGAGCCGCACTCCTTCTTCGGCGACCATTTCTCGCCCGCGCTGCTGCTGATCCTGCCGCTCTACGTCCTCGTCCCTCGTCCCGAGACGCTGATCGTCGTCCAGACGATCGCGCTCACGCTCGGCGTGTGGCCGATCTACCTGCTCGCGCGCCGCTTCCTTCCGACCAGCGAACAGCGTCTCGTCTGGGTCGCGGCGTATCTGTTGAGCGCGCCGCTCTCCTTCATCGCCCTCTACGACTTCCACGAGATCACGCTCGCCGTGGCGCCCCTCGGATTCGCGATGTACTTCCTCGCGACGCGACGGACCGCTCCGATGATCCTCTTTCTCATCGTCGCGCTGCTCGCAAAGGAGGAGGTCGCGCTCATCGGCGTCGGCTTCGGCGTCGCGCTCGCGTTCCAGGGTCGCTGGCGGTACAGCGCGGTAGTGATCGCCGGCAGCATCGTCGCGTTCATCGTGACGCTGAAGATCATCATTCCGGCGTTCGCCGCGGGCGCTCCGTACCAGTACCTCGGCCGTTACGCGAGTCTCGGCCGCGATGAATTCGAGATCGCGCGGACGCTGCTCCTCGACCCGCTCCGCGCGCTCGCGGTGTTAGGACAAGGCGAGGTCGGATCGAAAGTGGTCTTCGCGCTCAGCCTGTTCGGGCCCGGTCTCGGCCTCGCGCTACGGTCGAAGTGGGCGCTCATTCCATCACTGCCGCCGCTCGGATATCTGATGCTCTCCGACTACGGTGGCGAGCACACGCTCCACAACCAGTACGGCGCTCCGCTCATCCCGCTCGCTCTCGGAGCGTCGATCCTCGGGGTCGCAGCGCTCAGCGATCGCTGGCGCCGCCGTGTCACGCTCGGTGTCGTCGTCAGCAGCCTCTTCCTGGCGTTCGCGTTCGGCGGCCTGCCGTTCTCGCTGAATTTCGCGGACGCGTTCCTCCGCGGCGAGCCGGACCGCGCCCCCTCGGGGCAGCCGATCCTCGCGCGCGAGTCGCGCTACGAGTCCTTCCTCGTCGCGTTGCGCGGGATCCCGGCGGATGCGGCCGTATCGTCACGCGATTTCTTCACCACGCAGATCCCACAGCGGCGCTTCAACTACAACCTCGTGGGCCTCGACGCGTGTGATGCCCAGTACGTCATCCTCGACTACGCGGCGCCCAGCGTGAACCGCGACCTCGCGAAGCATCTCGCCGAGGTCGCGGCGCTGAAGGCGCTCGGCTTCGACGAGATCGCCAGCGCTGAGGGTCTGTCGCTGCTGCGCCGGCGGTGATCAGCTAGCCGGCGCGGGCGGCGACCGTGTCCAACGCGACACCGGCGCTGCAGAGAAGGCAATCAGCGGGCAGCCACAGGTCGAACGGCATCCGCTCGATCCCCTCGAGCGCGATGCCTGTTTCCGCCGCGAAGCGTGCGGCCGCATCGCCGAACACGACGAGCGCTCCCAGCGCGACCGGGCGCGCGCCGCAGGCGACGAGATCCGCATAGGCCCCGCGCACCGCCGAGCCGGCGCTGATCGCATCGTCCACGATGGCGACCGATCTCCCTCGCACTTCTTGCCGGCGTGCCGCTGGGATCCGGTACTTGATCGGGAACAAGCCGGCCGGCTCGGGCGTTTCGGACCGTTCGGCCACGAAACATCCGATGCCCAGCTCGCTCGCGATCAGCTCCGCGAGCTTCGCTCCACCCATCAGCGGACCGCACACCGCATCGGCGCCATGCGACAAGAGTCGTCGCGCGAGCTCCGAGACGAACGGACGGAGCTCGTCCGGATGTTCGAAGAGCGATCCGAGCTCGAACCACCATTCGCTGTGATAGCCCGACTCCATTTGGAAGTGGCCGCGGCGCCCGGCGAGCAGCGCCCGGATCGTCTCCGCCATCGCGCCAGCATGCGCCTTCACGGCGGTTGATCGCGTCCTGCCACCGCGGCGTCGCCCACGTCGACCAGCATGACGCCGTGGATCAACGCGTCGTCGCGCAACTCCTCGTCCTGGGGCTCTCGTTCGGCGTCGTGATCGTCGGGCTCATCGTGGCCGTGCTCGTACACGAGCTCGCGCACGTCGTCGTGGGATATGCAGTCGGACTCCGCGTCGCGCGCGTTCAGCTCGGGCCGCTGGAACTCCGTGACTACGGTCGGCCGCGCGCGCGGCTCGTGCCATCGCTCCAGGCGGGGGTGGTCCTCATTCCATGGGATCGCAATACGGCGATCGGCCCGCTGCGCTGGGGCCTGTTCGCCAGCACGGCCGCCGGGCCTCTTGCGGGGATCGTGTTCGGCGCGGTCGCGATGTGGCTCGCGGGTGGCCTGCAGCTTCGCGGTCCGCTTACCCTGCTGCAATCGGCCGGTCAGGCGTCACTCGTCCTCGGCGTTCTCAATTTCCTCCCGCTGCGCACTGGAGACTCGCTCGCCGACGGGAGGCGGATGTTCTCGCTCCTTCTCCGCACGCGTGAGTGCGGACAGATCCTCGCGGCGACGATGATGCTCGGCGAGGCGCTGTCGGGCAGGCGGCCGCGCGACTGGGACCCTGGCCTGCTCGGCGTGATGGAGCGCTCGCCCAACGAACCCTTCGCGCGGCTCTGTCTGTACGAGGCCGCGATGGACCGGGGCGAGATCGAGGTCGCCGGTCGCCATCTCGACGCGGCCGTGGATCTGCGCAAGGAGAACTGGACAGCGGCCGACGCGATCCTGTTCAACGAGGCGGCGTACTACGCGGCTCGTCACCGCGGCGACACGCGTGCGGCGCGGGCGTGGCTCGGCCTCGCCGACGGGGGGACCGTCCTTGATTACATGCGCGCCCGCGCCGAAGCCGCGGTGTTGTGCGCTGAGGGGCGCGCTCTCGAAGGGCGGCAGCGCGCTGTCGCGGGACTCGCGTCGTTGGAGCGCGCGCGACGGCGCGACGAGGACCTGTGTCGTGACCAGCTCGAGGAGCTGGCTCGCGGTGCGGGTGCATTGGTGCGGCCGATCTTGTCGCGCGCCCGTTAGGGACGGCGCTCGCGCGCCGCTAGCGCGATACGATCGCGCGATCACATCGAGGCAGCCGCTACTCACCCTCGCCGCGTACGTCACGGTCGCGCTCTGCTGGAGTGGCAGCTGGACGGCCGGCAAGCTCGGGGTCGCTGCGATCCCACCCATCGAGCTCTCGACGATCCGCTTCGCGCTCGCCGGCATCCTCATGCTCGTCGTCGCGCGCGCCACGGGCGCTTCGCTGGGTCTCACGAAGCTCCCGCTGGTGATCGTGGCGGGGGCGTTCGGCGTCTTCGGCTACAACGCCCTCGTCTTCGTCGCCCTCACGATCGCGCCCGCCTCCGACGGCGCCCTGATCGTGCCGACGATCAACCCCGTTCTTACGGTGCTCTTCGCATCGTTCATCGGGGAGCGCCTTACCACGAACAAACTGATCGGCCTCGCCATAGCGACGGTGGGCGCGGCAGTCGTCATAGGGGCCGCCACCGGGCTGACGTTCACGGGGCAACGACTCGTCGGTGACCTCCTCATGCTCGGGGGCGCGGCGTGTTGGAGCGTCTACGCGATCCTCGGAGCCATAACGACTCGCCACGGGTCGCCGCTCGGAGTGACCGCGATCGCCTGCCTCGCCGGTGCGGCGATGCTTTTCCCGCTCGGCTTCCTGGAGCACGGTTACGCCGACGTCCCATCCTGGCCGTTCGGCGCGTGGCTCGATATCGCGTACCTCGTCGTGTTCTCGACGACGATCGGCTTTGTGCTCTTCTACTGGGCGGTGCGCCGGTTCGGTGCGGGGCTCGCCTCGATGGTCAGCTACCTCGTCCCGATCTTCGCGCTCATCCAGGCGGTCACGATCCTCGGCGAGCGTCCCTCGCCACTCGAGATCGTCGGGGGCGCGATCATCCTCGTCGGTGTGCGCGTCGCGACGCTCCGTTTCACGCCGGAGACGCCGCTCGAGGAAGCGGTCCCCGCGTAGGGCCGCGAGACGCCCTAGATTTGGCGGCGATGGCCGCTCAGGACGCCCAGAGGCGCGGGGACGCCCTCCTCTTCTACGCCGACGGGTACAAGTTCCCGGACGTCTATCACGTGACCCGTTTCCTCGCCCCCGATCCGATCATCGCGCTCGAGCAGGACGGCGAGGTCGTGATCGTCGCGAGCCCCCTCGAGGAGGGCCGCGCGCGCAAGGAGTCCCGTGCGCGCGAGGTCTTCAGCTTCGACGCGTTCGGTGCGAAGGAGATCGGGAGGACCGCGGAGACGCGCGAAGAGCTCGACGCTGAGATCATCAAGCGCTTTCTGGGGTCGCGCGGCCTGCGGCGCGTCGCGGTCGGGTCGTACTTCCCGCTCGGGATGGCGGAGCGCCTGCGCGACGCGGGCGTCGAGATCGTGATCGACCGCGAGATCAGCGAGCGGCGGCGCGCGAAGAGACCTGACGAGATCGAGGCCCTCGAGGCGACGCAGCGCGCGACCGAGGACGCGTGGGCGAAAGGCGTCGACGCGCTCACGCGCGGGACGGTCCGCAAGGACGGCACGCTCGAACTCGACGGCGAGATGTTCACGGCCGAGCGGCTGCGCGCGATCGTCGAGTCGCGGCTGCTCGAGCTGGGCTGCGTCTCCGAGGGCGCGATCATCGCGCCGGGGAAACAGTCCGCCGATCCCCACATGATCGGCTCGGGCCCGCTACGCGTGGGCGAGGCGATCGTCATGGACATCTTTCCGCAACACAAGACGACGCGCTACTTCGCGGACATGACGCGCACCGTCTCGAAGGGCGAGCCGCCGGCGGAGATCGCGAAGATGTACGAGATCACCAGGCGCGCGCAGGACGCCGGCATCAAGGCGCTGCGCCCCGGTGTGACGGGCCGCGAGGTGCACGAGCTGGTCGAGGACATCATCTTCGAGGCCGGATACGACACGCTGCGGCCCGGGCAGCAGCGCTCCAAGAACGGCGGCACGCCGCGCGGCTTCATTCATGGCACCGGGCACGGCGTGGGTCTGGAGATCCACGAGATGCCGACCGTCGGGCGTTCCGGCACGAAGCCGCTCGCACCCGGCGACGTCGTCACGGTGGAGCCGGGCATCTACCTTCCGGAGCTCGGGGGCGTGCGCCTCGAGGACATGCTCGTCATCACCGAGACCGGCTCGCGCAACCTCACTCGTGCGCCACGACAGCTAGTGGTCTAGGGGGTCGCAGGGTCCGTCCCTGCGCTGAGCACGTATCGAAGCTCTCCTCTACGGCGTCGGCGCGGCCATCGCGTTCGGATTCGGTGACTACGCGGCCGCGATGGCGACGCGCCGCGTCGGCGTCGTCCGCACGTCGCTCGGTATGCAGGTCGTCGGCCTGGCCGCCTATGTCGTGACCCTGGCGGCGCTCGGGCGCTGGCCGACGTTCGAGTGGGAACAGATCCCGTACGCGGCCCTGCTCTCCGTGATCGGCATCGTCTCGCTCGCGGCGCTGTATCGCGCCTTCGCGATCGGACCGATCGCGGTGGTGAGCCCGGTCGTCGCGAGCTATGCGGCGCTCACCGTCGTCCTCATCGTCATCTTCCTCGGCGAACGTCTCACGAGCGGGCAGGCCGTCGCGATCGGCGTCACGTTCGTCGGCGTCGCGGTCGCGTCGACGGACATCCGCGAGCTCCGGCGGACGCTCGGCCGTCCGACCGAGGCCGTGCGCATCGGGTTCTTCGCGACGCTCGGTTTCGCGGTGTGGAGCACGATCTTCGCGGTCGGCGTCCGCGCCACCGATGGACTCGCGCTCATCGTCGTGCAGCGATCGTTCAGCGTCGTGCTCCTCGCGCTCTTCGTGGTCTCGCGCGGCATCTCGCTCCGTCCGCTCGCCGTTCGCCCCGCTTTCGCCCTGGTCGCGATCACGGGCGTGCTGGATACGGGCGCGAACGTGCTCCTCGCGCTCGGCATCGCAGCGGGCTACGCGTCGTTCGTCATGACCGGGAGCGGGGCGTACCCGCTCATCCCCGCGCTGCTGGCGATCTCGGTCCTACGCGAGCGCCTCGCGCCGAACCAGTACCTCGGCGTGGCGGTGCTCGTCGCGGGACTCGTCGCGCTGGGGCTGCAGAGCTAGACGTGGCCCCGCAGGAACGTGATCGCGGCCTGGAGCTGCTGGTCGGCGGGGTCCGCGACGACCTTATCCGGCACGACGCCCTTCCCCGGCCCGTTGAGGTCGGCGCCGGTCTTGGCGTCCTGCATCTTGGTCAGGGTCACGAGCAGCAGCCCCCCATCCGGTAGCTCGCGTGGCTGTCCGGTCCCCACACACCCAGCCGTCTGGGTCCCCATGACCGTGCCCGCGCCGTTGGCGCGGATGCCGGCCGCGATGATCTCGGAGCCCGAGGCCGAGTTCTTGTTCACGAGCACCACGAGCGGCTTGTTCAGACCGAGGAACTTGCTGGGGTTCGAGTCGACCGCGGTGCGCTGACCGTCACGTCCGATCTGATAGACGAGCGTGCCGCGCTGCACGAAGAGGCTGGCGACGTTGACGGCGACGGTGAGCTCGCCACCCGGGTCATCGCGCAGGTCGAGGATCCATCCGGTCGCGCCCTGCGCCGAGAGGCTGCGTGCCGCGGCGCCCACGTCGTCGGCCACGGTCGCGATGAGCTGCGGGATCCTGATATAGCCGATGGTGTCGTCCTCCATTCGGCTGGTGAAGAGCGGGCTCTGGAACCGCGCCCGAGCCATCGTGAGCTCGACCTCTTGCGTGCCGCGAAGGAACGTGACGGTCACCTGCGAGCCCTCGGGGCCGCGCACGCGGTTCGCGACCTCGTCGGTCGTGAGCGTCGCGACGTCCTCCCCGTTGACGCGGATGATCTTGTCGCCCTTCTTCACGCCCGCCTTCTCGGCCGGCGTGCCCTGGATGACGTCGATCACTTCGATCGGCTGACTCGGGTCGGGCTGGAAGATGGTCACGCCGATGCCGCTGACCGGAGCGGGCCGCTGGTTGAAGCCCTTCGCGCGGTCCGGGGTGAGGTAGTAGGTATGGCACTCGTTCATCGCGCGTGCCATCCCATCCACCGCGGCACGTTCCATGAGGGTCTTGTCAGCAGTGGGATAACGCTGCACGACTGCGTCGAGCGAGGCCGTGAACTTGGCGAAATCGGACCAC
>JBGPZT010000217.1:0-3397 GCA_041493915.1 Candidatus Limnocylindria bacterium
CTCTCCAGGGATGACCGCACCCGACCGCAAGATCAGGTCGATGTGGTCAAGCTGCTAGGCGTGGCGCAGCTTCCCGACCTCGAAGCTGCGCGCAGTGCCGTCGGCTTGATTCACTCGCGCGGCTTCCAGCGAGGTCGGGATCTTCCCCGGGATCTGGAGCGGCTGATCGCCCACGGAGTCTGAGCCGCGAGCTACCACCCAGTCGAGAAGCCGCTGAACGCGCCCGGGATGCGCTGGATGTCCTGGATCAGCTCGGGAGGAATGTCCTGCTTCATGCCATAGCCGCCTGACAGCGCGACGGTGTCAGACGCGCCCCCGAAGCGGTCGGCGACGGCCTTGGCCAGCTCGCGGTGCGTCCCCACCGCGGCGAAGAGCCGCACGACGTCGTCGGAGATTTCGCGGGCCATCGGAGGGTGAAACGCAGGTTCCCGTCGAGATATGTGGACCAGACATCCGGCGTGGTCTCAAGCCCCGCGCTGGCGCTGGAGGCCGCCGCTTGCAGTCGGGTTCCGACCTCTACATCTATTCCGTCGTGAAGCAGGGCTCGATCAACCTCGCCTTCGAGAGCGAGCGCATGGCCATTCCCAAGGCCAAGTTCATCGGCCTGTCCAGCGCCGACCCCGACCGCTACGGCCTGCCCCGCAACGTCGGCATCAAGCTCAACGACAAGGACACCAGCCGGGCCAAGGAGCTGCTCAACTACCGCTGGTTCCAGAAGAAGCACTGGCAGGACGAGATCAAGCGCATGCTCGGCACCGGCCTCAAGTACGAGCTCGACGCGCTGGCCAACAAGGACTTCCGCTACCTGACGAAGACGTACCTGCCGAGGAAGCTCAAGGAAGAGGACTGGCTGGACTAGGAACTCGACCGCCGGACGCGCTACTTGGCTCGGTACGCTCGCTCGGCTCTTCGCCCGGTCTACTCGATCACCTGATCCGCCCGCAGCAGTAGTGGCGGCGGGACGGTGAGCCCGAGCGCTTTGGCGGTTTTGAGATTGATGACGAGCTCGAACTTCGTCGGTTGCTCGACGGGCAAGTCGCCCGGTCTCGCCCCCTTGAGGATCTTGTCCACGTAGAGCGCAGCACGTCGCTGCATCTCGGGAATATTTACCCCATAGGACATGAGGCCCCCTGGCTCAACATACACTTGGAGCGCATAGATTGCGGCGATCCGATGCGTCGCCGCCAGATCGATGATGTCCCTTCGGTGGACGAACATGAAGGGCGACTCCTCCACCACGACGCCCTGGTCGCGATTCTTCATCATGCCGAGGAAAGCGGCGGTGACGTCGTCCGCTCGGTGCACGACGAACGCATGAAGCTCGACGCCGAGCGTCCGCGCCGCGATAGCGGCCTGTTGATCGTATCGAGCGCGCATCTGGGGGACCGCCGAGATGGTGACGTCTTCCTGAAGGAGCGCGACCCGTGAAAGATTCGGCACCAGCGCTTTGAGAAGTTCGAGGCGCTTAGGGGTGAGATCATCGCTGAGAAGCTGTGACCCTGTGATATTGCCACCTGGTTTTGCCAGGCTGTCGACGAGTCCCGCGGCAACGAGATCCCCCTCAGCCCGGCCAACCACGATGGGTATGGTTTTCGTCTCCCGCTGGAGGATCTTGGCCAGCCCCACACTCGCAATGAACAGTACATCGACCTTGAGGCGTACGAGGTCAGCGGCGCCTGCCTGGAGCTGATCCGCTGATTCACCGAACCGTCGCTCGACGAGCATGTTTTGGCCTTCGACCCAGCCGAGCTGTCTCATCGACAACCAGAACGCGTTTGTCGAGACGGACTTCGCCAGCTCCTGGGGGCTGGGAGCCGGACCGATGCCAAGAATGCCGACGCGAGCCATCTTCTCTGACTTCGGCACCGCGATCGCGAGCGGCGCGGCGAGGAGGCCTAGCGTAAGGGTGGCTGCGAGTGCCGCGCGCATCATCATCATGCCGCCACTGCCGTGTGCTGAGTGAGCACCGAGGCGATTCTCCGCCAGCCGTCGATCCGACGCAACCTGATCTGCCCGCTTGCCACGAGACTGAAGAGCAGAACCAGCGCCGCGTCTTCACGTGGCAGCGAGTCTTGTGTTTTCACGCGGCGACGGAAGTCCTCTGGAGTCGCTCAATCACGTTCGTGCTGCGCAGCGCCTTCCACTGCGTTCTCGGGACTCCGCGCGCAGCGGCGTCAGGAACTCTGGGAGGGAAGGTGTATCTTCCTGGAGCAGTACGACGCAGACGAGAACGGGAGGGTTCCATCATGGATGAGCAGATCGTCGAGACCGCCACCGGGCTCGGCTACGTCGAGATCGTCGAGGGCACGGGCGCGCGGCCCAAGCCCGGCGACTCCGTGAGCGTGCACTACACGGGCTGGCTCAAGAGCGGTAAGAGCAAACGTGAGTGTTGCCGTCCAGCCGAGCGCACCACGCTTGAGGGTGAGCGCGTGATCGGCGCCCAAGCTCCCTGCCACCCAGCGCACGCCTTCCCAGGAGTCGAGCCAGCGGTGGAGGAGCTGAAGCCCGGGCTCAGTAGGCGGGACACAAAGGAAGCCGAGGGCGGCGCGAAGGGTGACCCGGCGCGGGACGCTCACTCGGGGCCCTCACCGTCCGGGCGACAGCGGAACTGCCACCGCCTCGCGGCTGGTCTCTCCCTCAGTTGCACGATGTCGTGGTCGATCTCCACGTACACGTTGACCGATCGCTCAAGGTACTGACGGCCCCACTCGCATTCCGAGCGCTCTAGTCCCATCTTGAGCCTCGTAGGGGTGGCGCCATCCTCCACCCGCCACAGAGTCCAGAGCGGTTCAGCGGCTGCGGGCGTGAGCATCCCGAGCGTCAGGCAGAGCATGGCAAGCCGACGCGTGATGGTGCTCATAGGAAGTTGGGCTGGACGGTGACCACGCCCCCCCGGCGAACCCGCCAATGGCCACGGCTGACCGTGGCGGTCTCCTTGGACACCGTGGACGCCAAGATCGCCACTCTAAGAGAGCCGGAGTCCGTCCGGCCGCTGCGTGGGCGTCCAGCCCGGAGCGAGTCTACGCGAAGCAGCCGCTACACGCTACCGTACGGCGCTAGGGTCGCCAGCACTCGCATGCCGGTCAGTGAGCCTCGCGGAGCTCGGTGGCGCCGAGCTCCACTAGACGAGCGCCCGCGTGACCTGGTGCGCCTGCAGCGCCGGCAGCACCTTGCTGCCGAAGCGCTGGATCTGCTCCATGAACATCTCCTGTGGCATCGCCCCCCGGTTCATGTTCACCAGCACCGTGTTGGCGCCGGCGTGGTTGGCGGCGTCGATGATCCGCTCGATCACCTCGTCGGCCGTCCCCCAGGCCATCTGCTGGGCGTCGCGCTCGACGTCGGCCATCGTCATGCCGCGGAAGCGCTCGCGGTCGCCGGACACGGCGTGCATGTTCTC
>JBGPZT010000037.1:0-17818 GCA_041493915.1 Candidatus Limnocylindria bacterium
GCGGAAAGATCCTGAAGGCCGATGGCGACATGAAGGCGCTCGCGGTCGAACTCGCGCGCCTCCTGCACGAGGAGGCGACGGTCCTATGAAGATCCTGATCGTCGCGGAGCGGAGCGACGGCAAGCTGCGGCGGGTCACCGCGTAGATCGCCGCGAAGGCGAAGGCGTTCGGCGACACAGAGGTCGTCGAGGTGACCGGAACCGAGCGCTATCACCCCGTCGCGCACGCGAACGCGGTTACGGAGCGCGTGACGTCGAGCGGCGCCGATGTCGTGCTCATCGGCGCCACGCTGAACGGGCGCGATCTAGCGGCCCGCGTGGCGGCGAAGCTCGGCTGGGCGTACGCCGCGGACTGCACCGACGCGTCGGCCAAGGACGGCGCGTTCGAGGCGAAGCGAACGATGTACGCCGGAAAGGTGCGCGTGACGCTACGCGTGCCGCTGCCGGCCGTGCTCTCGATCCGTCCAGGTGCGTGGACGCTGCCGGCCGGCGCGGCAGAGGTGAAGCCAACTGCGATCGCGGCGGACGCGAGCGGCGAGAAGCTGAAGTTCGCCCGCTTCGAGCCGACCGCGACGTCCAGCAAGCGCGTCTCGCTCAGCGAGGCCCGCGTCATCGTGTCCGGCGGACGCGGCCTGAAGGGGCCGGAGAACTGGAAGCTCGTCGAGGAGCTGGCCGATGCCCTCGGCGCCGCGACGGGCGCGTCGCGTGCGGTGACCGATGCGGGCTGGCGCCCGAATGAGGAGCAGGTCGGGCAGACGGGGAAGACCGTCACACCCGACCTCTACATCGCCCTCGGCATCTCCGGCGCGATCCAGCACCTCGCGGGGATGACGTCGAGCAAAGTGATCGTCGCGGTCAACAAGGATCCCGACGCCGACATCTTCAAGATCGCGGACTACGGAGTGGTCGGCGACCTGTTCGAGTTCCTGCCGGCGTTCACCGAAGCCGTGAAGAAGACGAGAGCGGGAGCCTGATGCGCCCGGAGGCGGGCCAGACCGAGCGCGAGCTGGCCGGCGCGGTGCGCGACTGGGCCGCGGGCGTCGCGGCGCGCATCGCCGACGCGGAGCGCGAGGGCGCGCTGCCCGCCGACGTCATCCACGATCTCGGCGAGCTCGGCGTCCTCGGCATGAGCGTGCCCGAGGAGGACGGCGGTCTCGGCGCTTCCACGGTCGTCTTCGCGCTCGTCCTCGAGGAGCTCGCGGCGGCGTGGCCGTCGCTCGCGGTCGGCGTGTCGGTCAACAGCGGGATCGTCGCAGGCTCGATCGTCCGCTACGGCACCCGCGAGCAACGCGCGCGCTGGCTGCCGCGCCTCATGGACGGATCGGGGCTCGGCGCGTTCGCGCTCACCGAGGCCACGAGCGGGAGCGACGCCGCAGCGCTGCGCGCGAGCGCGCGGCGCGACGGTGACGGCTGGGTGCTCAATGGACGCAAGCACTTCATCACCAACGCGAAGTACGCGCCGCTCGTCATCGCCTTCGCGCGCGTGGGCGCGGCCGAGGAACGGAGGCCGCACGCCGGTATCACCGCGTTCATCGTTCCGACCGACGCGCCCGGCGTGAGCTTCGGTCCGTCGGAATCGAAGATGGGACTGCTCGCCTCGGACACGAGCGCGCTCGTGCTCGAGGATGCGCGCGTCGGCGCCGACGCCGTGCTCGGAGAGATCGGTCGCGGCTTCGGCATCGCGCTCGCGGGGCTCGACGGTGGGCGCATCGGGATCGCCGCGCAGTCCATCGGTATCGCGCGCGCCGTGATCGTGCGCGCGATCGCGTACGGGCGCGAGCGGCGACAGTTCGGAAAGCCGATCGTCGAGTTCGAGGCGATCCGCTTCTCCCTCGCGCGCGCCCGCACCGACCTCGACGCGGCGCGGATGCTCGCGCTGCGCGCGGCGTGGCTGCGCGACCGCGGCTGCGCGTTCACGCGCGAAGCGTCGATGGCCAAGCTGTTCGCGAGCGAGGCGGCGCAGCGCGCGACGTACCAGGCGCTCCAGGTCTTCGGCGGCTACGGGTACATGCGCGAGTACGAGGTCGAGCGGTACGCCCGCGACGCGCGCGCGACGACGATCTACGAGGGGACGAGCGAGGTGCAGCGCATGGTCATCGCCCGATCGCTGATCGCCGCATGACGCTCCAGAAGTCGAAGACCGGCAAGCAGCGGTGGCTGGACGAGCAGTACGCGCCTGCGGTGAAGAAGCGCGCGGAGCGCAAAGGGAAGTTCACGACGCTCTCGGAAGTCTCGATCGATCCGCTCTACACGGCGGACGATCTCGAGGGCTTCGATCCGGCCACGCAGCTCGCCGCGCCGGGCGAGTTCCCGTACACGCGCGGCATCCATCCGACGATGTACCGCTCGCGGCTCTGGACGATGCGCCAGTTCGCGGGCTTCGGCTCGGCGGAGGACACCAACGAGCGCTTCCACTACCTGCTCGCGCACGGCGTGACCGGGCTCTCCACGGCGTTCGACATGCCGACGCTGATGGGACGCGATTCCGACGATCCGCTGTCGCGTGGCGAGGTCGGTCGCGAGGGCGTCGCCGTCGACACGATCCGCGACATGGAGATCCTCTTCGAGGGGATCCCGGTCGACGAGGTCACGACGTCGATGACGATCAACGGGCCGGCCTCGATCGTGTGGGCCATGTATCTCGCGGCCGCCGAGAAGCGCGGCTACCCGCTCACCGTGCTGGGCGGGACCATCCAGAACGACTGCCTCAAGGAGTACATCGCGCAGCGCGAGTGGATCGTGCCCGAGCGGCCGGCGATGGACCTGGTCATCGACACGTTCCGCTTCGGCTCGCGCGACGTGCCGAAGTGGAACACGATCTCGGTGTCGGGCTATCACATCCGCGAGGCAGGCTCGACCGCGATACAGGAGCTCGCGTTCACGCTCATCGATGGTCTCGAGTACGTGAAGTGGGGCGTTGCCGCGGGCCTCGACGTGAACGACTTCGTTCCGCGGATGTCCTTCTTCTTCGACGTGCACAACGACTTCTTCGAGGAGATCGCGAAGTTCCGCGCCGCGCGGCGGATCTGGGCGCGCGAGATCGAGCGCCGCTACCACCCGACGAATGCGCGGGCGCTGCAACTGCGGACTCACGCGCAGACCGCGGGCGTTTCGCTCACCGCTCAGCAGCCGTACAACAACGTCGTCCGCGTCGCCCTGCAGGCGCTCGCCGCGGTGCTCGGCGGCACGCAGTCGCTCCACACGAACTCGCTCGACGAGACCTACGCGCTCCCGACGAAAGAGGCCGTGACGCTCGCGCTGCGGACGCAGCAGGTGATCGCGCACGAGTCCGGGGTGGCCGACACGGCGGACCCGCTCGCCGGCTCGTACTACCTCGAGCACCTCACCAACGTCATGGAGGAGGGCTTCGACCGCTACCTGGGCGAGATCGAGAAGATGGGCGGAATGGTCGAGGCGGTCGAGCGGGGCTACCCGCAGCGCGAGATCACTGAAGCGTCGTTCCGCTTCCAGGAGGAGTTCGAGAAGGGCGAGCGGACGATCGTCGGCATCAACAAGTACGCGACCGAGGCCGAGCCGGCTATCCCGCTCCTGGAGCTCGACCCAGATGTGGAGCGGAAGCAGGTCGAACGCCTGACCGACGTCCGCGCGAAGCGCGACGCCGGCCGCTGGCGCGAGGCGATGGATCGTCTGCGCGCCGCCGCGCAGCGCCGCGGGGAGCTCATGCCCGAATTCCTCGAATGCGCGCGCGCGAACGCGAGCGTCGGCGAGCAGGTACAGGTGCTCAAGGAGGTGTTCGGTGTCTACCACGACCCCGGATATTTCTAAGAGCGATCTGCTGGCGACCGTCGAGCAGGGCTACCTCGCGTCGCGCGCGGTCGTCGACGCGCTGCCGCCGGAGCGATTCGCCGAGCCGCTGCCGTCGGGGTGGACGCTAAAGGATGTCGTCGCGCACAGCGCCGCGTGGGAGGAGACCGTCCCGCCGCGTGTCGCGAGCGTGCTCGCGGGCCTCGGCGACCTCGATGAATACAAGGACATCGATGGCTTCAACCGCCACCTCGTCGCGGAAGTGAAGGACGCGAGCGTCGCGGACGTGCTCGCGCGCTGGACCGCGGCCCACGCCAAGGTGCTGGAGATCGTGCGCTCCTTCGAAGGTCGGGACGTGCCGAAGCTCGCGACCGACATCGTCGAGTGGAACACCGTCGGCCACTATCCCGATCACTTCGCGGATCTGGGCGCGGCCATCAAGACCTCGAAGGAGCTCTCCGATGTAGCGGGCCGCGCGTGGATCTCGTTCCGCCTGGCCGTGCTGTCGATCGGCCTTGCCGGTCTCGACGCGCAGACGTCCTCGGGCTGGACCTACAAGGATCTGGTCGCGCACGTCACGGCGTGGTTCGACCTGACGATCGACCGACTGGCGCAGTTCCGCGCGACCGGAGACATCAAGGGTCCCGGCGCCGAGGCCGACGAGATCAACGCGGACGTTGTCGCGCGGACGCGCGGGCGCGACGTCCGCGAGATCCTCGACAGCCTTGACGCCTCGATGACCAAGCTGCTCGAGGCGATCAAGAAGCTCAGTGACGAGCAGATCCACGCGAAGGACGACGGGGTGATCGCGATCGTGGCCGGTAACACCTATGGGCACTTCGCCGAGCACAACGTCGAGCTCCACGCCGCCGTCCCGAAACGGCCCGCCGAGATCCTCGAGAAGATCCGCGAAGGCTGGCGGCCCTTCCGTCGTGCGGTTTCACGCGTTGGCCTGACACCGCTGTCGCATACGACGTCAGCCGGCTGGACGCGCAAGGCGCTGCTGTCGCACCTCGCGTACTGGATGGAGTTCCTGCCGCAGGAGCTCCCGAACCGGCTCGAGGGCCGCATGGGGACGATGTTCAACTTCGACACGGAGAACGCGCGCGAGACCGCAGCGTCGGCCGAACGCTCCGCACACGATGTCGTTGCGCGCCTCGATGCCGCGTACAAGGCGACGTTCAAGTTCGTGAGCGGCCTGCCAGCGGATCGGGATGTCAGCTTCCTGGCGCTGCGACTGCTCGCAGCCCAGACGTATGGCCACTTCAACATTCATCTTCCGGAGATCGAGTCGGCCATGCCGCGGACCACAGCCGACGTTCTCAAGCGCTACGACGACGCTTGGACGCGGTTCCGCGGAGCGATACGGGAGCGCGGCCGTTCGGGTCTGATGGAAGCGACACCGAGTGGCTGGTCGCATCGAGACATGTGTGCGCACGCCGCGAACTGGTTGCAGCAGGCCGTTTCCGAGCTCGCCGCCGGCGAGTTCCGGAGCTGGAGTGCCGAGACGATCCAGGCGGAGAACGAGCGCGCCGTCGAGGCGCATCGCCTTGTCGGCCCCGAAGCGATGCTCGATGAGCTTGATACGTCGCACCGCCGCCTGCGCGAAGCGATCGCGGCCGTCTCTGACGAGCGGATGGAGGACAAAGTCTTGAATGTGATCCCCTTCTACACCTACCTCCATTGGGAGGAGCATCTCGGCGAGGACCTTGGGGTAACGATCTGAAACGCCCGATCCGCGTCGTCGTCGCCAAGGCTGGGCTCGACGGTCACGACCGAGGCGCGAAGGTCGTGGCACGCGCCCTGCGCGATGCCGGCATGGAGGTGATCTACACCGGCGTGCATCAGACGCCCGAGCAGGTCGTCGAGACCGCGCTGCAGGAGGACGCCGACGTGATCGGTCTTTCGCTCCTCTCCGGCGCGCACAACTATCTCTTCCCGCGCATCGCCGAGCTCATGCGCGAGAAGGGCATGGACGATGTGCTGCTCTTCGGCGGCGGGATCATTCCCGAGGCGGACGTCCCCGGCCTGCAGAAGCACGGCGTCGGACGGATCTTCCCGCCGGGCGCATCGCTGGACGAGATCGCGAAATACGTCCGCGAGGCCGTGTCCGAGCGAAAGGTCGCGAAGTGATCAACTCCGAAGGCCCATTGGTCCGCCAGCCGGCGGAGCAGCCGTCAGGGACGGCGCGAGAGGACGAGCTTGCGAAGGACTTCAAGACGGCGCAAAGGAGTTCACGGATGGCTGGTCTGTTCGGCAGCAAGAAGGACACGCGACCCATCGACGTCGGTCTGGCATCGCTGGTTGGTAGCGACGAGGCCACGGCGATCGAGTTCTGGAAGAAGCGGTTCGAGCTGACGGCGGCGATCCCGAGCGACATCGCGCGGGTCGGAGCGCTCACGCCGCAGATGCGCGAGCTCACGCGCATCGACAACATCGACGAGCGCAAGCGCCTCACCCGCGCCCGGCTCATCGCATTCGCAAAGCTACCTGCGGAGCAGCGCCAACTGATCACGGCCGCGCGACGCAAGGCGTTCGACGTTGACCGAGCGGTCATGGAGGCCGACCAGAAGCTGGTCGACGAGCTGCTGCCGACCCTCGACGCGTCGGTGCGCTCGGCGTACCCGCAGAGCTAATGCGGTTCGACTACCGCGACGATCAGCTCGCCGTTCAGGGCGCCGTGCGCGACTTCGCGCGCGGCCGCATCGTGCCGAACGCCGAGAAATGGAGCGAGGCCGGCGAGTTCCCGCTCGAGCTGCTGCCCGAGCTCGCGCAGTTGGGTCTGCTTGGCCTGGCCGTTCCCGTGGAGCTCGGTGGCGCCGGGCTCGACACGCTCACGATCGCGCTCGTGATGGAGGAGCTCGGCGCGGCCGATGGGTCGATCGCGCTCACCATCGCCGCGCACAACAGCCTCTGCATCGGCCACCTTCTCGTCGGCGCGAGCGAGGAACAGAAACGCCGCTGGCTCCCGCCGCTCGCGCGCGGCGATCACCTCGGCGCGTGGGCGCTCACCGAGCCGTCGTCCGGCTCCGACGCGATCGCCGTGCAGAGCCGTGTGGTCCGAGAGGCCAACGGCTATGTCATCAACGGGACGAAGCAGTTCATCACCAACGGATCCATCGCCGGCTTCGCGGTGGTGACCGCCGGCGCGGGCGAGCGCAAGCTGTCGGCCTTCGGCGTGATGCGCGGGACGCCAGGATTCCGTCCCGGGAAGACCGAGAAGAAGATGGGCCTGCACGCCTCGGACACGTCGCAGCTCGTGCTCGAGGATTGCCGGGTCCCGGAGCGCGATCGCATCGGGGCCGACGGCGTGGCGTTCAACGACGTGAAGAAGGTCCTCGACAAGGGGCGCATCGGCATCGGCGCGCTCGCGCTCGGGCTCGGGCGTGCGGCGCTGGAGACCGCGATCGCGTACGCGAAGGACCGGCGGCAGTTCGGTCGGCCGATCGCGGAGTTCGAGATGACGCAGTGGAAGATCGTGAAGGCGCGAACGCAGCTCGACGCCGGGCGTCTGCTGGTGCATCGCGCCGCTGCGCTCGCAGACTGCGGCAAGCCTTTCAGCGTGGCGGCGTCGAAGGCGAAGCTCTATGCGACCGAAGCGGCGAGCCGCGCCGCGAACGATTCGCTCCAGATCCTCGGCGGGTACGGCTACCTGCGCGACTATCCGATCGAGCGCATCGTGCGCGACGCGCGCCTGATGGAGATCGGCGAGGGGACCAGCGAGGTGCAGCGCATCGTCATCGCGAAGGACCTGGCGCGACAAGCCTCGTGACCGTCGCCGCGTCCGATCTGCTGGAGCGCGCGCGGGCCGGCGACAAACGCGCGACCGCGCGGCTCCTATCCGTCGTCGAGAACGACGAGCCGGGCGCCGCGGACGCGATGCGCACGCTCTATCCGCTCACGGGTCATGCGGAGATCATCGGCATCACCGGTCCGCCCGGCGGTGGCAAGAGCACGCTCGTGAACAAGCTCGCGGGCGCGTACCGCGCGACGAGGGACCGTGTCGCGGTCGTCGCCGTCGATCCATCGTCGCCGTTCACGGGTGGTGCGATCCTCGGCGACCGCATCCGCATGCGCGAGCGATTCCTCGACGAAGGTCTCTTCATCCGGAGCATGGCGAGCCGCGGCCACTCCGGCGGTCTCGCGCGCGCGACGTCGCGCATCGTCAACGTCCTCGACGCGCTCGGTTACGGCGTCGTGCTGGTCGAGACGGTCGGAGTGGGGCAGGAGGAGGTCGAGGTCGTTCGCGTGGCCGACACCGTGTGCCTCGTGACGGTGCCGGGGCTCGGGGACGACATCCAGGCGATCAAGGCCGGCGTGCTCGAGATCGCCGACGTGCTCGTCGTGAACAAGGCCGACCGGCCCGGCGCGGACGAGACCGCGCGCGATCTCGCGCAGATGCTGACGCTCGGCGCGCCACGCACGGCCTGGAAGGCGCCGATCATCCGCACCGTCGCCGCGACCGGCGAGGGCACCGATCAGCTCGTCGCCGCGATCGCGAAACATCGCGCCTGGGCCGCTGAGAGCGGCGAGCGCGTGCAGCGGCGACGCGCGGCCGCGCGCGCCGAGGTCGAGGAGCTCCTGCGCGAGGCGCTGGTCCGGCGCCTCCGGGATCGCCTCGGAGAGGACCGCGTCGAGCGCGCCATCGCGCGCGTCGCCGAGCGCGCGATCGATCCCTACGCGGCGGTGGACGAGCTGCTGCGCGAATGATCGAGCTCGTCCTGTTCCGCACCGGCGCGGTCGACATCGCGCGCTCGGCCTTCCAGCCCTGGCTCGAGGGTGCCGCGCGCGAAGAACGGGTGGTCGCGCCGGTGTGGTCGGCGCTGCTGCGCACGAACGAGGGCAACGTCGTGTTCGACACGGGTCTTCATCCCGTGCACGTCGACCGTCCCGACGCGACGTTCGGTCCGCAGAGCGGACTCAAGGTCATGATGGAGCGCGAGGACGCGATCGTCGCGCGGCTCGCTGCGCTCGGCGTAAAGCCCGATGACGTCGCGATCGTCGTGAACAGCCATCTGCATTTCGACCACGCCGGCAACAACGGCGCCTTCCCGCGCGCGACGTTCGTCGTGCAGGCCGAGCATCTGGCGTTCGCGAAGGGCAAGCCGAACTTCCCGGGCGTGTACTGGGACATCGCGGAGCTGCGCTATCTGCCGGTCAGCGGTCGGACGCGCGTCGCCACTGGCGTCGAGGTCGTGCCCACGCCGGGTCACGCGCCGGGTCACCAATCACTGGTCGTCGATCTCGCCGAGACCGGTCGTGTCGTGCTCACCGGCGACGCCGCGTTCACCCGCGAGAACATCGAGCGCGGTGAGATCCCGGCGATGGATCAGGCCGCGGCGAAGGAGTCGCTCGCAGTCATCCGCTCGCTCGCGGGCGGCGACCTCATGCGTGTATTCACGAGTCACGACGCGGACGCGTGGGCGACGTGGCGTCACGCGCCCGCTGCGTACCGCTGACGGTACGATCGGCACATGGCGCGACCGCAGGCGCCCCGAATCCCCATCTCGCGCTGGCGTGGCCGCGCGTGGGAGCACGTCGATGACGCGGTCGCCGCGGAGGAGCCGCTCCAGCTCCTGCTGAACGGCGAGCCGCTGAGCATCGTCATGCGCACGCCGGGGCACGACATCGAGCTCGCGCTCGGCCTGCTCTCCGCGGAACACGTCATCCGCTCGCTGGGGGACGTGACGGGCATCCGCATCAGTGCCGAGTCGGGCGAGAGCGAGGCGCGTGTTCCCGTCGCCGACGACCTCGTCGAGTCGAACCAGATCGACATCCGCGTGCGTGACGGCGCGGGTCGCCGCCCGGAGCGGTCGTTCCTCGCGACCTCCGCGTGCGGCGTGTGCGGCGCGACCACGGTGGAGTCGCTCGCGCACGATCACGCGCCGCTGGCGGACGGTCCGCGCGTCGAGGCCGCAACGCTGCCACCGCTCGCGCACCAGCTGCGCGGCGGGCAGCGCGTCTTCGACGCGACCGGCGGCCTTCATGCCGCGGGCCTCTTCACCGCCGAGGGCGAGCTCGTCACGCTGCGCGAGGACATCGGCCGGCACAACGCGGTGGACAAGGTGGCCGGGCGCGCCCTCCTCGACGGACGGCTGCCGCTCTCGACCTCGGTCCTCGCCGTGAGCGGGCGCGCGGGCTACGAGGTCGTTCAGAAGGCGGTTGCTGCCGGCATCCCGATCCTCGTCGCGGTCGGTGCGCCCTCAAGCCTTGCGGTCGCGACCGCCGTGCGCTTCGGTCTCACGCTCGTCGGATTCCTGCGCGACGACCGCTTCAACGTGTACTCGGGGCAGGAGCGCTTGGTCGGCCTTCAAGCGCCCGTGGTCTAAGGCCAGCGTGCTCGGCTCGCTGGCGCGACACATCAAGTGGTTCACCGATCCGTCCCGGCATCCCACCGACTACTCGCTGCTCCTGACGTTCCCGGTCATCGCCGCGTTCGTGGTCGCGGGGATCGCGATCGCGGTCGCAGCGGTGGTGCAGCGCACGGTGCGCGAGCCGCGTGTCTTCCGCGCGCTCGAGCGCTTCGCGTGGCTCGGGCCACTGGTGCTCGGCGTCCACGTCGGGCTGGCGCTCATCGCGGCGGCGGCGCGCGGGATGCTCTTCGCGCCGTCACTTCGCGTCGGATCTGACCCGTTCGGCTTCGCTCTTCTCGCGGTCGAGGCGGTGTGCGGCGTCCTACTCCTGCTCGGGCTCGCGACACGCCCGGCCGCAGTCGCGCTTGCGCTGCTCGGCGTCGTCGCGATGGAGCCGTTCAACTTCGAGTCGATCCTCGAGCAGGTCCACATCCTGGGCGCGGCGATCTTCCTGTTCATCACCGGCCGGGGCGCGATCTCGATCGACCGCGTATTTGGACAGAACAAAGCGCTGCCCGTGACGGAGGCCCCAGTCGTCGCGCTCACGCTCCTGCGCGTGTGCATGGGCGTAGGAATCGCGTTCGGAGCGCTCACCGAGAAGCTGCTCGACCCCGGCCTCGCCGGCGCGTTGCTGACCGAGCGGCCATACCTCAACTTCCTCGCCGGTCTGGGCGTGTCGAACGACCTGTTCGCGTACCTCGCGGGCCTCGTCGAGCTCGTCATCGGGCTGGTCATCGTTTCCGGTCAGCTCACGCGACCGGCGATGGCTCTCGGAGCGGTGCTCTTCACCGCGACGCTGCCGATCTTCGGCTGGACCGAGCTGCTCGGCCACCTGCCGTACTACGGGATCATGCTCACGCTGTTCATCGCGCCGAGCGCCGATCCGCGCCAGGTGCGCCGGCAGCTTCGCGAGGGCCGCGCCGCGGCCTAGCTCCTAGCCGAACGACAGCTTCAGGTCGCTGCGGTCCTCGACGATGTCGGGGTTTCGCAGCAGGTCGATGAGCCGCGGATCGTTCGGCAGGATCACGCCGGTCACGCCCGCCGCCGTGGTCGCGCTCCGCAGCTCGTCCCATGCCGCGCGGCTCGCAGGGAACGCCGACTCCGTCCAGCGCTCCCGTGATTCTTCCGCCACAACGAGTCGTCCACGCGCGAGGTTCGCGCAGGTCTCGCGCGCCGCGGTCTGCGTCGGTGCGCCGCGCGCGACGAGCCGCACGCGCCAGGTCACCGCGGCGAGGGCCGCCAGGGCGACGTAAGGGTCGCCGTCCGCGGCGTCGATCCACACCGAATCCGCACCGGCCGCCTCGACGGCCTTGGCGTCGGCGAAGAGCTCGCCGGCGTCGCCCGTCGCCACCAGCCGCACGCCGATGAGGAGCACGGCCGGCGTGGCCTTGGTCACGGCCGGCGTGGTTTCGGTCATGGTGAGGGAGCCTCGCGCTCCAGGGCCTCGCGCACCTCGCGCACGTACGCCGCCGCGGCGCCCGGATCGAGCGCGCCTTTCGAAGCGCGCAAACGTTCCGCCGCGACACCCGCGGTGAAGGTCGCGAGCGGAGCGAATCGGCGCTCCTTGGTGTGCGAGACGACGCGCGCGAGCTCGAGGATCTCCTCCGCGACGTCGGGGTCGAGCGTCGGGTCGTCGATCTTCGCTCCACGCCGGAGCGCAGCCTCGCTCCAGCGCCTAGCGAGCGAGGAGAAGAACTCGTTCATGGGCGGCAGCCCCCGTATGGCGTAGCCATATAGGCCCGACGATAGCGCGCGTACAACTTGACGCGGACCGATGCCAGGAATAGAACGCCCCTCGGACGTGAGCGACCTCACCCGTCGTCAGCTCCTCAAGCTCGGCGCCGCCGGCGCCGGAGCGACCGCACTCACTCCGCTCGCCAACCCCCTCGGCTTCGACCTTCGCCTCGCGAAGAAGCGACAGATGGCGTTCCGCATCGCCGGAGCGAAGGAAGTCCACTCGCTGTGCCCGTACTGCGCGGTCGGCTGCGCGCTCATCGCGTATACGAATCAGGGCGCCGACGGCAAGACGCAGCTGCTCCAGATCGAGGGCGATCCGGACAGCCCGATCAACGAAGGGCGCCTGTGCCCGAAGGGCGCGACCGCGATGCAGCTCGCGACCAGCTCGCGGCGCGTGGAGAAGCCGCTCTATCGGGCGCCAGGCAGCGCGAAGTGGGAAGAGAAGTCCTGGGACTTCATGCTCGACAAGCTTGCCCAGAACCTGAAGGCGTCACGCGACAACACGTTCGTCGCGCAGGATGCGAACGGCAACATCGTGAATCGCACCGAGGGGGTCGCCTTTGCCGGCGGCGCCGCATTCAGCAGCGAAGAGGGTTACTTCGCTGCGAAGATGATGCGGACGCTCGGCCTGGTGCATCTGGAACAGCAAGCTCGGGTCTGACACGGCCCCACGGTGGTCAGTTTGGCCGCCACCTTCGGACGGGGAGCGATGACGAACCACTGGCGTGACATCAAGCACGCCGACGTCATCCTCATCAACGGCGCGAACCCTGCCGAGGCGCACCCGGTCGGCTTCCAGTGGTTCGTCAGGGCGAAGCTCGACCCGACGAAGGGCCCCGGGTCGGGCGGCGGCGCGAAGATCATCCACGCCGACCCGCGCTACACCCGGACCTCCGCGCTGGCAGACACGTACCTCCGCATCCGAGTGGGCACTGACGTCGCGTACTTCGGCGGACTCATCAACTACGTGCTGGGCAACAACCTGTTCCACGACGAATACGTGAAGAACTACACGAACGCGTCCTGGATCGTCGGCGACGGCTTCGACTTCAAGGACGGACTGTTCTCCGGATACAACGCGTCGACGCGCTCGTACAACATTTCGACCTGGGCGTACGAGACCGAGGGCGACCCGCTCCCGGGCGCGCCGGGAACGACGTCGGCGCGCGCGAAGCGTGACATGACGCTCCAGCATCCGCGCTCCGTGTTCCAGCTGCTGAAGAAGCACTACTCCCGCTACACGCCCGAGATGGTGTCGAGCATCACCGGTATCCCCGTTCAGCAATTCAATGACGTCGCGAAGATCGTCGGTGAGATGGGCAGGCCCGACAAGGTCATGACCATCGTCTACGCGGTCGGCCTGACTCACCACACGACCGGCGGTCAGCTCATCCGCTCGGGCGCTGTGCTCCAGCTCCTTCTCGGGAACATGGGCCGGCCGGGCGGGGGCATGAACGCCGAGCGCGGCCACGCGAACATCCAGGGCAACACCGACCACGCGATCTCCTGGGACATCCTTCCCGGATACCTCCGGATCCCCGCCCCCGGGCAGAAGACGCTCGACGACTACGTCGCGCAGAGCGCCGCGAAGAAGAGCGACCCCAACTCGTGGAACTTCTTCGGGACGAACTACCGCAACTTCATGGTCAGCCTGCTCAAGTCCTGGTACCGGGGCATCGCGACGGCGAGCAACGAGTACGCCTTCCACTTCCTCCCCAAGCCGGGGACGAACTCGTCGTGGATGTCGATATTCGACCAGGCGCTCAAAGGGAAGATGGAGGGGCTCATCCTCAGTGGCATGACCGCGACCAGCATCGGTCCCGACTCGAACCAGGTCATGCAGGCGCTGTCGAATCTCAAGTGGCTCGTGGTGATGGACCCACTCCCGACGACGAGCTCTGAATTCTGGCGCGCTCCGGGGATGGATCCATCGAAGATCAACACCGAGGTCTTCATGCTCCCGACGACGCACTGGATCGAGAAGGACGGCTCCTTCACGAACAGCGGCCGCTGGGCGCAGTGGAAAGACGCGGTGCTTCACGTGGACGTGCACCCGGACCACTCCGCACGGCACGACCATTGGATCCTCGCCGACCTGTTCGACCGGGTGAAGACCCTCTACCGCCAGCAGGGGGGGAAGTTCCCGGACCCGATCCAGGCGATGACGCTCGACTACTACGACCCGAAGAAGCCCGAGCTCGCGGAGATCGCGAGGGAGATCAACGGGACGGATCTCTCCACCGGGAAGCAGATGACGTCGTTCGCGAACCTGAAGGCCGACGGCACGACGACGGCCGGCGACTGGATCTACGTCGGCAGCTTCACCGACGACGGCAACCTCATGAAGCGCCGCAACGGCGTGCAGGATCCGGCGAAGAACGACCCGACCGGCATGGGCTTCTACCCGCAGTGGGCGTGGAGCTGGCCGGCGAACCGCCGCGTCCTCTACAACCGCGCGTCGGCCGACCTCGATGGGAAGGCTTGGGACGCGAAACGCCCCGGGATCCAGTGGAACGGGACGACGTGGACCGGCGACGTCCCCGACTACCCCGCGACGATGAACCCAAAGGATCCGGCGGCCTGGCTGCCATTCATCATGAACGGCGAGGGCACCGGTCGGCTCTTCTCGAGCTCGATGCTCGATGGTCCGATCCCCGAGCACTACGAGCCGATCGAGGCGCCGATCCCGAATCCGCTGCACCCCGGACAGTCCGAGGATCCGGTCGCATTCCTCTACGACCAGGCCGCGGGCCGGCCCAACCGCTTCGGCAAGGTCGACAAGTATCCGTACATCGCGACCAGCTACCGGCTCACCGAGCACGAGCATTACGTGACGCAGCACGTGCCGCTCCTCGTCGGGCTGCAGCCGCAGGCGTTCGTCGAAGTGCCCGAGGAGCTCGCGAAGGAGAAGGGCATCCGCACCGGAGACCGCGTGCGCGTATCGAGCGAGCGCGGCAAGATCGAGGTCGCGGCTGCGGTGACGAAGCGGCTCGGTCCGCTAACGCTCGCCGGGAACAAAAAGGTCTATCACATCGGCATCCCCATCCACTGGGGCTTCATCGGTCTCTCCGCCGAGCAGAACCCGGACAAGAGCAAGTACTGGCTCGCGAACGCGCTCACTCCGTTCGTCGGCGACGTCGGCGCGAGGACGCCTGAGTACAAGGCGTTCCTCGTCAACATCGAGAAGATCGATTGAGCGCCGTCGCCGAGCGCGTCACCAGCTACGCCGACCGGCGCCGCCGCGCGGCGGAGCTCGCGGAGCGCTACGACTTCGCGCGCGAGCCGCTCGCGCTGTACGGCGCGGTCGCCGAGGCGCAGGAGCGCGTGTTCGAGCGTGCCCTCGCGGATCGTCCGAGCGCCGACGCCCTCGCCGCATACGTGGTACGTGCAGCGCTACCCGATGTCATGGGTGCGGTCATGAGCGCGGGCACCGAGACGTTGCGCGAGGCCGTGCTGTTGCGCTTCCACGAGGGCGATCTCGAGCGCATGGTCGCGTCGTGGCTGGGCGGCGAAATGCAGGACGGGCCCGACGTGTTCCTCGCGCGCGCCGCGACCGCGCCGGTACTCGAGGCCCTGCCGGAGATCGCGCGCGCGCTGCGCATCGCGGGTGGGGAGCGCTCATGTCCCGAGTGCGGTGGGTCCCCGCAGGTGAGCGTCTTCGTCGATAGCGGCGAAGCGCTCGTCACGGGCCAGCGCCGTCTGGTCTGCGCGCGCTGCGCGAACGAGTGGGTGTATCCACGGATGACCTGCGTCGCCTGTGGCGAGACCGAATCGAACAAGCTCGTGGTGCTGGCGGATCCGCAGCAGCTGCCGCACCTGCGCATCGACGCGTGTGAGCGCTGTAAGCGCTACATCGTCAGTGTCGATGCGCGCCTCGAAGGCCACGCGGTGCCGGTCGTCGACGAGATCGCGGCGATCCCGCTCGACATCGCCGCCGCGGAGCGCGGCTTCGTGAAGGTCACGCCCAACGTGATGGGGTTCTGATGGCCGTCTTCCAGGAGCGCCCGATGGGGTTCTTCACCGATACGTCGATCTGCATCGGCTGCAAGGCCTGCGAGGTCGCGTGCAAAGAGTGGAACGAGCTCGAGGGAAACAAGCCCGAGCTCCTGCTCGACAGCTTCGACAACACCGGGCAGCTCGACGCGCAGAACTGGCGTCACGTCGAGTTCATCGAGCAGATCCCCGACAACAACGGCGTCGTGATGACGCCGACGCCGATCGCCGGCGGGCAGGCCTGGCTGATGATGAGCGACGTCTGCAAGCACTGTCAGAACGCGAGCTGCCTCGAGGTCTGCCCCACCAACGCGATCGTGCGCACCGAGTACGACTCGGTGCTCATCCAGCAGGATGTTTGCAACGGTTGCCGCGACTGCATCTCGGCGTGCCCCTACGGCGTCATCGGCTTCAACGAGAAGACCGGGACCGCGCACAAGTGCACTCTCTGCTACGACCGCCTGCAGAACGGGATGCAGCCCGCCTGCGCAAAAGCGTGCCCGACCGATTCGATCAAGTTCGGCTACCTCGACGATCTCCAGGTGGCCGCCGACAAGCGCCTCGCCGCATTGCAGACCGCGGGATACAAGAAGGCCCAGCTCTACGGCCGGGACGCGACGGTCTACGGCGGTCTCAACGCGTTCTTCCTGTTGATGGACACGCCCGAGGTCTACAAGCTGCCGAACGCCCAGAACGCGACGCTGCCGAGCCGCAACAACCTCGCCGGTTATGCGGGCGGATTCTTCACCGCGGTGGTCGGCCTCGTCGCCGGCGTGCTCGCCTTCCGGTCGCAGCGGATGAACGAGAAGTCCTGATGCCGCCCGCCGAACACTTCGCCGCGGCACCGAACTGGGAGTGGTGGATCCTCGGCTACTTCTTCTTCGGTGGCCTATCGGGCGGCTCGTACGCGATCGGAACGCTCCTCCGGTTGGTGGGTGCGCCCGCCGATCAACGTGCCGCCCGCATCGCGTTCATCACCAGCTTCCTCGCCCTGGTCCCGTGCCCGATCTTCCTCACTCTCGACCTTGGCCAGCCCACTCGCTTCATCAACATGCTGTTCGACGCGAGCAGCGGCGGGCTCGCGTTCAAGCCGTGGTCGCCGATGTCGCTCGGCTCGTGGGCGCTCCTCGGCTTCGGGCTCTTCTCGTTCGTGTCGTTCGTCGGCGCGGTCGCCGAGAGCGGATGGCACGCGGCCGATCCGATCGCCCGCATCCTCCGCGGAACGTTCGGCGCGGCCTGGAGCATCATCGGCACCGGGCTGGGCTTCTTCGTCTGTGGCTACACCGGCGTGCTCCTCTCCGTCTCCAATCAGCCGGTCTGGAGTGACGGCTGGCCGCTGGGCGGCGTGTTCCTGGCCTCTTCGCTGACCGGTGCGGTGGCGCTACTGCTCCTGCTGGCACGCTCGCGGCGCGACGTCGACGCGGGCACCGCGGTCCGGCTCGAGCTGGCCGACCGGAACTTCGCCATCCTCGAGATCGTGCTCATCGCCGTGTTCCTCGTCACGGTCGCGATCGCGGGGACCATTGGCAAGATGGCGGGCGTGTGGCTGCTGCTCTGGGTGGTCGTGTTCGCCGGCCTGGCCGCGCCGTTCGCGTTGTCGCGCGTCGATGCCGCGCGCCGCTGGGCGCCCGTGACCGCGCCGCTCCTCGGCCTGCTCAGCGTGCTGGCGCTGCGCGCCCTCGTGATCTTCTCCGCGCAAAGCTAAGCGTTCGCTAGACGCGGCGACGCGGCCCCGAAACCCTCTCTTCGCGCGAAACCCCGTCCCTTCGGGACGGGGACCCCTCGCGCGCGGGGGCCCTCGGTGCCGCGTCGCCGCCGTGTCGCTCTTGACCAGAAAGGGTTTCGGTGCCGCGTCGCTGCGTCGATGGACGTCACCGCCGCGACTGCGACCCGTTTCCCTCTCTATGGGGAATCCAGCACCCCTAAACTCTGCGGACCAGCGTCTCGGAGGATAGGGAGCAGATGGCAACC
>JBGPZT010000178.1:0-4863 GCA_041493915.1 Candidatus Limnocylindria bacterium
GAACCTGAACGCGATGCGCGGCTACCCCGAGACGATGGGTCTCGAGGCGCTGCCGCTCTGGCCATGAGCGACGGACGCGGCGTCACATTCGCCCACGGCTTCCGCGCCGGCGCGGCGAAAGCTGGGGTCAAGCACGGGCAGCCCGTGCGTTTGGATGTGGCACTCATCGTGTCCGAGCGGCCGTGCGCCGCGGCGGCGGTGTTCACGACCAACCAGGTCATCGCCGCGCCGTGCGTCGTGACGCGCCGCCACGTCGAGCGCGGACCGCTCCGCGCCATCGTCGTGAACTCGGGGAACGCGAACGCCTGCACCGGCGAGCAGGGGGAGCGGGACGCGATCGCGATGGCGGAAGCGGCCGCGGCCGTCGTGGGCTGCTCGCCCTACGAGATCGCGGTCGCGAGCACCGGCGTCATCGGCCAGAGGCTGCCGGTCGAGCTGATCGCCGCGGTCCTCCCCGGCATCGCGCTCACCGAAGGCGGTTGGGACGATACGTCGCGCGCGATGATGACGACGGATACGCGACCCAAGGTGACCGAGCGCGAGGTCCATCTCACCGCGGGCACGGTGCGCATCGGCGGCGTTGCGAAGGGAGCGGGGATGATCCACCCGAACATGGCCACGCTCCTTGCGTTCGTCACGACGGACGCCGCCGTCGAGTCCGGCGACCTGCGACGGATCGTCTCGCACGCCGCCGACACGACGTTCAACGCGATCTCGGTCGATGGGGATACCAGCACCAATGACACTCTGCTCGTGCTCGCCAACGGCGCCTCGGGCGTGACGCCGAAGGGCGCGGATCTCGCGGCGTTCGCGGAGGGCATCCGCGCCGTGTGCGCGGACCTCGCGCGGATGATCGTCGCCGACGGCGAAGGTGCGACGAAGGTGTTCGAGGTGCGCGTGCGCGGCGCGGCCTCCTCGGCCGACGCGCGCCTCGCGGCGCGGACCATCACGAACTCGAATCTGGTGCGCACCGCGATCCACGGCGGGGACCCGAACTGGGGCCGCGTGCTGGCTGCTGCGGGCCGCTCGGGCGCGCATGTGGACGACCGCCGCGCCAGCGTGCGGATCGGCGACCTCTACGTCTATCGCGACGGCGCGCCGCTCGTGGTCGCCGATGCGGACGTGCGCGCGCTGTTCGCGGCGGATGCGATCGAGATCGAGGTGAACCTCGGTCTCGGCGACGGTCAAGCCGTGGCGTGGGGCTGCGACCTCTCTGCGGAGTACGTGCGCATCAACGCCGAGTACATGACGTGAGCGACGTCCTGGTGCTGAAGATCGGCGGATCGATCCTGGGTGAGGAGGCAGCGGCCCTCGACGTCGTGGCCGCACTTCACGATTCCGGTCACTCGCTCGTCGTCGTTCACGGTGGCGGTCCGCTCGCGACGGAGTGGTCGGGACGCCTCGGCCTCGAGACGCGCTTCATCCGGGGGCTGCGCGTCACCGATGCGGCAACGCGTGACGTCGCCCTAGCCACGATGACCGGTCTCGCGAACTCGCGGATCGTCGCGGCACTGATCGGGCGCGGTGTGCCTGCGGTCGGGCTCTCCGGCATCGACGGCGGGATGCTGCGCGCGGAGCGGGAGGCGGCCGAGCTCGGACTGGTCGGGCGCGTGACCCTGGTCGACAGCGCGCTGCTCGAGGAGCTCCTGGAGGCCGGGCGCGTTCCCGTCGTGGCGCCGGCCGCGCTGGATAAGAAGAACGGCGAGATCCTCAACGTGAACGGCGACGGAGCCGCGGGTGCGCTTGCTGCGAGCCTCGGCGCGCGGCTGCTCGTGTTCGTGACCGACGTCCCGGGCGTGCGCTCGAAGGACGGAAAAGTCATCACGTCGCTCGACGCCGCGCGCGCGAAGGCGCTCGTGGAGGACGGCACGATCGAGGGCGGCATGGTGCCGAAGGTCGAGGCATGCCTGGTGGCGGCCGGCGCCGGCTGCCGGTCCGCGATCGTCGCGGCGCGCGGCGCCGACGCGATCGAGAAGCTGCTCACCGGCGAGCAGGTGGGCACGGTCTTCGAGGCGGCGGCATGAGAGAAGCGCTCGCGCGCAAGCACCATCGGCAGCAGGCGCTGGTCCGTCTGGTGCGCCAGCAGCGCCTGTCCACGCAGGAGGAGCTCGTCCGCGCGCTCAAGAACGCGGGCTTCCCGGCGACGCAGGCGACGGTGTCGCGTGACATCGTCGAGCTCGGCCTGGTGAAGGTCGCGCGCGACGGCGCGCACAACTACGCGCCGCCGACCGCGGTCAGCCAGGGTGGCGGCACGGATCGGCTGCGCCGCTTCAGCGAGGACTATCCGGTGGAAGCGGCCGTCGCGGCCAACATGGTCGTGCTGCGCTCCTCGCCCGGCACGGCGAACGCTCTCGGTGCGGCGCTCGACGCATCAGGGCTCAGCGAGATCCTCGGCACGCTCGCCGGCGACGACACCGTCTTCGTCGCGACCTCGACCGAACGGCATGCCCGCTCTCTGCTCACGCGTCTGACAGCGTTCGGCATTGCTCGGAAGGAGAAGGCATGACTGCGCAGCAGCACAAAGGAGAGACGTGCGTCCTCGCGTACTCCGGCGGCCTGGACACCAGCGTCGCGGTGGCCTGGCTGCGCGAAACGCACGGCTTCGAAGTGGTCACGTGCACCGGCGACCTGGGTTCGGTGCGCGATCTCGAGCAGATCCAGAAGAAGGCGATCGCGAGCGGCGCGCGCAAAGCGATCGTGCAGGACGCGCGCGACATCTTCGTCCGGTTCTTCGTGTGGCCGGCGCTGCAGGCCGGCGCGCTCTACGAGGAGCGCTATCCGCTCGCGACCGCGCTGGGCCGCCCGCTGCTCGCGAAGCTGCTCGTCGACGCGGCGCGCGAGGAGAACGCGCGCTTCGTCGCGCACGGCTGCACCGGCAAGGGGAATGACCAGGTGCGCTTCGACCTCGCGGTCGGCGCGCTCGCACCTGACCTGAAGGTGATCGCGCCGATGCGCGGCGGCATGAACATGACCCGCGACGAAGAGATCGAGTACGCACGCGAGCGCGGCATCCCTGTCGAAGCGACGAAGCAGAGCCCGTACAGCGTCGACGAGAACCTCTGGGGACGGTCGGTCGAGGCAGGCGTCCTCGAAGATCCGTGGGGCGCGCCGCCGCGCGACGTGTTCCAGTGGACCGTCGACGCCGACGAGGCCCCCGCGAAGCCGCGTGAGATCGTCATCGCGTTCCGCGAGGGACTGCCGATCAGCCTGGACGGCGATGAGCTGGGCGGCGTCGAGCTCATCGAGCGCCTGAACAAGCTCGGCGGGAAGTACGGCGTCGGTCGCATCGATCAGATCGAGAACCGGCTGGTGGGGATCAAGTCGCGCGAGATCTACGAGGCGCCGGCGGCGGTCATCCTCCATCTCGCGCACCGCGCGCTCGAGGACATGGTGCTGACGAAGGAGACCCTGCGCTTCAAGGCCAAGCTGGCGCAGGAGTACGCCGACCTCGTCTACAACGGCCTGTGGTTCACCGCGCATCACCAGGACCTCGCGGCATACGTGCGGAGCACGCAGCGCTTCGTGAGCGGCGAGATCCGCGTGCGCCTCCACCGCGGCGCGGCACAGGTCGCCGGCCGCCGCTCGCCGCACTCGCTGTACTCGACCGCGCTCGCGACCTACGGGAAGGGCGACCAGTTCGACCACAAGGCGTCGGAGGGCTTCATCACCGTCTTCGGTCTGCCGCTGCGGACGCAGGCGCGGACGCAGGCGCTGTGGGGCGAGGGAAGCGAGGCGATGCTCGACGTGCCGAGGAAGGCGCTCGAGGCGCCGAAGGCGAAGAAGAAGGCCAAGTGAGCAAGGACCTGTGGAAGGGACGCTTCGAGGGCGCGCTCGATCCGAAGGTGCGCGAATTCACCTCGTCGCTCGAGCTCGACAAGCGGCTCGCGGCACACGACGTGCGCGGCAGCATCGCGCACGCGCGCATGCTCGGCCATCAGAGCGTCATCCCCAAGCCCGAGGCGGACATCCTGGTGCGGGAGCTTGAGCGCATCGCCGCGGAGATCTCCGCCGGGACGTTCGCGTGGCCCGCAGACGCCGAGGACGTGCATTCGGCGATCGAGCGCGTTCTGACGGAGCGCGCCGGCGCGGTCGGCGGAAAGCTACACACCGGCCGTAGCCGCAACGACCAGATCGCGCTCGACCTGCGCCTGCTCGTCGTCGAGCTGCTCGACCGCCTCGATGTCGCCCTGCGCGCCCTGGCGCGAGCGCTCGTTGAACGGGCGTCCGACGAATGCGACACCGTGATGCCGGGATACACGCACCTGCAGCGCGCGCAGCCCGTGTCGCTCGCGCATCATCTGCTCGCGCACGTCGAGGCCCTGCGGCGCGATCAGGTGCGCGCGGCCGAGGCGCGCGAGCGCGCAGCGGTGTCGCCGCTCGGTGCGGGCGCGCTCGCGGGCGTGCCGTATCCGGTCGATCCGCTGGCGGTCGCGCACGAGCTGGGTCTGCCGCGCACCTTCCGCAACAGCATCGACGCCGTATCGGACCGCGATTTCATCGCGGACTTCGCGTATGTGTGCGCCCTCGCCGCTGTTCATGCCTCGCGCTTCGCCGAGGAGCTGGTCCTGTGGACGAGCGCCGAGTTCGCGTTCGCCGAGATCTCGGATCAGCACGCGACGGGGTCGAGCATCATGCCGCAGAAGAAGAACCCTGATGTCGCCGAGCTCGTGCGCGGCCGCGCGGGCCGCATCGTCGGCGACCTCGTCGCCGTCCTGACCACGCTCAAGGGTCTCCCCCTCGCGTACGGCGGCGATCTGCAGGAGCACCGCATGCCCCTTTACGACGCGGCCGCCGTCATCCCCGCGCTCGAGACGCTCGCGCTCGTCGTGAGCGGGCTGCGCTTCGACCGCGACGCGATGCGTC
>JBGPZT010000132.1:0-7541 GCA_041493915.1 Candidatus Limnocylindria bacterium
GGACCGTACGGCGCCCCGATTTGGTCCACAGGACCCTGTTCCACCTTTCGACCCGAACGCAGAGTCCAACTCATCAAGGAGGTCTACAAAGACATGGCAAACAATCGGATCGGTCAGGGGACTGTTGTCGCTGACCCACCCATCGCTCGTTTCCTCTTCTCCGACACCCGCATGGCTCCGGTCTGGCTCATCCTCCGCATCTACATCGGATGGGCCTGGCTCGAGGCCGGATGGCACAAGGTCCAGGACGTCGGCGCGACGACGAACTACGTCATCGACGGCGCCGGCATCCTCGCCTTCTGGACCCGGATCGCCGCGATCCCCGTCGCACCGGCCAAGCCGGTCATCACCTATGACTGGTACCGCGGATTCATCCAGTTCCTCATCGACGGCCACGCTCAGAACATCATGGGCAAGGTGATCGCGTACGGTGAGACCCTGGTCGGTCTCGGACTCATCTTCGGTGCCTTCGTCGGCGTCGCCGCCGTCGCCGGCGCGTTCATGAATCTGAACTTCATGCTCGCTGGCAGCGCCAGCACCAACCCGGTCATGCTGCTGCTCGGCTTCCTCCTCGTGCTCGCCTGGAAGACGGCGGGCTACATCGGACTCGACCGCTTCCTCCTGCCGCTCATCGGCACGCCGTGGAAGGCCCCGGCTATCGAGAAGAAGGCGTATCCGGGTCGGGTTCCGACCACCGCGTGACCGCGACCACGACCATCCGCGCAGGGAAGGGCGGAGCGATCCGCTCTTCCCGCGCGTCTGTTCCCACGTCAGTCCTCGTCATGAGCAAGGATCCGGCGGTGCGCGAGGGCTGGGCCCGGACGTTCGAAGCGCTCGGCATGCGCGCGATGCGCTGTGCCGGACCGGAGAACACCTCGTGCGCCCTCGAGAGCGCCGAGCGCTGCCCCCTTCACGACGACGCGGACGTCGCTTTCTACGACCAGGACAGCGTCAGCGCCGGGCTCGCGGTAAAGCTCCTCACGCTGCCGCGAAGGCTCCCTATCACGCTCGCACGCGACCGCGAGACGGGGGCAGGCGGCCACGAGCCGGTCCCGACGCAATTGCTGGACTCCCGTGGGCAAGGAGCGCGCGCCCCCATCCGATAATCGGTGGCGTGAGCCAGCCAGAAGCCCGAGGCACGCGCGGCACCTACACCCGGCGGCTGCGGATCGCGGCGGTCGTGCTCCCCTCGCTCCTCATCGCGGCGCTCATGGGGTTCGACTTCTTCCTCGTCGAGCGGTTCTTCCCGGCCGGCATCTCGCATCTTGTGACGGCGCTCGTCGGCGTCGCCGGCGTCCTCGCGTTCTCGGCGGTGATCTTCGCTCAGCTCGCGAGCTTGCAGAGCCGCGACCGCGCGAACACCGATCGGCTGCGCCAGCTCGCCGATGCGCTCGAGCAGAAGCGCCAGCAGCTGCAAGCCGTGAACACCGCAGGTCTCGCGCTCACGTCAGAGCTCGATCGCGACGAAGTGCTGCAGCGCGTCGCCGACCAAGCGCGGGCCGTCGCGAATGCGAAGTACTCCGCACTGGCCGTCTTCAACGAGGAGGGGACGGTCGAGTCGTTCACGACATCCGGGATCACGCCGCAGGAGCGCGCGCGCATCGGACCGCTGCCTCGCGGTCTGGGCCTCCTGGGTCACCTGCAGCAGGAACGGAAGCCACTCCGCTTGAAGGACCTTCACCAGCATCCCTCGTCGGTAGGCTTCCCGAAGAATCACCCTCCGATGCGAAGCTTCCTCGGCACGCCGATCGTCCTTCGCGGATGGCCGCTCGGCAACCTCTATCTCACGGAGAAGCAGGGGGCGGAGGAGTTCACAGCGGACGATGCCGAGGCGCTCGAGACCCTGGCGGCGCAGGCGGCGATCGCGATCGAGAACGCCAGGCTCTACGAGCAGGTCGAGCGCGTCTCGGTGCTGGAGGAGCGCCAGCGCATCCGCATGGATCTCCACGACGGCGTGATGCAGTCGCTGTACGGGGTCGGTCTGCTGCTCGAGGACGTCGCCGCCCGGGTCGACAGCGAGCCACCGGGCGTGAAGGACCAGCTCTGGCGCTCGATCGACCGGCTCAATGCCGCGATCGCCGATCTTCGCGGTTACGTGCTCGGGCTGCGGCCGGTGCAGGCGAGCGATCAGCCGCTGACGGAATCGCTGCTGCTCCTCGCGGAGCAGGCGCGCTCGAACGCGCTCATCGACGTCGACGTGCACATCTCGCCCGACGCCGCGGCGCGCCTGGACCGACCGCGCCGTGAAGCTGCGTACTACATCGCCGCGGACGCGCTGGGGAACATCGCGCGCCACGCGCGCGCGCGTCACGCGGCGGTCCGCCTCTTCGACGTGGACGGCGGTGTCGTGCTACAGATCACGGACGACGGCGTCGGCTTCGACTTCGAGGCGAGCACGAGCGGCCACGGGCTGCACAACATGCGTGAGCGCGCATTCGCCGTCGGCGGAACGCTCCGGGTGGAGAGCCAGCCTGGCCGCGGTGCGCGAGTACGCTTGGAGCTGCCGGCGATGGAGGGGGACTAGGAATGAGCGATGCGCAGGTGAGGATCATGCTCGTCGACGATCACGAGGTCGTTCGCGAGGGCCTCCGCACGCTGATCGGACGCCACAAGGAGATGCTCGTCGTCGGCGAGGCCGGTACGACCGCCGAGGCGATCGAGACGGCGGCGAAGGCGAAGCCTGACGTCATCATCATGGACGTTCGGCTCCCGGACGGAAGCGGCGTCGAAGCGTGTCGGACGATCCGCGAAGCACGGCCCGAGACGAGGGTCATCATGCTCACTTCGTACGCCGACGACGAGGCTCTGTTCGCCTCGATCGTGGCGGGGGCGGCCGGATACCTTCTCAAGCAGACGCGCGGCCAGGCGGTGATAGAGGCGATCACCGCGGTCGCGCAGGGACGCTCGCTGCTCGATCCGGATGTCACCGGAAAGGTGCTCGAGCGCGTGCGCCGCGGCCGCGGGGACGAGGACCCGGCGTTCGCGTCGCTGACCGACCAGGAGCGCAAGGTGCTGGAGCAACTGGCGGAGGGAAGGACGAACCGCGAGATCGGCGAGACGCTTTTCCTCTCCGAGAAGACCGTGAAGAACTACGTCAGCCGTATCCTCGACAAGCTCGGCCTCGCGCGGCGCGCCGAAGCCGCCGCGTACATGGCCAAGCGCCGGCCGCGCTACTAGCCCGCCGGCTCGCTGCGCCGCGTGAGCGAGCGCGTGGCGCAGACACTGATCTCGGACAGTGACGAAGGTCCCGTAAAGACAGGCCGCTCGCCCGTGGGACCGCCCATTTCGCTTCCGTAGGGTCAACGCATGACAGAGCCCGAGGACGCCGGCGGCACGATCGCGCGCCGGACCCTGATCGGCGCCATCGGCTTCGCGAGCCTCGGCGGCATCGCGGCGAGCGGCCTGGGGCTCACCGGCCGCGGCGCGGCGCCGGCGCGCATCGCGGCGGCAACGTCCACGGCTACCGCCACCGCGCTCCGAACGACAGCACCCGCGAGCCCCACGCCGACGTTGGATCACGACGCCCACGCGGAAGCAGTGGTGAAGGCCTTCCCCGCGAAGACGCAGGGGGCCGGATTGCAGGAGCTCGCCTCGATCGTCGTCGATGGCGCGCGCGAGTTCGAGCTCAGCTGCGACAAGGTCCGCTGGGAGGTCACGCCCGGCGTCGTCGTCGATGCGCTCTCGTACAACGGCCAGGTGCCGGGTCCGATCATCCGCGTCACCGAGGGTGAGCGCCTCCGCGTCAAGGTCACCAACAAGACCGACCAGACGACGGGCGTCCATTGGCACGGCCAGCGCATCGTGAACAAGATGGACGGCGTACCGTTCATCACCCAGCCGACCATCAAGCCCGGCGAGACGTTCGTCTACGACTTCGTCGCCAAACCGTTCGGCAGCCACATGTACCACTCGCACCACAATGCGACGGAGCAGGTCGGCCGAGGCATGCTCGGACCGCTGCTCGTCATGCCGAAGGACGCGGCGACCGACCCGCGGTACGACAAGGACGAGCTCTTCATCTTCAACGATCAGCTCGGCGGCCTCACGATCAACGGCAAGGGCTTCCCGGCGACGTTCCCGTACACCGCGAAGCTCGGCCAGCGCATCCGCTTCCGGTTCATGAACGAGGGCGTGCAGGCCCATCCGGCCCACCTCCACGGTCTGACACTCGAAGTCTTCGCGCGCGACGGCTACCCGCTCCCGCAGCCGTTCCGCTGCGACACGCTGAACGTGGCGCCGGGCGAGCGGTGGGACGCGATCGTCGTCGCCGACGAGCCCGGCGTGTGGGCGTTCCACTGCCACATCCTCAATCACGCCGAAGGCCCCACCGGCATGTTCGGCATGGTGACCGCGCTGATCGTTGGCTGACCGGAGGCATCGGACATGAACGTGCTCATCGCGACCGACGGCTCTCCATCTGCCACGGCGGCGCTCGAGCTCGCCGCGGTGATCCGCTGGCCGACGCCGACGCACCTCGAGGTGCTCCACGTCGACCAGCTCCTGGACGGCGATCTCGATCTTCCGCCAGGCAAGTACACCTCGGTCCACGTGAGGATCCGCCAGCAGATCGGCGCGCAGCTCGCCGCCGCGAAGCGAACGCTCGCCGCGCCCGGCCGCGACGTCGAGACCGCGCTCGTGCTCGGCCGCCCCGCGTCGGCGATCGTCGCAGAAGCCCGCCGGATGACCGCCGATCTCGTCATCCTCGGCAGCCACGGCCGTGGTGCATTCGCATCCGCGCTCCTCGGCTCCGTTGCCGCCGAGGTGGTCGACCACGCGCCGTGCCCGGTGCTCATCGCGCGCCGCACCAGCCTCGGCGGCGTCGTGCTCGGTCACGATGGCTCGGATAGCGCGCGCCAGGCGGAGCAGCTGATCGCCGACTGGCCGTTCCTGCGCGCATCGGCCGTACGCGTCGTCAGCGTGGCGGGGTACCTGCCCGCATACGCCACGATGGAAGGACCGGCGGATGCCGCGCTCTACCAGCAGTTCATCGACGATCTCCGCGGTGAGGCGGAGCACAGCGCGTCAGATGCGGTCGTGCGCCTCCGCGCGCTCGGTGTCACCGCGACGATGGAGATCCGCGACGGCGACACCGCCGCGGAACTCGTCCGCGCGGCCGAGGAAGGGCATTCCGACCTCATCGTCGTCGGATCGCGCGGTCGTGGCGGCCTCGAGCGCCTGTTGCTCGGCAGCGTCGCGCGGAACGTGCTATTCCACGCGCCGTGCTCCGTCCTGATCGTCCGCCAAAAGGTGCCGATCGCACGGCGGTGAAGACACAGATCGAGGACGTCGGCCGCTGGCGCGCGAATCTGCAGGGCGAGACCGACGGGATCGCGATCTACCGCGCGATGGCCGACGCCGAGATGGAGCCGGCGCTCGCCACCGTCTATCGGAAGCTCGCCGAGGCCGAAGCTCGTCATGCCGTGCTCTGGGAGACGAAGCTTCGCGACGCGAGCGCCTGGACCACCGCACCGCGCCCGTCGTGGCGTGCCCGCGCGCTCGCGCTCGTCGCACGACGCTTCGGCGCGGGCTGGGTCGCGGCGACGGTCGCGGGCCGTGAGGCCAAGGACCAGGCCGGCTACGACGACCAGCCCGAGGCGGCCGGCACGTCCCTGCCACGCGACGAGCGCTCGCACGCGCGCGTGCTCCAGCAGATCGCCGGCGGTGGGATGCCAGGGCCGGCCATCGCGCGGCTCGAGGGCCGCCACCGCGCGACCGGTGGGAACGCGCTTCGTGCGGCGGTGCTCGGCATCGACGACGGGCTCGTCTCGAACTTCAGCCTCGTGATGGGCGTCGCGGGCGCCGGCGGCGACGCGCGCGCGATCGCGGTCGCGGGCCTCGCCGGACTTCTCGCAGGCTCGCTCTCGATGGCCCTCGGCGAATGGCTGTCGGTCCAGAGCGCGCGCGAGCTCTACACGCGCCAGATCGCGATCGAGCGCGAAGAGCTCACCGCCGCGCCCGAGGAGGAAGAGGAGGAGCTCGCCCTCATCTATCAGGCGAAGGGCGCGAACGAGGCGCAGGCGCGCGCGCTCGCGCGGCAGATCGTCGGCGGAGACCGGGCGCTCGAGACCCTCGCGCGCGAGGAGCTCGGCATCGACCCGGACGAGCTCGGCGGCTCGGCTTACGTCGCGGCGGCCACATCCTTCGCGATGTTCGGCGGCGGTGCGGTGATCCCGCTGATCCCATTCGCCGTCTTCGCCGGGACCGGGGCCATCCTCGCTTCGGCGATCCTCAGCGGCGCAGCCTTATTCGGTGTCGGCGCGCTCATCACGCTGATCACCGGCCAGCCCGCGCTCCGCGCCGGCCTGCGCCAGCTGGCGATCGGCGCGGCCGCGGCAGCGGTCACTTTCGGGGTCGGGAGGCTGCTCGGCGTCGCTCTGGCCTGATGTGTGCAGAACTTGGGGCCGATTCGACCTGCCGCCGGTGACCTTCGGCCCTTCGCCCCGAGCGAGCGCCAGCCGAGCATGAGGGTCGATCTATAGGAGGTCTGCCACCATGGCGATCGACACTCGGACCGCACCCGCCGCGCTCCCCCGCCTCACCGACCACGCCGACTCGCTCACCGTCCGCGACGACCGGACCGGAAAGACGTACGTCATTCCGATCGAAGCCGGCGCGATCCGAGCGACCGAGCTCAACAAGATCCGCACCGCTGCGGACGACCCGGGACTGCTGACCTATGACCCGGGCTTCATGGCGACCGCGGCGGTGAAGAGCGCCATCACTTTCATCGACGGCGACGCGGGCATCCTGCGCTACCGCGGCTACCCCATCGACGAGGTCGCGGAGAAGTGCGGTTTCCTCGAGGTGGCCTCCCTCCTTCTCGAAGGAGAGCTGCCGACCAAGGACCAGCTGGCGACGTGGCGGAACGAGATCGTCCACCACACTTTCATCCACGAGAACATCAAGAAGTTCATCGACGGCTTCCGGCACGACGCGCACCCGATGGGCATCCTCATGAGCACCGTCGCCGCGCTGTCCACCTTCTATCCCGAGGCGAAGAAGTTCACGGAAAAGGCGGCGCGTCGCAAGCAGATCATCCGCCTCATCGCGAAGATGCCGACCATCGCCGCGTTCGCGTACCGGCACGCGGTCGGCCTTCCGTATTCGTACCCGGACAACGACCTGAGCTACGCCGGCAACTTCCTCAACATGATGTGGAAGACGACGGAGCTGAAGTACAAGCCAGATCCGATCCTCGAGCGTGCGCTCGAGGTCCTGTTCATCCTCCACGCCGACCACGAGCAGAACTGCTCGACGAGCACGGTGCGCGTCGTCGCCAGCTCGCACTCCGACCCGTACTCCGCCCTCGCCGCGGGCGTCGGCGCCCTCTACGGACCGCTGCACGGCGGCGCCAACGAGCAGGTGCTGCGCATGCTCGAGGGCATCGGCTCGCTGGACCGCGTGCCCGAGCACATCGAGCGCGTGAAGAAAGGCGAGCTTCGCCTGATGGGCTTCGGCCACATGTCTACAAGAGCTACGACCCGCGCGCGAAGATGATCAAGAAGGTCGCCGACCAGGTGTTCAGCGTCACCGGCCGCAAC
>JBGPZT010000094.1:0-10742 GCA_041493915.1 Candidatus Limnocylindria bacterium
CCGCTGCGGTAGCCGTAGCCGGATCCCAGGTAGCCGGTCTGGAACACGCGGACCTTGTTCTGCGGGATCTTGAGCGCCTGCGACAGGCCTGACCGCGTCCCGTGGCCGTGCTGGTTGGTGTACGTCATGTTGAGCTTGTCGCCGTCCCAGTAGGACAGCGAGTTCGTGAGCTCGAGGGCGACGTGCTGCTCGGTCGACTTCCTCGCCACGTTGTCGACGACCACGTCGGCCTTCGCCGTGGTCGGGTCACCGCGCACGAGCGGTGCGGTCACCGCGATCGTGGTGCCGTCCAGGTTGCTGGTGAACTGCTTGGGCGTCGAGGACTTCATCGCCTCGATCATGTCCAAAGCGGCCGGGAGCACTTCGTACTCGACCTTGATCGCGCGGATCGCCTCGTCGCCGATGTGCTCGCTATCGGCCGCGATGACCGCGATCGGAGCGCCGACCTCGAAGACCTCCTCACTGAAGAGGAAGCGGGTCGGGAGTGCGGAGCCCAGGAAGACGTCCTTGTACTCCTCCGGAAGGTTCCCGCGATGGAGGATCTTGCGGACGCCCGGGATCTTCTCCGCGGCCGACGTGTCGATCGACTTGATCTTCGCGTGCGGGTAGCGGCTGCGCAGCGTGCGCATGAAGAGCATGCCCGACATGCGGAGGTTCTCGGTGTACTGACCCTGGTTGGTGACGATGCCGTAGCCCTGGATGCGGGCGATGTCGGTGCCGATGACGCTGAACGGCCGGAAGACCGGGATCTCCGTCGGCGCCGAGGTCTGACCGCCACCGGGAAGCTTGTTTCCGTACTGCGCGATGACACCCGCCACCATCTCCGACTGCTCGGAGACCATCTCCTGCCAGGCGGGGTCCTGCGCGAGGGCGTACCAGTCCTGGTCGCTCAAGCTCGCGGCGTAGGCCGCATCTTGGACGACACGTACTGCTTCGATCTGTGCCATCTCTTGCCCCTCCTACCTGACAGCGTGGCCGAGGTCGACAAGGATTGCCCGTACCTTGGCCTCGTCCAGCTTGGCTGGGTCCCACTTGACGGTCACGCTGCGCTCGCTGCCGCTCACGGCAAGGATGCCGTCGCGCTTCTTGAGCGCCTGCTCGAATGGATCGAAGTCCTCGATCGTGCCCAGCGGGGTCGCGAACTGGAATTCCTTCGAGGTGCCGATGGCGCTCGGTGCCGCGTCAGCGGTACCGGCCACACCGACGATGACGGGCGATGCAAGGTGTGTGACCTTGTCGCCGCGCATCTCGGCGGCGGCGGTGTTGACGGCGGTGAAGATCTTCGCGTACTCGCCGCACCGGCAGATGTTGCCGGCCAGGCCTTCGGCGATCTGGGCCGTCGTCGGCTTCGGGATCGCTCCGAGCAGCTGGACCGTCGACATGATGAATCCGCGCGTGCAGATGCCGCACTGGAATCCACCGTCAAGCCAGAACGCGCGCTGGATCGGGTGTAGGCCCGCGACGCCGGGTCCGGTCGCAAGACCGGCGACCGTGGCGATCTTCTGGCCGCGACCAAGTCGCGCGCTCAGAACGGTGCAACCGTTGACGGCCTTGCCGTCGACGAGCACGGCGCACGCGCCGCACTGCGCGCGGTCGCAGCCGAGGTTCGAGTTCGAGAGACCGAGCTGGAAGTTCATCGTCTCCCAGAGGCTCTCGCGGTTATCGACAACGAGGTCGTACTTCACGCTGTCGATGTTGAGCGAGACTCGGCGCATCGTCGCGGGGATCGGACCACCTGCTGTTGTTGTCGTCGTGGTGGTCGTCGTGGTCTCCGGGTTGAGCGCCTTGTTCGCGACGACCGCACCACCGAGTACAACTCCGGCTGCGGCTGCGCCGGCTCCGGCGCCGATGAGGAAGTTGCGTCGCGTGACTGACAGTGCTGGCTTGCCTTGACCTGTGTCGGGCTCTGCTACTGGATCAGACGTAGTCCCTCCCAAATCCGCCATAGGACGTTCACCCTCCTGCACCGATCAATGGACGGCAAACGAAAGAGTAACAGCGGAGAAACCCGAGGCAAAGGTTTTCGGAGGCACTCGGCGTGGCCGCGGGCCGCGTTACCGCACGTAACGGGGCGTCTGACGCAAGGCCCGCGTCCCCGGTCCTCGGCGCATGCCTTTGCGCAAAAATCCTCGTCGAGGAGGCTCAGTTCAGCGCGGCAAACGGTGTTTGCGCAAAGCGCTCTGTAACGTCAGCCGCCGCGGCCAGGGCAGGCCCGCGGCGACGCCGCTTCCCGGGATGGCGCCGGACCCTAAGATGAAGCGCGTGAGGGCGATCTACGCACGCATGGCCGAGCTCGAACGCGAAGGGCGCCGCTTCGCGGTCTGCACCGTCGTCCGGACCGTCGGGAGCACGCCGCAGGTGGTCGGCGCGAAGCTGCTCGTCGATGATCTCGGCCGCCTCACCGGCACGCTCGGTGGTGGCTGCGTCGAAGGCGACGCGTTCGAAGAGGCAAAGCGCGTGCTCGACACCGGCGACACATCGCTTCGCGAATACGAGCTGACCGAGGATCTCGCGTGGGACACCGGCCTCGTCTGCGGCGGGACGATGTGGATCTCGATCGAACCTGGGGACCGCGCTCTGCTTCTCGGCGGGCGCGATCTGCTCGGCGACATTCTCGCCGCGTCGTCGGGCGGAAAGCCCGTCGCGCTTGCGACGTTGCTGCGACGCGAAGGCAAGGATTTCCGACCGAGCGGCAAGCTCTTCGTCGAGACCGACGGGGGCACCGGCGGATCGCTCGGCGACGGTGCGCTCGACGCGCGCGCGACCGAGGCGGCGCTCGACGCGCTGCGACAGGCGACGCCGCGCACCATCGCCCTCGACGAGTCGCACGAGCTCCTGATCGAGCCCATCGTGACGAAGCCGCGCCTCGTGATCGCCGGCGGTGGACACGTCGGTCTGGCGATCGCGAAGATGGCCTCACAGCTCGAGTACGACGTGACCGTGATCGACGACCGGCCGGAGTTCTCTTCTCGCGAGCGCTTCGGACCGGGCATCGACGTCGTGCGCATGGACATGGACGAGGCGCTGCGCACGATGCCGATCGGCTGGAACAGCTTCGTCGTCATCGCCACGCGCGGGCACAAGCTCGACGCGCACTGCCTGCGCGAAGCGGTCAAGCGTGACGCCCGCTACGTGGGGCTCCTCGGGTCGAAGCGCAAGACGATCCTCATCGCGAAGATGCTCCGTGACGAGGGAGTCTCCGAGGAGCGCATCCGCGCTGTCCACGCACCGATCGGTCTCGACCTCGGCGGCCGGACGCCGGCGGAGATCGCGCTGGCCGTCCTGGCGGAGCTCAGCATGGAACGGTACGGCGGATCGGGCCGACCGCTACGCCTCGCCGACGACGTCTACGAACGAGTGGTCTCCAAGCGGAGGTCCTGACCGCGGCGGACATCGTCTGCAGCGAGCGTCTCGATCTCATCGTCATGCCGCTAACGCTCCTCGACGCTTTCGTGGATGGCGACCCGACGCGTGCGCGCGAACTCGTCGACTATTCCGTGCCTGGGGACTTCCCCGGCACCGCCGCCGAGGTGCTCGAGATCCGACGAGTCCAGCTCGCTGCCGATCCGGCACGCCTGCCATGGTCAGTGCGCGCGATGGTGCGGCGGGACGATCGCGTGATGGTCGGCTTCGTGAACTTCCACGGACCGCCCGGCGTGAATGACATCGAGGCCGCCGACGCCGCCGAACTCGGGTGGACGGTGTTCCCTGAGCATCGCCGTCAGGGCTACGCGACCGAGACCGCCCGGCGGCTCATGGACTGGGCGCGCCTGGAACACGGCGTGACGCGGTTCATCTCATCGACGACGCCCGACAACGCGCCGTCGCTGCGCGTCCACGACAAGCTCGGCTTCCGCCGGACCGGTCAGGTCGTGGACGGCGAGATCATCTTCGAGCTCACTCGCTAGTCGCCTGATTCCTGGTACAAGATCGCGCCGCAGGAGCGAGGCGCGAACGCCCATAGCTGCTTAAGTGACGGATCCCAACCGATCGTGTGGGCGCTCTCCTCGGTCTCGACCGTCTCGAGCATCCGCAGCGACGTGGTGTCGAAGGACTGCACCACCCCGGGCGAGCCGATCGCCACATAGGCCCGCGCCAGGTCTCGGTCATACATCACCACATCAGGTACTCCCGCGAGCGGGACCTTGCGACGCACCGTCCCTGCCACGTCGAGCACCACGAGTTCGCCGGCGTCGGTCGCGCAGAACAACAGTCCGTCGATGAGCGCCAGGCCGTGAGGACCGGCCGACGGCACGTCGATGGTCCGGGTGATCACTTGTGTTCCGGTGTCGACGACGACGATGCACGGCGGCTCGCTGATGTTCGCGTAGATCGAGCGCGAAGAAGGGTCATATACGGCCCAGCGCGGCCGGCCAGGGAGTTCGATGCGCGCGAGCACGGCGCTCGTCGCCAGATCAACCACCGTGGACGTGCAGCCGGTCCCCGGCGGCTCGCCAAGGTCGAACGTGTATGCGCGCAACTGGCGCGTATCCAGGGCGACACCATTCGGACGCTGTCCGACGGTGAATCGAGCGACGAGCGTCTCGTCAGAGACCCGAAAAGAGCTGAGCCGCTCTGCGCCGCGATCGGTGGTCAGCATCAGGTCGAGTTCGGAATCGATCAGCACGCCTGCGACGCCCGGGTGGCCCTCCAGCGCATGGAGATACGTGGCGCTCGCGCAGTCGAAGACATCGACGCGGTCCGCGCCGGTGTGCGCGACGTACATCCGACTGCCACCACGTCCCGTGAACACGTCTGCATGGTCGAACCCCGGCTTCGCGCCGCGCGGCACCTCGATCTCGCCGACGCGTCGCAGGGTCACTTCTTCGCGACCTTCTCCTTGCAGTAGGCGTAGAGGGCATCGAGCACGGGGCTCGAAGCCTTCCGCTGGGCTTGATCGTCCGGATAGTGGAGCAGCCGCATGCCGTCCAGGAGCGCTTCCACTCCCACCGACTCGGGGGTCACGGTCTTGTCCGCGGTGTCGGCCCCTCGGATGACCTTGGCCATATACGCCATGGCCGCATCTTTATCGAGATCGTACTTGTGCACGAAGGCGTCGAAGCTGCACTCGGGGCCGTGGTGGCCCAGCTCGACGTCCTTGATGTCGTAAGGGGTAGCGCCGGTGCGCCGCGCCTCGGCCGCGACCAGGTCGGTCGGCACGTAGACGAATTCCGCGGCCTTGTCGACGAACTTCTGGACGAGCCATGGGCAAGCGACGCGGTCGACTCTCGGATGTTCGCGTGTGATCCACTTCATTTCGTCATCTCCCGTTGTGTGCTTTGACCTGGCCGTGTTTGTAGCATCGCGCCGCGCACACCGTCTCAGGGGCGACGGCATGCCGGCTTGGCCCTAGCGTCGGCTCCTCGAGCCGCTCGGCCTTGTCTTCGTCCACGTGCCACCTCCGGCCAGTCGACCCGGCGCACGTGGCCTGCCACCTCAGACGTTGTTGAGGATCGCGCGCGCGGTCCCGCTGAAGATGCGGTCCTTCTCGGCGGTCGGAACGTCGAGCGACTCGATGCTCGACACGGCGCGGTCGATCGATCCGAGAAGGTGGGGATAGTCACTGCCCATGACCATGTGATCTGCACCGACGAGCTCACGGGTCAGGCGCAGCGACGGCGCGCTGAACGACACGGTGTCGTAGAAGAGGCGCTTCAGATACACGCTCGGTAGCTCGTCGATGTTGACCCGGCACTCCGCGAAGTCGCGCCACCCGTTGTCCATCCGCTCCATGAGGTACGGGACCGCGCCGCCGAGGTGGCCGAGGATCCAGCGGATGTTCGGGAGCTCACGGAAGACGCCCGCGTAGCAGAGCCGCGCCACGGCAAGCGTCGTGTCGAACGGAAAACCGATGATCGGCCCGAGCACGTACTCCGCGAAGGGCTCCGCGCTCGCCGGGATCATCGGATGGATGAAGACGCAGACGCGGCGGCGATCGCATTCGACGAAGAAAGGGCGATAGCGCGGATCCGTGAGCGCGCGTCCGTTGATGTTCGAGAGCACGATGACGCCGTTCATCCGCAGCTCGCCCTGCGCCCGATCGAGCTCGCGGAGCGCGGCGTCGGGGTCGTCCATCGGGATCGAGGCGAACCCCTTGAACCGCTTCGGGTGCCGCGCCGCCAGATCGGCGTACGCGTCGTTGACCAGGCGCGCGACCTCGGCCTGACGCTCCGGCGGCGCGAAATACACGTTGGGTGTCGAGAGCGAGAGGACCTCGACGTCGATGCCGACGCGGTCCATGTCCTCGATTCGGCGTGCCGGATCGGTCATCGGCGGCGTGATGCCGAAGAATCGCGAACCGCGATAGCGGATGATCGTGCGACCGGTGGGATCGGTGCCGAACGAGAACGCGCCGCCGACCTCTTCGATGAGACGGAAGAACGCTTCGGGGTAGTAGTGAGTGTGGAGGTCCCAGCGCACGGGCGAAGGCTAGCCGCGCGTGGTCGCTAGGGCTTGCCGATGATCGTGGGCTTCGCGGGGAGCGTGAAGTCGGAGTCGGGGACCGTCGTCGAGAGACTGGTCGCCTCCATGTCCAATGCGCCACCCTGTGCCGCAAATTTCTGCAGCAGCAGGATCCCCTGCGTGCTGTAGCAGAAGCGGCCATCGGTGAGGACGGCAACAGCCACGGCAGCCTTCACGTCGAAGCACTGCGCTTGCTGCCCCGCGATCTGCCGCGTCTCCACGAGGACGGCGCTGAACTGGTCCGGGTGCTGGATCATCGACGCTTGGAAGAGCGCCGCGGGGTTCTGCTGGAGCGCGGTGTCGAGGCCCGTCATGCCGATGCACTGCGCAGTCACGCCGGTGCCGCCGAAACACGTGAACGTGCCGTCCGGCAGCGAGTAGATCGAGACGGTCGACGTCTGGCCGCCGACGCTGGTGCTGAAGTCGTAGCGCGTCTTCGGGGGCTTCGAGTACCACGACTGCTCTCCGCCGCCCGTCGCCGCCATCTTGTACGTCACCTTGTATTCGCTCACTTTGGCCGAACCCAGGATCTGGCCGAACGACGCGCCGGCCGCCGATGGGCCGCCGGTGGCCGCGCCGGCTGAAGCGACGGGGCCTTTGGTCGCAGTGTCGAAGCTCGCGGTCGTGCCTGTGGGGCTGGCCGTCCCGCCGCACGATGCGGCGATCACGAACGCGAACGCCAGGACCACCGAGCCGCCCCTCTTCACCACAAAGCGACGATAGGGCATCTCACACCCCTGGGCGTGTCAACGTTCTATACAGAACGAATGACACACCCAACGACATTCGGTGAGCTGCTCGAGCAACACGAACGCGAGATCTTCGCGTATGCCCTGCGGCTCACCGGCGATCGCGACGAGGCGGATGACATCTATCAGGACACGTTCCTCGCGGCCTTTCGCGCCTGGCCACCGCCGCGGCGTGGCACCGAGCGCGCCTGGCTCTACCGCATCGCGACGAACAAGGCGATCGATCGCGGCAGGCGCGCGAAGCGATTCGTGCGTCTTGGAGATCTCCCGCTCGCAGCACCGGAGCGCGACGGCGTGTCGCTCGCGGATCTCGCGACCGCCGTGAAAACGTTGCCGACGGGGCAACGCGCGGCGTTCGTGCTACGCAAGGTGCAGGGGCTGTCGTACGCGGAGGTTTCACACACGCTCGAGTGCAGCGAGGAAGCGGCCAGGTCGCGTGTGGCCGAAGCGATGAAGAAAGTGAAGGAGGCGATGCGATGAACGAGCTTGGTCCGATCGTCGCGGACGCCCGCGAACGGCTGATGACGCGCGCACGGCGCGAAGGGCTGGAAACGGTGGGCTACCGGATCGTCGACTCTCCGCTCGGACCGCTCTGGGTGGCGGTCGGGCCGCGTGGACTCCTGAACATCCACTACGGCGCAGAGCCGTCGCCGCTCGAGCTGCGCCGCATCGTCCGCGCCTACGGTCCGGGGGTCCTTCCCGACGCACGGCGGGTCGACGACGTCGCGCGCGAGCTCGATCAGTACTGGAGCGGGAAGCGCCGCGACTTCGACATTGCCATCGACCTTTCGCCGCTGACGCCGTTCCAGCGCAAGGTGCTCGCCGTCACGGCGCGCGTGCCGTACGGCGAGCTGACCACGTACGCCAAGGTCGCGCACAACACCGGGAACGACCGTGCCTACCGCGCGGCAGCCGGGGCGATCGGCGACAACCCGATCCCGATCGTGGTGCCGTGTCACCGGGTCGTCGCCAGCGACGGGACGCTCGGCGGCTACGCCGGCGGCCTCGACGCGAAGCGCCGCCTGCTCCAGCTGGAGCGCGGCGCGGTGCCGCCAGGGGGCTGGCCGTAGCCTGTCTATTCCGGGCGGAGCCGTTCGTCGTACAGGTACAACGGCCAAGGGAGGCACGAGCGATGTCCAAGTACGCATTCCTGTTCATGGACGATGGCGTGGATTACCAGACCGACCCCACGCCCGAGCAACAGAAGGTCTACGCCGACATCTTCAAGTGGTTCGAGGTCAACGGGTCGAAGATCGCCGATGGTGGCGCCGAGCTGCAACCGACGCGCACCGCGACCACCATCCGCAAGAGCACCGGGAAGGTCACGGTCGTCGACGGGCCCTTTATCGAGTCGAAGGAATCCGTCGGCGGCTTCTCGATCATCGAGGCTCCGGATCGTGCCGCGGCGATCGCGATCGCCAAGACCTGGCCGGGCTACGGCATCGAGATCCGCGAGATCGTCGAGCAGCAGCCGAGGGAGGGATAGAGATGCCGAAGTACATGCTCATGTTCGTCGGCAGCGACGACTGGTACGACGGGAAATCGAAAGAGGACCTCGCCAAGGCCTACCGCCCGATCATGTCGTGGTGGGATGACCTCACGAAGACGGGCGTCATCAAGGGCGGCGAGGAGCTGGGTCCGCAGCGCACCGCGACGTCAGTGAAGCGCGTGAACGGGTCGATGAAGGTCACCGACGGACCGTTCATCGAATCAAAGGAGTCGGTCGGTGGATTCGCGATCATCGAGGTCGCGGACCTCGACAGGGCGATCGCGGTCGCGAAGAGCTGGCCCGGCGGCGATGTCGAGGTGCGCCCGGTCGTGGAGCGCTGAACGCGACCGAGCTGATCACCGGCGAGGCGGTCACGGCGGTCTTCCGCGAGGAGGCCGGCCGTCTGACCGCCGCGCTCGTCCGCAGCCTCGGAGACTTCGACCTCGCGGAGGAGTCGGTGCAGGACGCGCTCGTCGCGGCGCTCGAGCACTGGCCGCGCGAGGGGATCCCTGCGAATCCGGGCGCGTGGCTCATGACCACGGCGCGCCGGAAGGGCATCGATCGGCTGCGACGGGAGACGCGCTACCGCGAGAAGGTCGCGCAGCTGGAGGAGACACCGATGACGCAAGCCAGCTCGATGCCCGACGAGCGTCTCGAGCTCATCTTCACCTGCTGCCACCCGGCGCTCGCGCGCGAGGCGCAGCTCGCGCTCACGCTACGATCCGTCGCGGGTCTCACGACAGCGGAGATCGCGCGCGCGTTCCTCCAGCCCGAAGCGACGGTCGCCCAGCGTCTGGTCCGCGCGAAACGAAAGATCGTCGACGCGAAGATCCCCTTCCGTGTACCGGAGGGACATGAGCTGCCCGACCGCGTTGGCGAGGTGCTCGCCGTCCTCTATCTCATGTTCAACGAGGGCTACCTCGCGACGGGCGCGCGGGGCGCCACGGACCGCGACCTCGCGGCCGAGGCGGAGTGGCTCACGTCGCTGCTCGCGCGACTCATGCCTGACGAGCCCGAGGTGCTCGGGCTGCTCGCCCTGATGCGCTTCAACCTCGCGCGCGCCGACGCGCGGTTCGACGAGGGCGGCGACATGGTGCTGCTGCGCGACCAGGACCGCTCGAAGTGGGATCGGACGCTGATCGAGGAGACCTTCCTTCTGGTCGGGCGCTTCCTGCGGATGCCCCGTCCCGGTCCCTACCAGCTGCAGGCACTGATCGCCGGCGCGCACGCGCACGCGAAGAGCTGGGAGACCACACGCTGGCCAGAGATCCTGCGCTCGTACGACGCGCTCCTGGCGCTCGGCGATACGCCCGTGGTGCGGCTCAACCGCGCCATCGCGCTCTGGCACGTCGAAGGACCTGCGCCGGCGCTCGCCGAGGTCGATGCGCTCGCTCGGGAGCTGGGTGGCTACCACCTGTTCTACGCGACACGAGCGGAGCTCCTGCGCGCCCTCGGCCGGACGGCAGACGCCCGCACAGCCGACGAGCGCGCGCTCGAGCTCACGGAGAATCCCGCCGAGCGCGCGCTGCTCCAGCGGCGCCTCGCCCGTCGTCCTCGTTAGGCTGTCGAGAGTGACCGCGCCCGTTCGTCGTTCTCAGGTGCGGGTACTTCTCCACGGCGCCTACCGCGGCTTCGCGGGCGGAGCGCGCGACGTCACGCTCAACGCCGCGACACTGCGCGAGGCGCTCGAGGCGCTCGTCCGCGCGCATCCGTCGCTCGCGGAGCGCCTGCGCGACGAGCATGGCCGGCTGCGCGCGCACCTCAGCCTTTTCGTGAACCAGGAGGACGCGCGCTTCCTGGGTGGCGAGGACGCTACCCTCGCGGATGGCGACATCGTGCATGTCATTCCCGCCCTATCGGGCGGCTAATTCAGGAGGGGACGCGATGGCGAAGCAAGTGGTGCTGCTGGTCGGAACGAAGAAGGGTCTCTACACGCTGCGCAGCGACGCGGATCGGAAGAAGTGGGCGGTGGACGGTCCGCACGAAGCGCCCGCGCCGATCCACCACGCGACGTACGACCCGCGCGACGGCTCGATGTACGC
>JBGPZT010000219.1:0-3293 GCA_041493915.1 Candidatus Limnocylindria bacterium
GCGATCATCCTCCTGCCCATCAACATCCTGTCCAACCTCACTCGCAGCTTCTCGCTGGCTATCCGCCTCTTCGGCAACATGGTCACGCACCAGATCATCGTGGCCATCGTGCTCCTCATCGTGCCCCTCATCGTCCCTGCGCTGCTTGAGGTCTTCGGGCTCTTCGTCGGGGTGCTGCAGGCCTACATCTTCACGATCCTCACCATCGTCTACATCGGCGGCGCCGTGCGCGCCGGAGCGGAGCTCTGAATGCTGCCACTCGAAACGTTCTACCTTGTCCTCATCGTGACGGTCGGTCTCGCCATCGGCGTGGGCGTCATCTTCCCCGCCATCGGCCAGGCGCGGGCGGCGACCCGGGCCCTGGAAGCCATCGCCCGACAGCCCGCCGAGGCATCCACCATCAGCCGGAATCTCTATGTGGGGCTGGCCATGATCGAGTCGCAGGCGCTCTACGTCCTGATCGTGGCCCTCATCCTGCTTTTCGCGAACCCGCTGGTCACCCGCGCGCCCGAGGCTCTCGCCCGTGGGAGCGGAGCCATCTGGGTCCTGGCCGGCTCGGCGGCGATGGCCGCGCTCTCGATCACGCTCGGTACGATGCTGAGCTCGCTCGGTCAGGGTCGCGTCACCGGCGCCGCTCTCGACTCGATCGCCGAGCAGCCGGCGGCGAGTGCTCCGATCTCGACCGCGCTCTTCATCAGCCTTGCCCTCCTGGAGTCCCTGGCGCTCTATGCGCTCATCGTGGCGCTCATCCTGCTGTTCGCCAATCCGTTGCTGGAGCTCGTGCTCAAAGGATAGCGGGACGCCATGTTGCGATTTCACCTCTCCACGCTCATCTTCCAGCTCCTCAATTTCTTCATCCTGCTGGCCGCGTTGACGTGGTTCCTCTACCGCCCGCTGCTGCGGGTGATGCGCCGGCGGGAGGAAGAGATCAGCACCCGCCTGCGCGAGGCGGAAGAGCTCACGCGGAAGGCGGAGCAGGAGCGCCAGGAGCTGGCAGCCGAACGGCGGCGCGTGCAAGGCGAAGCCGAGACGCTGGTGGCGCGAGCTCGGGAAGACGCCTCGCGGCAACGAACCGAGGTGCTCGAGGAAGCGCGGCGCCAGGCGGCGAAATACCTCGAGGAGGCGCAGCGGCGTGGCGAAGAGCAGGGACGCGGCGCCCGTCAGCTTCTGGAGACGGAAGCCCGCCGCACGGCGGTCGCACTGGCGACGGGTTTGCTGGAGCGGATGCCCGTCGGGGCGTTGCATGAAGCTCTGGTGGCGCAGCTGCTGGACCAGGGGCTCGAGGGCGATGGCGAGCAGGGGGCACTGCTGCATCGGGCGCTGGCATCGGCGGGGAGTACGGTCGCCGTGGAGCTCGCCTTGCCAGCCAGCCCGGAAGTAGAGGCGCGGGTGCGCCGAAGGCTCACGGAGGTGTGGGGCAAGACCGGCGACGACCTGGCGGCCGTGTTTCGCGTCGAGCCATCGCTCATCGCCGGCCTCCGCATCCTGATCGGGACGGTGGTGCTGGAGCTGAGCCTCGGCGGCATCCTGGCTCAGCTCGAGCACGAGACGGAGATCGAAGGGGCGCGCTCGTGACGGAATGGACTGAAGCCGTGCACGGGAGCCTGGCCCGCCTCGAGGCCCGCGGCCGGGCCACGTCGTTCCAGCCACGGATCACCGATCTGGGTCGGGTACGCCAGGTGGGTGACGGCGTCGCCTTCGTCGAAGGTCTCGAGGGCGCCACGGTCGACGAGGTGGTGACGTTCCCCACGGGCGTCCACGGTCAGGTCTTCGACCTCGATCGTGACGTCGTCGCCTGCGTGCTCTTCGGCTCGGAGGAGAACATCCGTGCTGACGATCCTGTCTTTCGCACCGGGCGCACGCCGACGATGCCGGTGGGAGATGGCCTCCTCGGCCGCGTGGTCGATGCGCTCGGGCGGCCGTGCGACGATCTCGGACCGATTCGCGCTCACGAGCGACGCCCCGTGGACCAGGCGTCGCCGGGCCCCCTCGAGCGTCAACCGATCCGGGAGCCGCTGTTCACGGGCATCAAGGCGGTCGACGCGGCGGTCCCCATCGGCCTGGGCCAGCGCGAGCTGATCCTCGGGGATCGGGAAACGGGCAAGACGAGCGTGGCCCTCGATACCCTCATCAATCAGCGCGATCGAGGGATCGTCGGCGTGTACGTGAGTGTCGGGCGCAAGCGGGCGTCCGTGGTGGAGGTGGTCGCCGAGCTTCGGCGGCATGGCGCCCTCGACCACACCGCGATCGTGGTCGCGGACGCGTCCGAGCCGGCCGCCGTGCGCTACCTCGCGCCCTACGCGGGCTGCACCCTCGCGGAGTGGTTCGCGTACCGCGGCCAGCACGCGGTCATCGTCTACGACGACCTGACCCGCCACGCCGAGGCCTACCGAGGTCTGTCGCTCGTGCTCCGGCGTCCCCCGGGGCGTGAGGCCTTCCCGGGCGACATCTTCTCGGTGCACGCCCGGCTCATGGAGCGTGCGTTCAAGCTGAGCGACGGACTCGGGGGCGGCTCGGTGACCGCCTTGCCCATCATCGAAACGCAGAGGGGAGACATCGCCGGCTTCATCCCGACGAACCTCATTTCCATGACCGACGGGCAGCTCTTCATGGATTCCGCCCTCTTCGCCCAGGGGCAGCTCCCCGCCATCGATATCGGCAAGTCGGTCTCCCGCGTGGGGCGTGACGCGCAGCCGGGAGCGATGCGCGATGCCGCCGCCAACCTGCGGCTCGAGATCGGCCAGTACGAGGAGGTGAAGGGCTTCGCCCGCTTCGGCGCCATCCTCGACGAGGCCACGCGGAAGCAGATCGCCCATGGCGAACGACTGGTCCGCGTCCTCATGCAGAACGAACGCGACGTGACGACGCTGGCTGTCCAGGTGGCGGAGCTGTGGGCGCTCAAGACCGGGCTGCTGGACGACGTGGAGCCGGCGGCCATCGCGAACTTCGAGGCGAGCCTGCGTCAGGTGGCGCCGCGCTTCACTGCCCTGGAGACCGTCGTCCGCTCCGCGCGAGCCGTCGACAGCGAGCTGGCGCGCGAGCTGCGCCGCTGGGTCGAGCAGGCCAAGGCGATGACGGGAGGAAGCAGAGCCTGATGGAGAATCTCGAGGCGCTGGCGGCCCATCGCGCGACGCTCCAGCGCCTGGTCCCGCTGCTCGATGCCATCCGATCGGTGGCGGAAATCGCGTGGCGTCGGGCCGAGCGCGGCGCCGCGCCGCTCCAGAAATACCGTGACCAGCTTCGCGGCACACTGGAGATGGTCGTGGCGTCGCTCGACCGCAAGGAACGCGAGA
>JBGPZT010000205.1:0-3793 GCA_041493915.1 Candidatus Limnocylindria bacterium
CACGTTCGGGTTCGACGATGAGGGTGTGCCGGCCAGCGAGGGCTGGGCGGTGAAGGATGGCATCTTCGTCGGGTACCTCATGAGCCGCGAGACGGCCGCGGCGCTCGGCACGCGGTCGAATGGGACGATGCGCGCCGACGGCTGGCCGCGCGTGCCGATCATCCGCATGACCAACGTGTCGGTGATGCCGGGGACCGCGGGCACGCTGGACGATCTCATCGCCGACACCGACGACGGGGTCCTCATGGACACGAACCGCTCGTGGTCGATCGACGACAAGCGCTTCAACTTCCAGTTCGGCACCGAGGTCGGGTGGGAGATCAGGAAGGGCAAGCGGCGCGACATGGTGCGCAATCCGACGTACACGGGGCTCACGCCGGAGTTCTGGGGCAGCTGCGACGCGATCTGCTCCGAGAGCGAGTGGGTCATGTGGGGTACGCCCAACTGCGGCAAGGGTCAGCCCGGGCAGGGCGCGCATACCGGTCACGGCGCCGCGCCGGCGCGGTTCCGGGATGTGCGGGTCGGCGTGATCAAGTGAGTGAGGTCCTCTTCGGCGAGCGCGAGCTGCGCGCCATCGCGGAGCGCGCGATCCGTGCGGCGAAGGGCGATCAGGCGGAGGCACTGGTCATCGGCCGGATCGGCTCGCTCACGCGCTTCGCGAACTCAGCGATCCACCAGAACGTGACGAGCCGGGAGGCCGAGCTTCGCGTGCGCGTCGTCGTCGGAACGCGGCGCGCGACCGCGACGACGAACCGGCTCGACGACGACGGGATCCGTCGCGTGGCCGCCCTCGCGTCGGACCTGGCCCGCCGCGCGCCGGAGGATCCGACCTTCCCGGGGCTGCCCGCACCGCGGCCGATCCCGTCGGCGCCGTCCGCCTACGTCGAGAAGACCGCCGAGGCGGCGCCACTCGCTCGCGCGCGCGCCGTGAAGACGCTCTGCGACCGCGCGACCGCGGTGCGCATGGTCGCCGCCGGGTTCGTCTCCACGAACGTCCAGGAGATCTCGGTCGCGAGCACGCTCGGGACCTGGGCCTACGCGCCGCAGACGTACGCCGAGGTGCAGATCGCCGCGATCGGCGACGACGGCTCGGCCTTCGCGCAGCGCGTCTCGACCGACTGGACGTCGCTTGACGTCGAGGGCGCGGCAGCGGAGGCGGTCGGCAAGGCCAGCGTCGCGCAGCGTCCCCGCGATCTGGCTCCGGACACCTACGAGGTCGTGCTCACGCCATACGCCGTGCGCGACATGGTCGGCTTCCTGGGGCTACAGCTCAACGGACTGGCGATCGAGGAGGGCCGCTCGTTCGTCGGCGGCAAGATCGGCCAAAAGGTGACCGGCGCGATCACGCTGGTCGAGGACCCGTACGACCCGCGGTCGATCCCGCGCCCGTTCGACTTCGAGGGTCAACCGAGCGATCGCGTGACGCTCATCGAGGACGGGGTCGCCCGCGGCGTCGTGTACGACTCGGTGACCGCCCACCGGGGTAACGCACGCAACACCGGGCACGCGCAGCCGTTCCTCACCCAGCCTGCGCCCATGCACATGCGCCTCGAGGCGGGCGACAAGACGCGCGAGCAGCTCGTCGCGGGGGTGAAGAAGGGCGTCCTCGTGACGCGGTTCTGGTACACGCGCTGGGTGCACCAGCTGCGGACCCTCGTCACCGGCATGACGCGCGACGGGACGTTCGCGATCCTGGACGGCGAGATCGCCCACCCGGTGAAGAACTTCCGTTTCACCCAGTCGTATCACGAGGCGCTCGGAGGAGTGCGCGGCATCAGCAAGGATCTGTCTCTATTGGTGACCGGCGAGCAATTCGGTCTGATGACGTCCTGCCAGCGCGTGCCGGCACTGCATCTCGCCGCCTTCACATTCACGGGCGCCACGCGTTACTAGACGCTCAGGACTTCTTGCTCCGGTCGATCGCCAGCTTCGCGACCTTCACGGCGATGCCGCCGCCAGGCACGAGCAGCCCCACGGTGTCGGCTCCGATATCGAACAGGGTGTCCCGGTTGACCATGTGCTGCACCTTCGCCATGAGGGCCTGACCTTGGCGGATCTGACCGGTGACCGCGTCGATCTCTACGACGCCACGCTTGTCTTTGGGCTTCCAATGGAATTCGAAGGCCCACCACGGGCGGTAGTAGAGGTCGATGTGCTCCAGCGTCATGGACTCCTCGGTGATCGTGTCGGCTTGGACTGGCTTCAGCATCGACGCGAGCAGCTGTCGCACGAGCGACGATGCGTGCTGCGTGGGCGGCACGACGATCGTGTTGTTCCCCGCGGCCTTGCTGAGGTCGGTCACTTCCTGCCGTGCTCCACTGAGGATCGTCGTCGCATCCGTCACGGGCGCGCCGCTGACGCCATCGACGTAGATCTCCTCGCGGAACTCGTCACGGCAGTGCTCGATCGCGGGAAGTACGAACGCAGCTGGTCCGGCGGTGGCCTTGACCGGATAGACCTCGCCGTGGACCGTGACCTCGCGGACCTCCCTGCCGCTGGCGGGCACCGTGTACTCGCGCGCGCGGTCGTACACATAGAGCGCCCGCCCGCCGACGTGCCAGAACGGCTCCAACCGGCGCTGGCTGTTGACGAGCTCGATGTCGTCCGCCTTTGGGCGCTGGAGCAGGCTTCCCAGCCCGCTGCCAAAGGCGGCGGCGCGGCGATCCATGGCGCGCTGCCGCGTGTCGTCTGGCGTGAGCCGGTCGTCGAGGATGAAGATGTGTTGGTCCGCGAGCGCGATATCCATGCGGCTGTTCTCCCGCCTACTTCCTCATGCGGCCCGCGTCCCTCGTCCAGCGCCGCTCAGGGCGCCATCATGGCGCAGTCGTGCAAGCGGCATCAGTGCCTACGCGATAATCAGTAGGTGAGAGCGCCGGACAGCCGCCTCCAGACGACGGAGGGGGAGTCCGCCCCGCAGCGCCGAGCGACGATCGCCATCCTCGACTACGGATCCCAGTACACGCAGCTCATCGCGCGCCGTGTTCGCGAGTCCCGCGTGTACTGCGAGATCTTCCCGCACGACGTGACGGCGCAGGAGCTGGAGCGCCGCGGTGTCGTCGGCGTGATCCTCTCGGGTGGACCGTCGAGCGTGTACGACACGGACGCGCCGCAGATCGAGCCACAGATCCTTGACGGCCGATTCCCGATCCTCGGGATCTGCTACGGCATGCATCTGATGGCGCACGTGCTCGGCGGCGAGGTCGCGCCTGAAGGCAAACGCGAATACGGCCCGGCGACGATCGACATCGCCGAGTCAAGTGGGCTTTTCGAAGGCCTGTCCGACCACGAGCGCGCCTGGATGAGCCACGGCGACACCGTGAAACGGCTCCCGCCCGGCTTCCACGGGATCGCACGCACGGAGCGATTGCCGCTCGCGGCGATGAGCGACGGGCGGAACCGCTTCGGCGTGCAGTTCCACCCCGAGGTCATGCACACGCCGCGCGGCGCTGAGGTGCTGCGCAACTTCCTCTACCGCGTGTGCGGCTGTGCCGGAGACTGGACGCCCGCGGCGTTCATCGAGGAGGCCGTCGCCGAGCTGCGGCGGACGATCGGCGACCGTCACGCGATCTGTGCGCTCTCCGGCGGCGTCGATTCGGCCGTCGCCGCTACGCTCGTCGCGCGCGCGATCGGCGATCGGCTCACCTGCGTTTTCATCGACACCGGGCTGTTGCGGGCGAACGAGGCCGAGGAGGTCGTCGCGACCTTCGGTCCGCGGCTGCGCCTTGTGCACGTCGATGCCTCGGAGCGGTTCCTCCGCCGCCTCGCCGGCGTGAGCGATCCCGAGCAGAAGCGG
>JBGPZT010000183.1:0-4689 GCA_041493915.1 Candidatus Limnocylindria bacterium
GAGATCGCGGTCTTCGGAGGACGCACCGCGGATCTTCCGGGATACGACTGCGTGCCGTTCATCGTCGGCAGCGAGGGAACGGTCGGCATCGTGACGAAGGCGTGGGTGCGGCTGCTTCCCCTCCCCGAGGACACGCGCACATTCGTCGCGCTCTTCCGGGACGTCGAGTCGGGCGCCCGGGCCGCGAGTGAGATCATCGCCCGCGGCATCGTGCCGGCGGCGATGGAGATGCTCGACCGCACGACGATCCAGGCGGTGAACGCGGCGTTCGACGCGCATCTGCCGGAAGAGGCAGGCTCGCTGTTGCTCGTCGAGGTCGAGGGCCTCCGCGAAGAGACCGAGACAGCCGCGTCGGCCATCGTCACCGTGTGCGAGAGCCGGGGCGCCTTCGGCGTGCGGACGGCGGCGACGCCGGCCGAACGCGAGCTGCTGTGGAAGGCCCGCAAGCTCGGCTACCCCGCGCTCGCGCGCATCCGCCCGAACAACTATCTGCACGACGCGGTCGTGCCACGCTCGAAGCTTCCCGAGGTGCTCGTGAAGGTGAACGCGATCGCCGAACGCTACGGCTATGTGATCGCGAACATGTTCCACATCGGCGACGGCAACCTGCATCCGGTCCTCCTGTTCGATGGCGCGGTGGAGCCGATCGAGCGCGTCATGAAGGCGAGCGCCGAGATCCTGAGGGTCGCGATCGACGCGGGCGGCACGCTCTCGGGCGAGCACGGGATCGGGCTCGAGAAGAACCACTTCATGTTCTGGGTGTTCGGGCCCGAGGATCTCGAGGCGATGCAGCGCGCGCGGAGCGCCTTCGACCCGAACGGCACGATGAATCCCGGCAAGATCTTCCCGGGCGGCTCCACCTGCGCCGACATCCCGACCGAGCGCATCAAGCGCGGCCTCGCGGAGGGCATGTGGGTGTAGCGACGGAGGTCGCGGCGGCGGTGCGCGCCGTCGACGGCATGTTGCCGTCACGTGCCGTACGACCGGATACGACGGACGAGCTCGCCGCGGTCATCACCGCAGCCGGTCGCGCGCGCGAAGCCGTCGTGCTGTGGGGCGGCGGGACACGCATGGGTGTGGGCGACCCGCCGGAGCGGTACGACATCGCGGTGGACCTGACGGGCCTCGCGGGCATCGTGGAGCACTCGCCCGCGGATCTCGTGTGCACCGTCCGCGCAGGAACGACGCTCGCCGAGCTCGCGGGCGTGCTGAGCGCGAGCGGTCAGCGTTGGCCGGTCGAGGCGCCGTGCCCAGAGCGCGCGACCGTCGGTGGCACGATCGCGAGCGCCGCGGCAGGTCCGTCGCGCCTGCGATACCAGCATCCGCGTGACTGGATCCTCGGCTGCACCGCCGTCCTTGGCGACGGAACGATCACGCACGCCGGCGGCCGGGTCGTGAAGAACGCCACCGGCTACGACATGACGCGCCTGTACAGCGGCAGCTACGGAACGCTCGTCGCGCTGGCCGAGATCACGCTCAAGCTCATGGCGCTGCCCGAACGCACGGCGACGCTCCGCGCGACCGCGGCGGACCTGCGCGCGGCCCTGCGCGTCGCCGCCGACCTGCGAGCGACGCACCTGCCGCTCGACGCCCTCGCGATCGTCACCGGCGCGGCGGCCGAGCGATGCGGCGACGCGCGCGCGAGCGTGTTCATCCGCGTCAGCGGACCGCACGCCGCGGTCGAACGCGTCCTGCTGGCGGTACGCGAGCGCACCGGCGCGCGCGACGCTGACGCGGCGGTCTGGGACCTAATCGCGTCGCTGCCGGCGGAGATGGACTCTGTCGCACGCGCGGGCTGGCCCGGCGGTCACGAGCCTCCGGATGGCCTCGACCTTTCCGACGCCGTGGTCTATCCCGGCAGCGGCATCGCGTTCCTGCTTAGCGCGAGCGCGCCGCAGGCGTTCACGGAGATGCGCGCGGCCCTCGAAGCCGCGGACGGCGCGCTGGTCGTCGAACGCGCCCACGCGGTGTTCAAGCGCGCGGTCGGCGGTGCCTGGGGTCGCGCGCGTGTGCCGCTCGCGATCGCGCGCGCGCTGAAGCAGAAGTTCGATCCCCACGGCGTCCTCGCGCCCGGCCGCGTCCCGACGGCCTCGTCCACGTGACGACCCTGCCGCTGCGCGAGGTCGAGCCGGGCCTTCGGCAGTGCATCCACTGCGGGATGTGTCTCGAAGCCTGCCCGACCTATCAGATCACGCGGCTCGAGACGGAGTCGCCGCGCGGACGGATCCACCTGATGATCAACATGCTCGAGGGCGGACCGATCAGCGACACGACGCGGCTGCATCTCGACCGCTGTCTCGCCTGTCGTGCCTGTGAGGTCGTCTGCCCATCGGGCGTCCCGTATGGTCACCTCATCGAAGCAGCGCGGACGGTCATCGCCGAGGAGGCGCGTCCACGGCGCGGCTGGCTTCCCGGTCGGCTGCGCCGCCTCGCGCTCGATGTGCTCGCCGATCCTCCGTCGCTCGCTCGCGCGGCGGCGATCCTCGGTCTGTACGAGCGTCTCGGCCTCCGTGCCCTGTTGCGTGCGGCAGGCGTGACGCGCGTCCTGCCGCGTGGCCTGCGTCGGCTCGAAGCCCTGTATCCGCCGTTCGGTCGCCCGCGCTACCGCGCGCCGGCGCCGCTGCCCGCACCCAGGGCGCGCGTCGCGCTCCTCCTCGGATGCGTCATGCGCGTCGCGTACGGCGACGTCCACACGGCAGCCGGCCGCCTCCTCGCGCGGCAGGGCATCGCGGTGATCGACGCGCCGGCGCAGACGTGCTGCGGTGCGCTCCACGCGCATGCCGGCGAGCGCGATGGCGCGCGCGCGCTGGCGCGTCGCAACATCGCCGCGTTCGAAGAGGCTGCCGTCGATAGCGTCGTCGTCGACGCGGCCGGATGCGGCGCCCAGCTCAAGGGCTACGGCGCCCTGCTCGCCGGTGACGCCGTATGGGCGACGCGCGCCGCCGCGTTCGCCACGAAGGTCCGCGACGTGAACGAGTACCTCGCGGAGGTCGCGGGCGAGCGGCTGGGACGACTCGATCTTCGCGCGACGTACCAGGATCCCTGCCATCTCGCCCACGCGCAGGGCATCCGCAAGCAACCGCGCGACCTTCTATCGCGCGTGCACGGCCTCGAGCTGCTCGAGATGGCCGACGCGGACGTCTGCTGCGGGAGCGCGGGCTCGTACAACCTCACGCAGCCGGAATACGCCGACCAGCTGCTGGCGCGCAAGGTGGACGCGATCCTTGCGACAGGCGCCGGCGCGGTCATCAGCGCAAACCCGGGCTGCATGCTGCAGATCGAGTCCGGGCTCCGAGCGCGCGGGTCGCGTTTACCGGTCCTGCACGTGGTCGAGGTGCTCGACCGCGCGATGACTTGAACGCACGCCGTCTTCTCGTCATCGGGAGCGCCACGCTCGCCACGATCGTGGCGGTCGGCGCGCTGCTCTTCATCCCACTCTCGATCGCGGTCGGCCATCCGCTGAACGCGGTCGTCGAGGCCGGGCTGCTCGTCGTCTGCGTGTGGTGGGTCGCGCGGGTCATGCGCGCGGATCGCCGTCGTCGGCTCGCCGCGGAGTCGGCGCTCCCGCCGGAGCGGCGGCCGGCGCGGCGTCAGCCGCGTCGCCCCATCACCTTCCAGCTGCGCGAAACGCTCGTGACCTTCGCGATCTGGGCAGTGCTGATCTTCGCGTTCGACGCGTTCGCGCTCAGCATGGATCCGTTCGTGAACGCCGGCGTCGCGGCCTTCGCGGGCTTCATGCTCGCGACGCTCACGGTGACCGGCAGGCACATGATGTTCCGGCTCACCGCCGAGGAGGACGAATAGTGGATCTCGGCGTTCAGATCGAACCACAGTTCGGCTTCAGCTACGCGGACGTCGTGAGGATCGCGCGCGAGGCGGAGGGCGCGGGCTTTCGGACGCTGTGGGTGTCCGACCATCTGTTCCTCGGCGCCGACGCGGTCGCGACCGATTGCCTCGAGGCCTGGACGCTGCTCGCCGCGCTCGCCGTGGACACGAAGAAGATCCGCATCGGTCCGATGGTCACGTCGCAGTCGTACCGGAACCCCGCGCTGCTCGCGAAGATCGCGGCCGGTGTGGACCAGATGTCCGGCGGGCGCCTTGAGTTCGGCATCGGCGCGGGTTGGAAGGAGGTCGAATACAAGGCCTACGGCTACGAGTTCCCAGACGCGCCGACGCGGGTGACGCAGCTCCTCGAAACGCTCGAGATCTGCACGCGCCTATGGACCGAGCCGAAGGCGACCTACCGCGGAAAGCACTACCGCATCGAGGACGCGGTGTGCGCTCCGAAGCCGGTGCAGAAACCGCTCCCGATCTGGATCGGCGGCACCATGCCGCGGGTGATGCGCATCGCCGCGAAGTACGCGCAGTGGTTCAACATGTCGAATCCGGGGCAGCCGGCCGAGCCGCGCATCGCGGAGCTGAACAAGGCCCTGCCGGAGGCGTGCAAGGCAGTCGGCCGCGACGTGGCGACGCTCAAGCGGAGCCTCTTCATCCAGGTGCTCGTCGCGCCGACGCGTCGCGAGGTCGACGAGATCGCCGCCGAGCTTGGGTCGCGCGCGAAGACGTCTGGCGCCGAGTGGCTGAAGGCGCGCCCCGCCATGATCGTCGGCACGCCCGATGAGGTCGGCGAGCGGCTGCGCGCGATCGCCCGCGCCGGCATCGATCACGCGAACGTGATGTTCCCGTACA
>JBGPZT010000160.1:0-5882 GCA_041493915.1 Candidatus Limnocylindria bacterium
ATCCCGCGCATGGCCACGACAGAAGGGCCGCTCGTTCTCGCCGACATTTCCGGGTACACCAAGTTCATCGCGGCGACCGAGTTGGAGCACTCCGACGTCCTCGTGCGGCGCATGCTCAACACCATCGTCGCGAGCCTCAAAGGCCGTCTCGAGATGGCGCAGCTCGAGGGCGATGCCGTCTTCTTCGTCGGCGAGGGTGTCGCTCCCGAGCTGATCCAATGGCTCGAAGCGTCCTACCTCACCTTCCACCGGCGGATGCGGACGTTCCTCGCGCGGAGGCAATGCTCCTGCGACGCCTGCGCTATGGCGCCCGAGCTGACGCTGAAGCTCATCGCCCACTACGGGCGCTACTCGCGCCAACGCATCGGTGACACGGGCCAGGTCCACGGAATCGACGTCATCGTGCCCCACCGCCTCGCGAAGAACTCCGTCCCGTCGCACGAATACATCCTCGCGACGCGCGCCCTCCTGGACCGACTCCCTGAGGCAGTGCGGGCATCGTTCGTCCCGCACACCGAGGACGCCGACGGGCTCGGCCGCATCTCGCTCGGCTACCGCGACCTCGGGTCGCTTCGTGACAGCCGGCCAACGGTCACAGGCTCGGCGAGTGGTCCGCGATGAGCGACCGCTCCCCGTCCGCCGTCGCGTCTGACGTGACCGCGTCCTCCTCGGGCGGCTCGATGGGCGTCGAATCAGGCTCTCGTCGCGTCCCCGCGCGAGACGGGCGGCGCGCACTCGCGGACGGCCTCCCGCGCGCGACCGGCCGCCCCGAGCCGGACCGCGATCGGCATCTTCGCGAGCATCTGCATCATGCCCGGGCCCATGTGGGCCGCGACCACGACCTGGACGCCATGATCCTGCAGGAACCGAGCGATGCGCGCGTGGTGGACCCCCTCAGGTCCCTCGTCGTGCAGGCGTCCCCAGCCGACCTCGAACTCCTGCCAGTTGTCGACGTGGTCGCCGCTCAGCGTCGCAACGGCGACACGCTCCGCGCGTCCCCAGCGCGGATCGACGAAGCCGTCCTCGCCGACTGGGATGCAGACGATCGTGGTCCTGAGGGCGGCATCGGTCATGTCGCGGTCGATCCTATCGATCTCTTGGGAGCGACGGACGCGTCCGGAGCCTTTGACGGAGGAAGTCGGCAGGAATCGCGGAACCGGAACACTCACAGCGATTGACTCCGTAGTCTCGAGACATGTAACTCAGCGAGCGAGCGCTCGCAGCATCGCGACATTCGCTGATATGCTCCGTTAAGTACCTGCGGGCCGAGAGAGCGGCCGGAAAGGTCAAACCTCCATGAGGTCAGGCGGCTTTCCTTGCCGATTCGGCGGATGCGACGAATGCTTCACCGTAGCCGACCAGACGTCGATGCCCGCACTGCTCGCCGCGAGCGCGCTCCGCACGCAGCACGAAACGACGATCCACGGCTACAAGCACGTGCAGCTCGAGGAGAATCGCCGCTCGCCGTACGCCCCGGCCCAGTCCAAGCGCCCCGCTCCCGCCCGCTAGAAACCGCGCCGCGCTCGCTCTCGCTATCGTCCCGACCGTGACCGACGTTGTCCGGCTCGCCCTCGACGACCGCGGTATCACGTGGATCACGCTCGCGCGGCCCGACGTGCGCAACGCGTTCGACGCGGATCTCATCGCGCAGCTGGGCGCGATCCTCGGCCGCATCGACCCCACGTCGCGCGCCGTCGTCCTCCGCAGCGAGGGCGACGCCTTCTGCGCCGGCGCGGACCTCAACTGGATGCGCGGCATGGCCGATTTCAGTCTCGCGGAGAACGTCGCGGATTCGCGGGCGCTCGCGCAGCTGTTCCGCGCGCTCGACGAGCTCCCGATGCCGCTCCTCGCGCGTGTGCAGGGCGCGGCGATCGGCGGCGGCTGCGGCCTCGTCGCGGTCGCGGACATCGCCGTCGCCTCGACCGAGGCGGTGTTCGCCTTCACCGAGGTGCGACTCGGCATCCTCCCCGCGGTCGTGTCGCCGTACGTCGTGCGCAAGATCGGCTTCGCGCACGCGACCGCGCTCTTCACGACCGGCATCCGTTTCGACTCGCGCCGCGCGTACGAGGTCGGCCTGGTGGAGGCGATCGAGGAACCCGCGAAGCTCGACGGGAAGATCTCCTTCTACCTCGACGCGATCGTGGCCGGCGGCCCGCACGCGGTGAACGCGGCGAAGCGCCTGGTGCGCGAGGTCGCGGGCCGACCGGTCGCCGAGGTGCGCGAGAAGACCGTCGAGCGCATCGCCGGCATCCGCGTGAGCGACGAAGGACAGGAGGGCATGCGGTCGTTCCTCGAGCGCCGCAAGCCGAAGTGGTGACGACGCTCCTCGTCGCGAACCGCGGGGAGATCGCGCGTCGCATCTTCCGCACGGCGAAGCGCATGACCATGCGGACCGTCGCTGTGTACTCCGACGCCGACGCGAATGAGCCGTTCGCACGTGAAGCGGACCTCGCGTTGCGTCTTGGTCCCGCGCCCGCGGCCGAGTCGTATCTCGACATCGAGCGCGTCATCGCGGCCGCTCGCGAGGCCGGCGCGGATCTCGTGCATCCGGGGTACGGCTTCCTCGCCGAATCGCCTGACTTCGCGACGGCCGTGAGCGCAGCGGGGATGCGCTTCGTCGGCCCGAGCGCGGAGGTGCTCGCCTCGCTCGGCGACAAGGTTCGGGCGAAGGCGCTCGCGCACCGCGCGCGCGTGCCGGTGCTGCCCGGCTACATGGAGGACGACCAGCGCGACGAGGCGTTCATCGAAGCCGCGGGCGGCATCGGCTACCCGATCATGGTGAAGCCGGTCGCGGGCGGCGGCGGCATCGGGATGCAGCGCGTGCGCGAGCCGTCCGGATTACGGGAGGCGCTCGCGAAGTCGCGGCGCATCGCGGCCGCGGCGTTCGGCGACGAACGGCTGATGCTCGAGAAGTTCGTCGAGGGGGCGCGGCACGTCGAGGTGCAGATCCTCGCCGACACGCACGGGCAGATCTTCGCGCTCGGCGAGCGCGACTGCTCCACCCAGCGCCGCCACCAGAAGATCCTCGAGGAGTCGCCCGCGCCTTCGCTCGAGGACGCAGAGCGCAAGGCACTCGCGGAGGCCGCGGTCGCGATCGCGCGCGAGGCGAAGTACACGAACGCCGGAACGGCCGAGTTCATCGTCGACGCGAAGGGCCGCTTCGCCTTCCTCGAGGTCAACGCCCGCCTGCAGGTCGAGCATCCGGTCACGGAGCTGGTGTGGGACATCGATCTCGTCGAGCAGCAGCTGCGCGTCGCGATGGGCGAGCGGCTCTCGCTCGGCGAGCCCGCGCCGCGCGGTCACGCGATCGAGGTGCGTCTCTACGCCGAGGACGTCGAGGGCGGATTCCTCCCCGCGACCGGCCGGATCACGCACATCCGCTGGCCGGAGGGGATCCGCGTCGACGCCGGCTACGAAGAGGGCTCGGCGGTCACGCGCCACTACGACCCGCTCATCGCGAAGCTCGTCGCGCACGGGCCGCACCGCAAGCTCGCGCTGGCGAAGCTCTGCGAGGCGCTCGCGCAGATGGAGGTGCTCGGCGTGCGCACCAACCTGCGCTTCCTGCGCGCGCTCACCGCGCACGACAGCATCCAGCACGCGAAGTCGGACACCGAGTTCGTGAAGCGCTCGTTCGAGGAGCTCGTGCCGGAGCGGCCGGCGGCACCGGACGAGGCGTACGTCCTCGCCGCGGCGGCGGTCATCGCGGGTGCGCGCGATCCACGCGACCCGTGGACATCTCTCGGGCCGTGGCGACTTGGCGAGGGCTACGCCTCGACGGTGACGCTGCGCGAGGGCGACGTCGAGCGCGCGGTGCGCCTCTCCGGTCGCGGGCCGTACGAGCTCGACGGGCACATCGCGGTGCGCTCCGCGGCCGAGCCGCACGAGTGGACGATCGACGCATACCCTGCCGCAGCCGCGCGCGAGGGAACGATGTGCTGGGTCGCGCTGCAGGGCGAGACGTACGAGCTCGACACCGCGCCACGGCCGCGGAGCGTCGAGCTCACGGTCGGCTCGGAGGTGGCGGCGCCGATGCCCGGCGTCGTCATCGCGGCGCAGACGAAAGCGGATCAGAAGGTGCGGCGCGGCGATCTCCTATTCGTCGTCGAGGCGATGAAGATGGAGCTGCGCGTCGAGGCGCCGGCGGACGGCACCGTGACGCGCGTGCTCGCGTCAGTGGGTCAGCAGGTGGAGCGAGGTCAGCGGCTCGCGGAGTTCGAACCGCAGACGTAGTCGGTGCGGGCCAGGCGTTGACATCGACGTCGGGACCAGCGTAGCGTTCTCCGCAACGACGTTGTGAAGAACGCAACACCACTCGAAGGGCCCATTCGAGGATCTGACTCCCTTGTTTCGGTCAGCCGCGCGCTCGCCGTTCTCGATCTGCTCGCCGACGCATCGGATGGTCGAGGCGTGAGCGATATCGCTCGAGAGCTGGGCGTTCACAAGAGCAGCGCGAGCCGCCTGTTGGCGACCCTGCGCGGCGGCGGCCTGGTCGAGGTGAACGCATCCTCGGGTCGCTTCGAGCTTGGTACTGGATTCCTTCGGCTGGCCGCTCGGGTCGTTCAGCGCACGGACCTTGCGCAGGTCGCCTTGCCCTGCCTTCGGGATCTGACGACGCGTTCCGGAGAGACCGCGTATTTGAGCGTGCGTCGTGGCAGCTTTCGCACGGCCGTCCAGGAGATCGAAAGCCCGAATCCCGTTCGGATGGTCGCAGGCATCGGTCACCTCTATCCGCTCCATGCCGGCGCCCCAGGAAAAGTCCTGCTCGCCTCGTTGCCCGACGCGGAGATCTCAGAACTGTTGAAAGCCATCCCGCACGGTCGCGGCCGCGCCCAACAGGGTGCCGCACGCATCCGCGCCGATCTCGAGCACACGCGTCGCGCCGGCTACGCGATCAGTTTCGAAGAGAACATTCCGAACGCCTCGTCCATCGCCGTTCCGGTCTACGGTCACCTTGGATCGGTCGTGGCGGCACTTGGTATCGCCGGTGTCGGGCCGCGGTGGGATCGAAAGCGTATGTTGGCGTTCTTGCCGATCCTTCGGGAGAACGCCCGCGAGATCGGCGAGCTTCTGGGCGCGACCCGGTCCGCGGCGAACTCGGCTGATCGTGTAAGCAGGCGGGCGTCAGCATGACCTTCGAGCGCGCTCGGCCGGGAAGGGGGCGGTGCTAGAAGACTGATCCGCGCGGCCATGGCAGGATTCAAAGGAGGGGGACAGATGACCAAACAACGCATGCTCCGGATGCTCTGGGCGCTGGCCGCGGCGGCGATGCTCGTGCTCGCGAGCTGCAACCAGGCGGCCACCCAAGGCAAGAAGGGCGGGACGTTCGTCCTGGGGCTCGTCGCGGAGCCGACCTCGCTCGACCCCGCGCAGCTCACCGACATCAACTCGATGCGCATCCTCTCATCCGTCTACGACACGCTCGTGCGCTTTGACGAGGGCGGTTTCGATCTCAAACCCGCCCTTGCGACGAAGTGGACCGTATCGACGGACGGCCTCACGTACACGTTCGAGCTACGGAAGAACGTCAAGTTCCACGACGGCACGCCGTTCAACGCGGCGGCGGTCAAGTTCAACTTCGATCGGATGCTGGATCCGAAGAACCAGTACGCGGAAACGGGACCATTCCCGTTCGCCGGCTTCTATTACGGATCCGTAAAGGAAACGAAGGTCACGGACGATTCGACGGTCCAGATCGTCCTCAAGACGCCCTACTCACCGCTCCTCAACAGCCTCACCCTGAATCAAGGACGCATCGTCAGCCCAGAGGCCGTGAAGAAGTACGGGAAGGACTACGGCCAACATGCGGTCGGGACCGGCCCGTTCAAGCTCGTTGAGTGGCAACACGGCGTTCGCGTCGTCGTGGAGCGCAACGATGACTATTG
>JBGPZT010000163.1:0-5727 GCA_041493915.1 Candidatus Limnocylindria bacterium
CGCAATTCGGACGGCTGGGTCATCTTCCTGAAGCCGGACGGGTCGTCAGAAAAAGTCATCCTCCGCGCCGGCACGCAGGTCGGCACCCTCTCGGGATACGTCTGTGTCGGGATCGACGGCGTCTACTTCACCGGCCTGCTCGCGCCGGGTACGGCCGGCTACATCATTGAGCCGCTGGAATGGCTCCCGGCGGACTCGGTCGTCTATTGCGGCATCATCGCGGCGAACTCCATCACCACCGGCCAGGGTTCCGGCCCCCGGACGTACGAGCTCAACGTGACGAGCGGCCCGGCGGGTGGCCGTGGGCCCTTCGGTGTCCCGGACTCGATTCCATTACCTGCGCTCGGTGACTACCTCTGCGGCCGATTCGCCCGAGGCGCGCCGATGATGGGTCTACTGGCCGTCCTACGTACGGGCGATCCGGGCTACGTCGCCGCGGGCAGCCTGCCTGGCACGAGCACCTCCGCCCCTGCCCGCAGCTCGCTGCCGGCCCTTGCCGCCTTCGGCGCGACTCTCTCCGCGGTCTTCGGATTGTTTGGGCTGTGCCGCGAACGAATCCGCAGGCAACGGGCCGGAACAAACGACCGCATGAACCCAAAGGAGGCCTGAGTTGCGCTATCTGATGAGCGCGCTCTGCGTGCTGGCTCTTCTGGCGTCGCATTCAGAAGGGGCAACCGCGGCCCCCGTCCTCTACTGCGGAGTCGTCAAAGCAAACTCGGTCACGTTCGGTGAGGGCTCCGGCCCGCGCATCTTGGAGTTCCAGGTCACGAGCGGCCCTGACGGTGGCGGCGGACGTTTCTCCGTCCCTGAGTCGATTCCGCTGCCGGCGATCGGGAGCTACATCTGCGGCCAATTCGAGCAGGGCGCGCCGTCGATGGGCCTCGTGGCGCTAGTGCGTCCGGGTGATCCGGGTTACGTCGCGCAGCCGGGAGCCGCGACGAGCTCGCCACTGGCCACGAGCGCGCCGATAGCTACGAGCGCACCTCTACCGAGTGCCGTTACCGCCGCGACGCCGCCGCCCCAGACCGGCTTCACGCTCGGCTTTAGTGAGCTTCTTCTAGGGCTGGCTCTCTTCGCAGCCTTGGCTTTGCTCATCATGCGTCGGAACTCGCGCTAATCGGAACGCGTCACGCGCTCGAAGAGGACGGTCGCAGGTGCCGTCAGTCGATATCGACCGTCGTCGGTCGCGATCGATAACCCGGGCACTGCCTGAAGGAGACGGCGAAGGTCGTTGAGTGCGGCGTAGAGGTTCTGCCGGGCGCGATCGCCATCGCTCTCGGGCCAAAGCAGATCAGCGAGCTCGTCGCGCTGCACTCCGACGGGATGAGCCGCGGCCAAAGACTGGAAGAGCCGTCGCAACATCCCCTTGCCGGTCCGGCCGGTCCGCCAACGCTCTTCCGGCAGCGGCTTGCCGTCGACCAAGATATTTCCGTCTCCCGAGATCGTGACGCGCATGGCGACCGCCTCGCCGACACTTCCGGTCTCGGTGAGCAGCGTTCCTGCGTAGGGGGCGTCCTGCGGTGGAGCCAATTCCTTCGCGATGCGCACCAAGTCGTCCGACCACCAGTTCGGTGACATCCGGAGCCCGTGCGTTTGGCCGATGCGCAGAGCGGCCTCGACAGCAGCGGTGGCGGTCTTTCTTTCGCCAGACTTCTCGTGAGCGCAGGCCAGCCACAAGAGCAGCGCGAAAGTCGTGGACCAGTCCGAGAGCGCCGTGTAGTGATCGACCAAAGGCTGCAGTTCCTCGATGGCGCGAGGAGCGTCGCTGAAGCGGTACGAGACGATCGCCGTATAGGTGGCGATGCTCGCTGCGTACGCGTCATCCGCGACAGCGGCGAAACTGCGTTCGATCCGGCCCACGCCGGAAACGGGCGCGCTCGCTTTCAGTGTCAGCCAGGCCAGTCGGAGATTGATCCAGCGGGCGATGTCGGATAGCCCCCTGTCGGTCGCGAGCCGCAGTCCGTCGTTCAGGATCCCCTCGGCCTCCGGCAGTCGGCCCGACAGCTCGAGCGCGATCGCTTGATTGAACAGGGCGTAGCACTCGATCAGCGAGTGGCCCAACCGCCGGGCGTCGGACGCCGCCGCTTCCGCCCGAAGTCTCCCGTCTTCGACGAGTCCACCGGTCAGAAGCGTGTAGGCGAGAACGTTTTCGACGGCCGGGCGGCTTCGCTCGTCAAGCAGGTCCCCGTCGATCAATGCCAGCCCGAGCGCACACAGCGCCGATGCGTCCTTTGGACTGTCGTGAGCGAGTGTGCCCGCAAGGTTCCTCAGCGCGATCACGCGAGTCAAGCAAGGTGAGGGCCTGATTCGCCTCAGCGATCGCTTCTCGGTACTTCTGGATCGCGAGCCCGCGCTCGGAACGCCCCTCAGCGAGCAGCGCTTCCAGATGAAGCAGGTCGGGGCTGTGTGCAGCCGCGTCCCCGAGCGCGCCGAGCCCAAGCTGGAGCGTGACCTCAGCGGTGGACACGTTGTTGGCGCTGAGTGCGAGACAGCCCAGCTCCCAGACCGCCCGTGCGAGGAGGGGCGTGTCCCCGGTCGCCCTGGTCAACGCCTTCGACACAAATACGGAAGCGCCAGCTGGATCGCCGCGCAAGAAGCAGAGCCTGCCTTTCGCCATCGCGAGTCGGGGATGCTCGTCGAAGTCGGCCCCAAGTCTGCCACTGTGTGGCACGCACGCGATGAATATCGGTGCGATCAGCGAGAGCATCGCTCTACGCACTTCATTAGTCTCTAACACATGGCCCCTTACGACATCGCCATCCTCGGCGGCGGCCCCGGCGGCTACGTCGCGGCGCTCCACGCAGGCATCAAAGGAGCGCGCGTCGCGCTCATCGAGCGTGACCGTGTCGGTGGCATCTGCGTCACCGTGGGCTGCATCCCGTCGAAGGCGCTTCTCGATTCGAGCCACGCGTACTGGATCACGACGCATGGCGAGGAGCACGGGATCATCGTCCAGGGCGCGCGCTTCGACCTGACCAAGGCGGTGGCGCGCAAGGATGCGGTCGTCGCGCAGAACGTCGCGGGCGTCGAGCAGCTCCTCAAGGCGCGCAAGGTCGAGCTCATCAAGGGAGAGGGCACGCTCGTCTCGCCGACCCAGCTCAAGGTCCGGACAGCGACCGGCGATGTCGTGATCGATGCGAAGAACGTCATCGTCGCGACCGGGTCCAAGGTGGGCATGCCGCCGATCAAGGGCCTCGCGGAGTCCAAGCCGCTCGACAACGTCGCCGCGCTGTCGCTCACGACGGCGCCGAAGCGGCTCATCGTCATCGGTGGCGGTGCGATCGGCCTCGAGCTCGGCACCTTCTTCGCTGAGCTCGGCGCCGAGGTAACGGTGGTCGAGATGCTCGCGCAGCCCATCGCCTACGCGGATCCCGAGCTCGTGCGGATCCTCGTGCGCGCGCTGCAGTCCAGAGGCATCACGATCGTGACCGAAGCACGCGTCACCGAGGTGTCGCGCTCCGGCGGCACGGTGAAGGTGACGGCGGAGGTCGGCGGCGCATCGAAGGTGTTCGAAGGTGACGAGGTCCTGCTCGGGGCTGGTCGTGTCGCCAACTACTCCGGACTCGAGCAGGCAGGCCTTGCGACGAACCGGCTTGGCATCACCGTCGATGAGCACATGCGCACGAGCGTGAAGGGCGTGTGGGCGATCGGCGACTGCATCGGCGACCCGCGCGCACCGAAGCTCGCGCACGTCGCGTCGACGCAGGGGGAGGTGGCGGTCGAAGTGATCCTGGGCGAAGAGGCGGCGATGGACTACGACGTCGTCCCGAACGTCGTGTACACGCACCCCGAGATCGCGCAGGTCGGGCTCACCGAGGCGCAGGCGAAGGAGAAGTACGGCGAGGACGTGAAGGTCGCGCGCTTCTCGTTCAAGGCGTCGGGCCGCGCGCGCGCGCTCGGCGAGAGCGACGGCGTGACGAAGATCGTCGCGGCAGGGAAGGACCAGCGGATCGTCGGTGTCCACATCGTCGGACCGCAGGCCAGCGAGCTGATCGCGGAGGCGACGCTCGCGATGCGCCTCGAGGCGACGACCGACGACGTCATCGCGACGATCCATGCGCACCCGACGCTCGCGGAGACGTTCCGCGAGGCCGCGCTTGTCGCGCGGGGGAGAGCCATCCACACCGCGCGATAGCGCACGAGAGCGTTGACGCACCGCTGATTCTGTGCGAACATATGTTCTATCACTACACGAGTGTGCATCCGCTGCGGGTTGGCAAAGTCACTGGACCAATTCGACATTCGCTCGCAGCGGACTGGCGTACGCAACGCGTCATGTCGGCCGTGTATGGCTGAGTACAAGCATCTTTGGTACGTGGCAAATCGCCAGGAGCTGATCGGACGCGCGCGGGTGAGACGTGACCGAACAGCGGCCGAGAATCGGCTCCGACTGTGGCAGTTCCTCAGTTGCCACCCGTGTGTCGACTGCGGGGAGTCCGATCCCGTCGTCCTGGAGTTCGATCACACCCGCGACAAGCGCGCAAACGTCTCGCAGATGGTCTCAGGTGGGTTGGCGTGGCCCACGGTCGAGCTCGAGATCGCCAAATGCGAAGTGCGCTGCGTGAACTGCCATCTAAGGAAGACCGCGCGCGAAATCGGTATCTACGATCGAAAGCACGCTTTCTTGAGGATGGGCGAACTGTCTTTTCGTTATGCGGTGGCCGCTAACTGAGCGAGAACGCATGGCCGGTCGATGCAACATGCCCGTCCAACGAACGAAGGTGCGGCCGATGTGGGCTACGTAAGCCGCTGGACGAGTTCAGCATTCGATCTCGAGAGACCGGAGAACGGCAACCGTGGTGTCGCGCCTGCATGGCGGAGTACAAGCGCGATTGGTATGTCAGAAACCGGGACCACCAAATTGCCCGCGTTCACGCGAACCACGACCGAAGCACCCGGGAGAGTCAAGCTCGCGCATGGGAGTACCTCGGCCAACATCCATGCGTGGATTGTGGTGAGACGGATCCCGTCGTCCTCCAGTTCGACCATCTGGGCAACAAGGAAAGAGATGTCTCCTACATGCTCCTGAATGGCTTCACTTGGGCGAAGATTCAAATCGAGATCGACAAGTGCGCGGTGCGCTGTGGCAATTGCCACCGGCGGAAGACGGCTCGCGACCTCGGCCTGTACGAGCGAAAGCGAGCGTTCGTCAAGGTCGAAGAGTCCGCGGCACCGTACTTGTGGCTGATAATTGAAGCCACACGGGCCGTTAGCTCAGTGGATAGAGCGGAGGATTTCTAATCCTTCAGACGCGAGTTCGACTCTCGCACGGCCCACTGCGAGCGAGGGTTCTGTATCCGCTGAAGGGGCCGACCGTCCTACAGTTAGCCCGTGGCTGTGACCCCTCCCGACGCCCTCGTCGAAGAGCTGTGGCAGGTCGCGCGCGGGCTGTGGATGCCGGATCACCCGTGGTTCAAGGGCATCGTCGAGCACCGCTGGACGCGCGAGCAGATCATCCTCGGCGAGATCCAGCACTACCTGCGCGTGCGCACCAACCCGATCTTCTTCGGCTACATCGTCACCAACGTCGCGAGCGAGCGGAACTACGACCTCATGGACGTGGTGATGGAGAACTTCATGGAGGAGCTCGGTGGCGAGAGGACCCACGTTGACATCATGCTGCAGTTCCTCGAGGAAGCCGGCATCACGCGCGAGCAGGCCGATCGCGCCGACCCCGCGCCCGGGACTCTCGCCGCGATCGAGATGATCCGCTCGGGTTGCCAGAAC
>JBGPZT010000162.1:0-5781 GCA_041493915.1 Candidatus Limnocylindria bacterium
CCTGCCGCTCCTCCAGCCCGTGGTGCAGGACGAGGACCAGGTCTCGGCGGTCCTCGACGCCGCCGTCGGGTACGGCACCGCCGAGGGGGGCACGGTCGCGGCACGCGCGGCGCTTGGCGCGCGCCAGAAGAGCGCGACGGCCAGCCTGCGCGACCGCCTCGGCGCGTATTGGGAGATCGCGCGACCGTTCTCGTTCACCGCGTCGACGACGCCGGTAGCGGTCGGCGGGGCGCTCGCCGCGGTCGAGGGACTCTTCAACTGGCCGCTCTTCCTCGTGTCGCTGTTCGCCAGCGTGCTCCTGCACATCGGCACGAACGTGACGAACGAGATCTACGACGTCCGCAAGGGCGTTGACACGATCGTGTCGCCGCGCGCGAGCCACGCGATCGTCAAAGGACGCATCGCCGATCGCGAGGCGTACGTTCTGGCGATCCTCGCGTTCGCCGTCGCGTTCGCGCTCGGCGTGTACCTCGTCTCGATGCGCGGATGGCCGATCGTCGCGCTCGGCCTGGCGGGTCTCATCGGCGGCTACACGTACACGGCGCCGCCGTTCCAGTACAAGTTCGGTTCGTTCGGGATCCCGCTCGTCTTCCTGCTCCTCGGTCCGCTGGCGGTGACCGGCTCGTACTACGCGATCACGGGGACGATCGATTGGAGCGCGCTCGCGATCAGCATCCCGGTCGGACTACTCGTCGCGGCGATCCTGCACGGGAACGAGTGGCGCGACATCAGCGAGGACGCGCGCGCGGGCGCGACGACATTCTCCGTCCGCATGGGCCGGCAGGCGGCCCACTGGCTGTACCTCGTGCTCGTTGTCGGCGCGTACATCGCGCTCACCGTCGCGGTGCTCGCGAGCTTGCTCCCGACCTGGAGCCTGCTCGCGATCCTCTCGATGCCGCTGCTGGTGCGCCAGATCCGCAGCGCGGAGTTCGGCGCGAGCGGACAGCAGCGCGCCATCGCGATGATCGACTTTCAGACCGCGCAGCTGCACGCCGCGTTCGGCTACCTCATGGTCGCCGGACTGGTCATCGCCGCCCTCGCCGCCACTCGTTGAAGCCCGTTACCGCGATCGGACTCGCGATGGCGTTCGGCCTGTTCGGGCTGACGTTCCGCGGGTCGCGGGCGCGATTCTGGGAGCGCATGACGATCACCGGCCTCGTGCTCGGCAACATGGCCCTCGCGAACGACGCCGAGCTGCGCCGGCTGCGCTTCCGCGAGCGCGACGTCGCGCTCGGGCTCCTGTCGGCCGCGGGGCTCTACGCCATCTTTCGGACCGGCGACCGGATGGCGCGTGCCGTCATGCCGAAGGGTTCGCAGGAGATCGGCGACATCTACGCGCTGCGTTCGCTGCGGCCGAAGTCCGAGATCGCCACGCGGCTCGCGACGATCATCGGCCCGGCCGAGGAGCTCTTCTGGCGCGGGTTCGTGCAGCGGCGCATCGGCGCGCCCGGCGCGGCCTTGACGTACGGCGGCGCGCATCTGGTCACCGGGAACGCGACGCTGATCGGCGCGGCGACCGTGGCCGGGATCTACTGGGGCCTTCTTCGTGCGCTCGGCATGAGCATGCCCGCGCTCATCACTAGCCACGTCGCCTGGGACATCTGGATCTTCCTCCTCGCGCCCACCGAGCCCGAGCAGGATCCCGGGGCGAGCTAGAGCACCGCGCGCGCGAGGACGTCGGCCACCAGACCGACGAGGAAGAGCAGGCCCCAGCGCCGATTGTGCGCGAACGCGTACGCGACGAACCAGAGCGGCCACGCGTCCGCCGGATACTCCGCCGGACGGCTCGCCGGCTTCGGGCGGCGATAGATGACGATCGCGTCGCGCAGCTTGGGCAGGGCGAGGAACACGACGAGCAGCAGCGGGCTGAAGAAGCCGATGGCGATCAGATAGGCGATCACGACGTACTGCAGCACGAACATCGCGACGACAATGGCGCGCGCCGCGCTCCCACCGATGATCACCGGGAGCGTGTGGATGCCTTTCACGCGGTCGTCGGCTTCCTTGTCGATATGTTTGCCGAAGATCACCGTCGTGGCGCCGAGCGCGTACGGGAGACCGGCGATCCAGACGTACGCATCGAGCCGTCCGGTCACGACGAAGTAGCCGCCGCCGATCATGAGCGGTCCCCAAACGATGAGCACGGCGAGCTCGCCAAGCCCGATGTACTTCAGCGGATACGTGTAGAAGAGCACGAAGAACGCTCCGAGCGCCAACAATGCGAGCGCCACCGGACCACGCACGTATACGAGATACGCGCCGATCGCGAGCGCGAGCGCTCCCGTGACCGCCGCGTAGCGGATGAGACCGCGCTTTGTCATGAGGCCGTGCTCGAGGGGATGCGGTCCGTACTGGGCACGGAAGTAGTTATCGCGATCGACACCCCTGAGGTGATCGGTCAGGTCGTTGAGCAGGTTGTTCGTGGCGTGCGCGAGCAGCAGTCCGAGGGTGAGGAGGCACCAGAGCCACGGGTCGAACGCTCCATCGCGAGCGGCCAGAAGGCCCGCGACTCCGGCGGAGATGAACGTGATCACGAGCACCGCTCCTCGCGAAGCGATGAGCCAGCGCGACACCACGTCGAGCTCGCGCCATTCCGCCAGACTGATCCGAGGGATCACCCGCAGTGCTCTGATCCACATCGCCACGTTCATAAGTGAACCTCCCCTGTCGCGGTGCCGCCTTTCGCGGCGGCGATAGCGTCGCGCAACGTGAAGCGGCCGAGGTAGAGCGCGCGTCCGACGATCACGCCGCGGATCCCGCGGTGCCGAAGCTTCGCGATGGCCTTGATGTCGTCCACCGATCCGACGCCGCCGGAGTAGATGACGTCCCCGCCGAACGCGCGCGCGACCGCCTCGAGGTTCGCGATGTCCGGCCCCTGCAGCGTTCCATCGACGGACACGTTCGTGTACACGACCGCCGGGACACCGCTCACGGCGAGCTTCTGCATGAGGTCGACGGCCCGCACGTCGCTCGTCTCGGTCCATCCCGCCGTCATCACCATCCCGTTGCGTGCATCGACCGCCACCGCCATCCCGTCGGCGTGGCGATCGACAAGACGGCCGATGAGCTCGGGGTCCTCGATCGCCGCGGTGCCGACCACGATGCGCGACGCTCCCGCCTCCGCGAACGCCTCGGCGGTATCGAAGTCACGGATCCCGCCACCAGCCTGGATCTTCACGGTGAAGCGGTTCGCGATCTGGCGGATGGCGTCGAGGTTGGCGGGCTCCCCCGTCCGCGCACCGTCGATGTCGACGATGTGCAGCCACTCGGCGCCGTCTTTCACCAGACGCTTCGCGGCCTCGAGCGGCGAGGTCGCCACTTCCTCGACGGTCGAGAAGTCGCCGCGGGTCATCCGGACGACACGTCCGCCGTAGATGTCGATGGCCGGGTAGACGATCACGGCGCGAATGGTACGGGTCGCACGGGCGAGCCGGATGTCCGCCTTCGTCGAGGACGCTCACGCCTTCAGCGCGTCAACGACCCTGCGCACCGACGCCTCCACGCCGTACCGCTGCGCCAGCGCCGCGACGTGCATCGGCTCTGGCGGCGAGCGCGGGATCGTCCCATCGCCGGTCGCCTCGATCGCGCAGTCGAGGACCGGCCCAACGACGCGACGGGCCGCCACGAGGTAGTCCTTTGATGCGTTCAGCTTCGCGCGGATCGTTGGCGAGAGGTCCTTCGCCGCGAGGACCGCGTCGAGCGTGCCGTACTTCGCGAGCAGCTGTGAGGCGGTCTTCTCCCCGATGCCACGCACGCCGGGGAGCCCGTCGGATGGGTCGCCGCGCAGGATCGCGTAGTCGAGATAGCGGTCGCCGGGGATCCCGTACTTCGCGTGGATCCATGCCTGATCCACCGGCGCGAGCTCGGTGACGCCCCGCAGCGTGAAGAGAACGAGGATGCGCGGGTCACGTACGAGCGTGTACAGGTCGCGGTCGCCGCTCACTATCTCGATCGGACCCTCGATCTTCGTGGTCAGCGTCGCGATCACGTCCTCGGCCTCGCACTCGGTCGCATTCGCGATCGAGATGCCGAGCGCGCCCAGCAGCTCCGCGATGATGAGCAGCTGTGGCCCGACCTCGTCGGGCGGCTCGTCGCCCGTCGCGACGCGGGCGCTCTTGTACTCCGGCAGGAGCGCGACGCGGAACCGGGGACGCCAATCGTCGCCGAACTCGAACGCCACATACAGCCGCCCCGGTTTGCGATCGTGGAGCAGCCGCTCGATGAAGTTCAGGAACCCGACGACGGCATTGACGAGCGTGCCGTCCGGCGCTCGCACCTCGGGCATCGCGTGGTAGGCGCGGTACGCGAGGCTCGACGCGTCGATGAGGAGGGTCGCTATGCGGGCGCCGCCGCGAAGACGTGGTCGAGCGCCGCGATGAACCGGTCGTTCTCCGCGGGCGTCCCGATCGAAACGCGCAGGCAGCCGGCGCAGCCGGGCCACATCGAGATGTCGCGGATGAGCACGCTCTGCTCCAGGAAACGCGCGTGCGCGGCGGCGGGAGTTTCCGCCTTCATGCGGAACAGCACGAAGTTCGTCACCGAGGGGTAGACCTCGATCGCGCGGATCCTCTTCAGCGCGGCGTAGATGCGCCCACGTTCGCGATGGCATTGCTCGACGCGCCGCGGTATCGAGGCGTCGTCCTGGGCGATCTTCGCGGCGACCGCATGCGTCAGCGTGCTCACGTTGTACGGGAGCTGGACCGCGCGGAAGAGCTCGGCGACCGCGGGATGCGTCACGAGGGTCCCGACGCGCAGGCCGGCCGCCGCCCGCACCTTCGAGAACGTCTTGCTGATGACCATGTTCGGATGCGTCGCGAGCTCGGGCAGCAGCGTGGTGCCGGCGAAGTCGCTGTACGCCTCATCGACGAGCACGAGCGTCTCGGGGTGCGCGTCCGCCACCGCGAGGATCGCCTCGAACGGGACCTCGTTGCCGGTCGGGTTGTTCGGCGTCGTGAACACGACGATGTCCGCGCGGGCTTTCGCCGCCGCCGTGACCGCGCGGTCGCGCGTGATGTCGTACGGGAGACCGATCATCTCGTCGACGACCGTTCCGCCGGCGATGACCGCGAGGCGCGCGTGCATCGAATACGTCGGCTGGAAGAGAAGCGTCTTTCTCCCGTGACCGCCGAACACGAGGAACGTGTTGAGCAGCACCTCGTTGCTGCCGTTGCCGAGGACGAGCTGGTCGGGCTCGACGTGATAGCGCTCGGCGAGGAGTCCGCGCAGATCGACGGCCGAAGACGGATAGCGGTTGAGCAGGACGGCGTCGAGCTCCTTCGGGGTCAGCCAGTCACCGGCAGGGTTCGGCTCGGCCCATTCGTTCGCGTTGAGCCGCACATCGGCTTTCACCTGGCCGGTGCGGTACGCCTGGAACGCGGCCAGATCGGCGCGCGGCTTCGGAAGTCGTGGAGTCACGCCCATAGGGTACGGTGAAGTCGTGCCCGGCCGTCGGATCGCGGAGCGCGCCACGTTCGTGAGCGCCGTGCTCGGCGTCGCGATGGGCCTGCGTGGCCCATGCCGCTGATCGCGATTGCGGTCTGGTCGCTCGCGCCCGTCATCGGTTACCTCGGCGTCCGCCGCAAGATGGCCGGCCAGGGCGGCACCGCGCTCATCGTGCTCGCGCTCGTGCTCGAGGTGACCGTGCTCATCAGCTTCGGTGCCGCGCCGTTCTTCGCACCGTTCGTACTGCTGCCTTTGGTCATCTCCACCGCGCTGGCATTGTCGTCGAGGCTCGATCAAAGGAGAGCGTGAGCCGCGTCCGGTAAACTTCGTTGCAGACCA
>JBGPZT010000197.1:0-4077 GCA_041493915.1 Candidatus Limnocylindria bacterium
CGATCCCGCGACCGGATCCTGGCCGGCCCGCGTCGCGAAGCTGCTGCCGCCGGGCAGCGCATTCGTGAACGTCGGCGTGTCGGGTTCGATCGCGTTGCAGGCGCGCACCGCGCAGCTGCCCGGAGCGATCGCGCAGCGGCCGACGGTGGTCTCGATCTGGCTGGCCGTGAACGACATGAACGCGACGATCGAGCCGGCATCGTTCGGGAGCGATCTCGAAGCGATCGTTGAGGCGCTGGTGTCGGGCACCGACGCGAAGATCTTCGTGGGCAACGTGCCGGATCTCAGACCGGTGCCGGCGTACGCGACCGCGGACAAGGTGGCGCTCTTCAAGAACATCGGCGCGTACAACGCCGCGATCGCGGCCATCGCCGTGAAGTATCCCGGGCGTGTCGTGGCGGTCGATCTCTTCACCGGAAGCGCCGAGCTCGTCAGCACCATCACCGTCGCCGGCGACGGCTTCCATCCGTCCGACGCGGGCTATCAGCTGATCGCGGATCGCTTCGCCGCGGCCATGCGCAGCAGCGGCATTCCGCTCCGCTAAGCCTCGGCGGCCGCGACCTCCACCTTCGGAGGCACAGGCGAGCGCACCAGCTGGGCGAGCACGAGCGCGCCCGTCGTCATCAGCAGCGTGCCGAGCACGAGCACCACCTGTGGCTGCACCATGCCGAGCAGCGCAGCCGCGACGAACGGCGCCGCGGTGCCGCGCACTCCGAGCAGGAAGGCATTCGCTGCCGCGTATTCGCCGATCCGACCGCGCGGCGCGAGGTGCACGATGTTCGTGAAGCCGGTGAGCTCACCGCTCGAGACGCCGACGCCGATGATCACGGCGACCGGGATCAGCGCCCACGTTCCGGGCGCGATGAGATAGCCGATAGGCACCAGGATCGTCAGCAGCGTCGCGATGAGCGTCTGACGGAGCGTCGAACCGCGATCGATGAGCCGGCCCACGACCGGGTACGCGACGATCTGCACGGCGGACTGCACGATCGCGAGCGTGCCGACGAATGCGTTCGACGCGTCGAAGTGGTCGACCAGCATGATCGGGAAGACCGCGAAGTTCATCAGGTTGCCAAAGCCGAAGATGAAGAATGCGAGAAGAAGCTTGCGGTAGCGGCGATCCGCCCAGACGTCGCGCGCGATCTCGAGCGCCGGTCGTCGAGCGGGCGGCGCAGCCGGGCCGTCGTAACGGATGGCGAAGAACGCGAGCGCACCGGGAAGCCCGACCAGGGCAGCGGCCGCGAAGACCCACTGCGCGGGCACGACACCGATGAAGCTCCCCGCGAGCGCCGCGGTCGCGATCCCCGCGATCGACGCGCCCACCCGCACATTGCCCATCGCCGATGCGCGCTCACGATCGGGGTAGATCCCCTGCATCAGCGCCGTATACGCCGCGATGTTCGAGACCGTGATGATCCAGAACGCGACGCTGGTGAGGGCGAGCATGAACGGCGTCGCGGCGAGCAGCACGCTCACCAGGAAAACGAAACGCGACAGGCTCGCCGCACCCGCGACGACGCGGACGATCGGCAGATGGGCGAGCAGATAGGCCGAGATCGGCGAGAGCAGGTTCCCGATGAAAGGTCCAGCGACGACGATCGCGACGTCCGTCGTCGACCCGCCCATTCGCCGAACGACGACCGGCATGAACGCGACGAGGACCGACACGAAGGCGCCGGCGCAGACGGCGCTGAAGAGGTCGATCCGGAAGTTGCGACGGACGCGCGCCGGCAGCCAGTTCGGGTCGGTCACGGCACGGAAGCTAACGGCCGCTACTGCGCTCTGTCACCGGCCCATGGGGCTAGGGGCCGCGTTCGGGACGCGGTCGATAGCCTCCGCTGGGCCGCGGTCCGTAACCGCGACGTGGTCCGTAGCCACCCGGGCCACCGGGCCGCGGGGCGAAGCCGCCGCCGCCCGGCCCGCTCTCGCGGAACGGTCCGCGGGCGTCGGGCGCCGTCGAGCTGATGACGACGCGACGGTTCGGCTCCATGCCCACCGACTCGGTCTTCAGTCCCTGCTGACCCTGCACCGACAGATGCACGATCCGCCGCTCGTAGGCGAGCATCGGCTCGAGCGTCACCGCCTGCCCGCTCGCCCGCACGCGCGATGCGACGCGCTGCGCGATCTCGCGCAGCTGGTCCTCGCGGCGACGCCGATAGCCTTCGATGTCCACGGGGACGTGCACCGACCGGCCGACGCGCTTCGAGGTGATGGCGCTCACGATCTGCTGCAGCGCGACGAGGTTCTCGCCGCCACGGCCGATGAGCGCACCGAGATCCGCGCCCAGGACGTCCACTCCCTCCATACCCGGACGATCCTCGAGCGCCACCTCGGCGTCGACGCCCATCGCTTCGAGTAATTCGCCCAGCACGGTCGCGCCGAGCGCGAGCTCTTCGGCGAACGCCGGAGAGGTCTCTTCGCCCTCTGCCTCGCGTGCGCGGCTTACGGCGTCGGGCCGGCGCGGGACCTCGGCCTCGTCGATGACCGGCTCGGGCTCCGCGGGGCGCTCCTCCTCCTGGAACGACAGGAGCACCCGCGAATCCTCGCCGCCCATGCCCAGTACGTTCGCGGGCTTGCCCTTCTCGAGGATCTCGATGTCGACCTCGGTCCGTTTGCGGCCGAGCGCCCGCAGCCCGCGCTCGATCGCCTCTTCGACGGTGCGGCCCGTGAACTCCTCACCCCGCAGTGGGCTCATCTCTTCCCTCTCCTCCGACCGCGGCGGCGTCCGCCGTTCGGCGCGCTCGGCGTCGTAGTCGCTTCCTCGCGTTCGTCCGCCTCTTCGCTGTCCTTGTCCTTCATGTCCTGGCGCGCCTCGACGATCGCGGCCTGCTCGCGACGATGCAGCTCTCGATCGGCGGGCGTACCAATGCTGCGCAGGAATGGAAGGTATTTGGGCAGCTGTCCCCAACCGCTCACGAAGTACTGCTGCACGATCTGGAACACCGTCGTCGCGATCCAGTAGAGAGTCAGGCCGGCCGGGAACTGCGCGCCGATGACCACGGTCATGAGCGGGAAGGTGTACGCCATCGACTGGGTCATGCGCTGAGCCGTGTCACCGCTTTGGACCTGTTTCGCGGGCATCGCCATGACCGATGCGATGAGCTGCACGAGGCCGGCCATCACTGGCAGGATGAAGAGCGGGTCGCGATGCTGGAGGCCCTCGGTGATCCACGGCAGCCAGTGCGCGGTCGTGTCGAGCGAACCGTCGGGTGGGATCGGATTGTTGAAGAACGCATAACGGAAGGTCTCGACCATGTCGTGCGACAAGCCGGGACAGAGGTTCCCGGGCGGGGGGCCGAGACCGCAGCCGAGCTGGAGCAGCGAGTTGTACAGCGCGATGAGCAGCGGCATCTGCAGCACCAGCGGCAGGCACCCGGCCGCGGGATTCACGCCCCGCTCCTTGTAGAGCTTCATCTGCTCTTCGCTGAAGCGTTTGCGGTCCTTGCCGTACTTCTTCTTGAGCTCCTCCATCGCCGGAGCGACCTCTTGCATCGCCCGCTGCGAGCGGATCTGCGTCACGTACAGCGGATAGAGGGAGAGTCGGATCGCGATCGTCACGAAGATCACGGCCAAGCCGAAGTCGTGGACGATCGAGTACGCGAAGAGCTGCACGTTCATGATCGGATGGACGAGCAGGCTGTTCCAGAGCGTCAGGATGTCCATCAGTGCTCCGGCACCGGGTCATACCCACCGCGGCTGAACGGATTGCACGAGACCACGCGGCGCGTCGCGAGCCAACCGCCCTTCAGCACGCCGTGCCGCTCGATCGCCTCCATCGCGTATTCCGAGCAAGTGGGCGTGTAGCGGCAGGCGGGGGGCAGATGCGGGCTCACGCGCGTCTTGTAGAAACGCAGCGCGGACAGCGCGAGCGTCTTCATCCGCGCGACTGTCGTGCGGCGCCCAGCGCGGCGGCGGCGGCGGCGCGTAGTGCCGAGAAATCGGCCGCTATCGCCTCGCGGCGCACGGTCACGACGATGTCCTGGGCCGATATTGCGTCCGACGCCGCGCAGGCCTGACGAAAAGCCTCGCGCACGCGGCGTCGCGCGCGGTTGCGGACGGTGGAGATGCCGACTGTAC
>JBGPZT010000257.1:0-2021 GCA_041493915.1 Candidatus Limnocylindria bacterium
CGCCGAGGATGTCCGTCTCGGCTTCGTGCCCGCCACCGGGCGCATCGCGCTCCTGCGCGAGCCCGCGGGCCCGGGCGTGCGCGTCGACTCGGGTCTCTTCGAAGGTCTCACGGTGACGAGCGACTACGACCCGCTGCTCATGAAGCTCATCGTGCATGGCGCCGATCGAGGCGAAGCGCTCGCGCGCGCGCGCCGTGCGGTGCGCGAGACGATCGTCGCGGGACTGCCGACGAGCCTCGCCTTCCATTCGTATGTTCTCAATGAGCCCGACTTCGTCGCCGGCCAGTACGACACCGGCTACGTCGCGACGCACTGGCCGCCCCGCACGCCGACCCCGCTCGACGACAGCGCGGTCACTGCCGCCGCGCTCGTCGCTGTGCTCGCCACGCGTGGCCGCGCCACGCGCCGGCCGGTCGCGTCGCCCGACGGGACGTGGGCGCGTGCCGGCCGCGAGGAGGCGCTGCGTTGATCTACGAGGTCAGCGTTGGCGAGCGGAGGCTGAGCGTCGACGTCGCGGCGGACGGCCGCTTCCTCATCGACGACGCGGTGGTCGCGGCGGATACGGCGGAGATCGTGCGCGGCCGGCAATGGTCGGTGCGCATCGCGGGTCGCAGCCACGAGGTGACGGTGCTGACGACGGGTCCGCTGCGGCTTCTCGTCGACGGGCTTGAGACCCCAGCGAGCGCGCTCGATGAGCGCGCGGCCGCCGCCGCCCGGGGCGCGCGCGCGGCGCGCGGTGGGCGTCACGAGCTCCGGGCGCCCATGCCCGGCCTGCTGAAGACGGTGCACGTCGCGGAAGGCGACGTCGTCGAGCGCGACGCGCCGCTGATGACGCTCGTGGCGATGAAGATGGAGAACGAGCTGCTGGCGCCGGCGCGCGGCCGCATCGTGCGCCTTGCCGTCGGCGCGGGGACGAAGGTCGAGGGCGGTGCGATGCTGGCCGTGCTCGAGGAGGCGGATTGAGGAAGCTCGTCATCGCCGCGGTCGTCGTCCTCGTCGTCGTCGGCGCGATCTCGACGACATTCGGCCTCCTCGTGCTGCGGCCACTGCCGACGATCGACGCAGACGAGCGCCTCCTCGGCCTGCACGAGCGCGTCGAGGTCCTGCGCGACAAGTACGGCGTCCCGCACGTCTTCGCCACCGATCAGCACGATCTCTTCTTCGCGCAGGGGTACGTCACCGCGCAGGACCGTCTCTGGCAGATGGACATCTACCGGCGCGCCGCCGAGGGCCGGCTCGCGGAAGTGCTGGGCGAGCCCGCGCTCGAGTCGGATCGGTTCATGCGCACGCTCGGCCTTGGCCGCGCCGCGCTGCTCGATGCGTCCGTGATCTCCGACGAGGCGCGCGGCTTCGTGGAGGCGTACATGGAGGGCGTGAACAAATTCCTCCAGCAGCACGGCGATAGCCTGCCGGTGGAGTTCACCATCCTCGGCTATCGGCCCGAGCCGTGGACGGTCCTCGACACGCTCGCGATCGCGAAGCTGCAGCTGTACGACGCCGCGGGGAATTACACGCAGGAGCTGCTGCGCGCGAGCATCGCGGCGCGTCTCGGGCCCGAGGTCCTGGCGACCCTTCTTCCCGACGCGTCGACGAACGCGGTCGTCGACGACGGCCGCGCCTGGGCGCTCGTAAGTCCCGAGATGTCGCCGGGCCTTGCGGGCGACGGACCGTCGGCACTTGCGAGCGTGCTCGGCGGCGCGGGGCAGGGTCTGGGTTCGAATTGCTGGGCGCTGAACGGCTCGCACACCGCGTCGGGCAAGCCGCTGCTCGCGGGCGATCCGCATCTGCCGGTGCGCAATCCGAGCATCTGGTACGAGGTCGCGCTCGACGCGGGCGATCTGCACCTTATCGGGTTCTCGATCCCGGGCGTGCTGGGCGTTGTCATCGGGCACAACGACCGCATCGCGTGGAGCTTCACCTACGCGCTCGCGGACACGCAGGACCTCTTCGTCGAGCGCCAGGATCCCGTCGACCTGCGCCGCTACGAGTACGAGGGGCGCATGGAGAAAGCGACCTTCACG
>JBGPZT010000095.1:0-10738 GCA_041493915.1 Candidatus Limnocylindria bacterium
ATGCGGCGGCGCGCGTCGGGGTTCTGCATCTACAACGACCCGGCGATCGTGTGTGGCCTCCTCGCCGACCGCGACCTGAGGGTCGCGTACGTCGATATCGACGCGCACCACGGCGACGGCGTTCAGGCCGCCTTCTACGAGACGGACCAGGTGCTCACGATCTCGTTGCACGAGACCGGGCGCTCGCTCTTTCCGGGGACCGGCTTCGCCGACGAGCGCGGGCGCGGGCGCGGGGCGGGGTACAGCATCAACGTCGCGCTGCCGCCCTACACGGACGGCGCGGCCTACGTCCGCGCATTCGATGCGGTCGTGCCCCTGCTCCTCGAGCGCTACCGTCCTGACGTGCTCGTCACGCAGCAGGGCATCGACTCGCATTTCGACGATCCGCTGACGCACCTGATGGTGTCCACGCAGGCGCGCGAGCACGTCGTGCGGCGCTTCGCGACCACGAGGGTGCCGTGGGTCGCGATGGGCGGCGGCGGGTATTCGCTCGACGCGGTGCGCCGCACGTGGTCGATGGAGTTCCTCATCATGCTCGGGGCGCCGATCCCGGCGGAGCTCCACGACACGGATCCGCCGGAGTGGACCGGCGATCGGCGCGCGCAGATCGACGCGGCCGTCGACGCCGCCATAACTGGAGCGCTCGATGCCGCTTGGACATGAGCCAGGGTCGCTGAACACGATCGGCACTCCATGGGCCTGAGCCAGGAGCCGATCGTGGCGCTCGCGCGTTCGCCGAGCGCAGGCGCCCTGATCGTCCTCGCGCGCGGCCGGCTTCTGTCGGCGGTGCTGCTCGTTCTCGCGGCGACGTGCGCATCGGGCCTCGGCGCCGTCCGGATCTCCAGCGAGACGTTCGTCGACGACCTCTTCCTCGGCGCGACACGCCATCCCATCGTCACGGCCATGCTGCAGATGCTCGGCACCGAGCGAACGGCGGTGGTGATCTACCTCGTGCAGCGCTCGTTCGATGCCGTCCTCGTCGCGACCGCGGTCACACCGATCTTCGTCTGGCTCCTCGGCTCGAGCGCCGTCCAGGCCTCGGCGCGGCTCGCCGGTATCCGCCGTCCCTACCTCCCGCTCCTCGTGTTCTTCGGGTACGCCGCTGCGCTCACGCTCATCCCGGCGAACGCGGCGACGCTGGTCCTCGGAACGGGCGCCACCGTCGGAGCGCAGATCGCGCAGCTGATCGGTCTCGCGTGTCTGGCGTGGCTCGGCGTCATCGCCTACCGCGGTGTGCGCGCGTACTACGCGGTCGATCAGGCTCGCGCGACACGGATCCTGGTGGTCGCGCTGGTGCTCTTCTACCTCGTGCCGCTCATCGTGATCGTGGGTGCGGCCGTGTCGATCATCGTCGCGGCGGTCGTGCTCGGATACTTCTAGTGCGCCGTCTTGCGGCGATCCTCCTCCTACGGTGCCCGCGATGCCTCTCCGGCCGCGTGTGGCGGCAATTCGTCACGATGAACCCGGCCTGCCCTGCCTGCGGCTTCGTGTTCGATCGCGAGTCCGGCTACTTCGCGGGCGCGATGGTGATCAGCTACGCGCTCGCCGTGCCGATCCTCGCCGCGATGGTCATCGCGCTCATCAAGGTCGGCGGCCTCGATGCGGTCGTCGCGCTGATCATCGGGAACACCGCGTACCTCGTGCTCGTGCCCTTCATCTTCCGGTACTCGCGCGTGGTGTGGCTGCATATGGACTGGCTCATCGACCCCGGCGAACGGCTATGACCCTGCCCGCGGACACGGACGTGCTCATCGTGGGCGCGGGCCACGGCGGGCTGGCGGTCGCGCACGACCTCGCGCGCGCCGGGCGCGACGTCCTCCTCGTCGACAAATGCCCTCGCGTGGGTGACGTGTGGCGCACGCGCTGGGATTCGCTGCGCCTCTTCACACCGCGCGAGCTCGACGCGCTGCCGGAGATCCCGTTCCCGCCGGGCGACGACCCGTTCCCGTACAAGGACGAAGTCGCTGACTACCAGGAGCGGTACGCCCGCGAGATGGATCTTCCGCGGCGCCTTGGTGCCGGGGTGCGCGCTCTGCGACGGACGGGCGATGTCTTCGAGGCGACGGTCGGCACGGACATCATTCGCGCACGGTCGGTCGTGCTCGCGGGCGGCCACTACAACGCGCCGCATGTCCCTGACTTCGCCACGCGGCTCGATCCGACCGTGCTCCAGTTGCACAGCAGCGAGTACCAGAGGGCGCGCGATCTTCCGGACGGGCCGGTCGTCGTCATCGGCGCGGGGAATTCCGGTGGGGAGATCGCGGTCGAGGTTGCACGCGAGCGGCCGACCACGATCGCGATCGGCACCCGCAAACCGGCGCCGCCGAAGCGCTGGCACTCGCCGACCTGGTGGAAGCTCGCGCTCCTTCGCGACCGCGTCTTCCACGAGCGCACCGCTTATGTCGCATGGCTGCCGTGGCCGCTTCGCGCCGGCGGTTACCTCGAGGCCGACCTTGACCGCGCCGTGGCCGAGCATGGACTCCGTCTCGCGCCGCGTGCGGTGTCCGCCCACGGCGACACCGTGCGATTCGCCGATCTCAGCGAGGCGCCCGCGCGGACTGTGATCTGGGCCACCGGCTATCGCGCTGATCACTCCTGGATCGACGCGCCCACGGAGAACGGCGTCATCGCCGTCGGCCGTCACGGACGAACGCCGGTCCCCGGGCTTCACGTCGTGCGGGGCCGCTTCCTCTTCGCGATCTCGCGTCATGCGCGCTCCGTCGCGCGCGACGTGGGCCGCGGGGGCTGACGCCACGTGCGCGAGCGGCTAACCTGCCCAGCGTGGAGGCGTTCCCCTTTCAGTACCGGCAGCGTGTGCGTTTCGGCGAAACGGACATGCAGAACGTCGTGTACTACGCGAACTATCTGCTCTACGCGGAGGTCGGACGGGTCGCGTATCTGCGCGAACTGGGCCTGCTCTACGGCGATATGGTCGCGAGTGGCCTCGACTTCACGATCGGCGAGGCGAGCATCCGCTATCGCGCGCCGCTCAGGTTCGACGAGGAGTTCGACATCAAGGTCCGCGTCGGAGAGATCCGCCACTCCTCGTGGGCGTTCGAGTACGCGGTCGATCGCGCCGACGGGCTGCGTTGCGCGGAGATGACGACGGTGCAGGTCATGATCGACCGCTCGAGCCGCCAGGTGGCGCGCATACCCGAGGATCTTCGCGCGACGCTGGAGAAAGCGAAGGACGCCCTGGGCGCGGGGCTCTCCCGATAGATGGACGTAGAACTACCCGAAGAGATCCGACTGCTTCAGCGGACCGTGCGCGGTTTCGTCGACGACGTCCTGTCGCCGTGCGCGAAGGAGATCGAGGAGAAGGACGAGATCCCTCGCGCTCTCATCACGAAGATGGGCGAGGCGGGGCTCTTCGGCATCGGCCACCCAGAGGAGCTGGGCGGCCAGGGCTTCGGGAAGCTCGGCTACTGCGTCGCGGTCGAGCAGCTCGCGCGCGTGAACGCGTCACTGTGGAACGTCGTCGGTGCGTCCGCGGGACTGTGCGGCACCGCGATCTCGGTCGGCGGACCGGACGACGTGCGCCGCCGCTACCTTCCCGATCTCTTCAGCGGTCGAAAGGTCGGCGCGTACGCGCTGTCCGAGCCGGGCGCGGGCAGCGACGCGGGGAGCCTCAAGACGGCGGCGCGCCGTGACGGCGACGCCTACGTCATCGACGGCGCGAAGACCTTCATCACCAACGCGCCGATCGCCGACGTGTTCGTCATCTTCGCGAACGCCGCGCCGGCCAGCGGCTCGAAGGGCATCACAGCCTTCATGGTCGAGCGCGGCGCGAAAGGGCTGGAGATCGGGCCCAACGACGAGAAGATGGGCTTGCACGGATCCACCACCGCGCAGCTGTACTTGAGCGGCCTCCGCGTGCCCGTATCGCAGCGCGTCGGTGCCGAGGGCGATGGATTCAAGATCGCGCTGCGTACGCTCGACTTCGGCCGGCTTGGCCTCGCCGCGCACTCGGTCGGCGCGGCGCAGCGGCTCCTCGAGGCCTGCGTCGAACACGCGAAAACGCGCGTGCAGTTCGCGAGGCCCATCGGCGCGAACCAGGCGATCCAGTGGATGCTCGCGGACGCCGCGACCGAGATCCACGCCGCGCGTCTGATGGTGTACGACGCCGCGTCGCGCGCCGACCGCGACGAGCGCATCACCGATCGGGCCGCGATGGCCAAGCTCTTCGCGACCGAGATGCTCGGTCGCGTCGCGGACGCCGCGGTGCAGATCCACGGCGGCATGGGCTATATGCGCGAGCTCTGGATCGAGCGCGCCTACCGCGACGCCCGCATCACGCGCATTTACGAGGGCACGAGCGAGATCCAGCGCGTCGTCATCGCCGGCTCGCTACTGGCGGACAGCTGAGAGCGGTCACGCCGGGCGGCCATCCGCTCATCACCGCCTCGTGGCTGGTCGGTCTCGCCGCCGCTGCGGTCGCGTTCATCGCTGGGATCCTGGGGGCCGTCACGGCCGCGGAGCTGCTGGGGCTCGGCGCCATCGTCGTGGTCGTCGCCGCATTCGTGGCCTATCAGGTGCGCTTGCGCCGCTTCAGCGCGACGCTCGTCGCGGCGGAGGACGCGCTCGACGCCGGCGACGTGCAGCGCGCGCGCGACCTCATGGCGCCACTGCTTGCGCGATTTCACACCTTCCCGCTGGTGCAGGAGGTCGCCGCCGACGTCCTCTACGCCGCGGGCGATCCGCTCTCCGCCGCCTCGTTGTGGGAATCCGCGATGAAGCGGCTCGGCGCGCCGCGTGTCGCGCCGCGCCTGGTCGCCGCGTATGCCGCGCTCAATCGTGGCGGCGACGCGCGCCGCGTCGCGGCGCTCGTGCCGGACGATCAACTGGCGAAGCTCGCGCTCGCGTGGAGCGAGCTCGCCGCGAACGGTGGCGACCGCGAACGCGGCGCCTTCCTGGCCGGCGAGCTCGTGCGTGACGTCGAGCGGACTCCCAACGCGACCGTCGCCGCGATGACCGCCGCGGTGGCCGCGATCGCTGACGCGCGGCGTGGTGATCGGGCCGGCATGCTGAGGAAGATCGAGGCGATGCGCCGCGCGGATCCGACGCCACACGACGCCGCGTTCCTGGGTTACCTCGCGGGCGTGGCGCTGCGCGAGGCCGGGGACATCGACGAGGCGCGCCGCCGATTCAGCGCTGCGCTCGAACGGTCACCCGAATCCATCGGCGGCGCGCTCGCACGCCGCGAACGCGCGAATCTCCCGAGCTAGACCTTCTTCGCGCCGGTCATGTCCCGGAGTCGGGCGGCTCCTCGAACTCGTCCCAGCCTTCGGCCGACCCGAGCTCTTCGGCATATCGTTCGGGCTCCAGCCCGAGGCTCTCGATCACGGCGATGAGGCCGTTGCGCTGCTCGGGCGGCGTGGTGCGGATCCAGCCCTGCACGACGTCGTCCACTTCGACCTCGCTCGCACCGCGCTGCTCGGCGACCGCCTGGCTCTCGTCGCGCGCGGCCGCGTCCGCGAGCTCGCGCAGGGTCTCCGGCACCATCCCTACGAAAGCCAGGAGCACGGAGTCCGCGGCCTCGCTCCAGTTCATCCGATCGCGTCGATGCCGGTCGCGAAGCGCCCGATGATGAGCTTCTGGATCTGCGTCGTGCCTTCGTAGAGGCGGTTCACGCGCGCGTCGCGCCAGAGGCGCTCGACCGGGAACTCATCCGAGAAGCCGTAGCCACCGTGGATCTGGATCGCGTTATCGCAGGCGCGCTGCGCGATCTCGCCGGCGAAGAGCTTCGCGATGCTCGTCTCGCGTGTGCTCGCCACGCCCTTGTTCTTCAGGTGACCGGCACGAAAGACCAGCAGCCGCGCGGCCTCGGTCTCGACGACCATGTCGGCGATGAGCTCCTGCACCAGCTGGTGCGCGGCGATGAGCTTGCCGAACGCCTTGCGCTGCGTCGCGTACGCGACGGACGCATCGATCGCGGCCTGGGCCTGACCGACGGCACCGGCGGCCACCGAGTATCGGCCCGAATCCAGCGCGGCCATCGCGATCTTGAAGCCCGCGCCGACCTCACCGAGACGCATCGCGTCGGGAACGCGCACGTTGTCGAGGATCAGCTCGCTCGAGTCTGACGAGCGGAGGCCGAGCTTCCCGTGCAGCGCCTGGCTTCCGTATGGGCTCTTCTCGCGGTCGATGAGGAACGCGGTGATGCCCTTGTGGCCCTTTGACAGATCCGCGTTCGCGAACACGAGCGCGAGCTTGGACACGGACCCGTTCGAGATCCACATCTTGCGGCCGTTCAGGATCCAATCGTCGCCGTCGCGCTTCGCCGTGGCCTGAAGCCGCGTCGCGTCGCTTCCGACCGCCGGCTCGGTGAGCCCGAAGCATCCGATCACCTCGCCCTTGCACAGTCGGGGGAGCCAGGTGCGCTTCTGCTCCTCGGTCCCGAACTTCAGGATCGTGATCTCGACGAGCGAGATCTGGACCGACAGCGTCGTGCGGACCGACGAGTCCGCGCGGCCGATCGCCTCGGTGATGATCGCGTGCGAGATGAAGTCGACGCCCATGCCGCCGTACTCCTCGGGGATCGGACCGCCGAGGAAGCCGATGGGTGCCATCTTCTTCAGCACATCCCACGGAAAACGCTCGGCGCGGTCGCGCTCGCGCGCGCCCGGCGCGATCTCGCGGTCGGCGAACTCGTTGGCGAGCTTGTGGATCTGCTCCTGCTCTGGGGAGAGGTCGAAGTCCATTCACGCAGACTACCGAACCTAGGCTGCGGGCGCGCGTCACCGACCTGTTGCTAGCGCGCTCCGAGGTGGCGCAGGAGATCCGGGCTCAGATCGCCCGTGCAGATCTCCTCGACCGGTCCACGCATCCGGATCTCCCCGTCATCCGCGATGGCGATCGAGAGCTGCCCGCCGGGCATCGACACGACGACGTCGCGATCCACCAGACCCCTCCGGTGGCATGCGGCGACGACCGCGCAGCTCGACGAGCCCGACGCGAGCGTGTGACCGGCGCCGCGCTCCCAGATAAGGATCCGCACCTCTGTCCGGGACACGACCTGCGCGAACTGCACGTTGGTGCGATCCGGGAACGCGGGGTGGGTCTCGATCTTCGGACCAAGGGTGTGGATGTCGACCTTCGTCAGATCTGGCACGACGATGACGCAGTGCGGGTTGCCGACGGAGACTGAGGTGACCTCGAATCGCCGCGCGTCGATCTCGATCGCGTCGAGCGGGTCGAAGCGAGCCTTGCCCATGTCGACGGCGATCTGCGCCACGCGGCCGTTCTCGCGCTCGAGCACGCAGGTGACGCGGCCGCCGAGGGTGTGGAGCGTGAATCGGTCCTTCTTCGTGTAGCCGTGCTCGCGCAGGAACTTCGCGAAGATCCGCACTCCGTTGCCGCTCTTTTCGGCCTCGCTTCCGTCGGGATTGAAGATGCTCACACCGAAGTCCGCGCCGTCACCTGGGGAGAGGAGCAGGATCCCATCGGAGCCGACACCGCGGTGGCGATCGCAGATGAGGCGGACCGCCTCGGGCGTCACTTCGAACGGCACTTTCGCGGGATCGATCACGATGTAGTCGTTGCCGAGGCCGTGTGATTTCACGTAGTGGGACATCACGCCCATCATCGCTGCTCGAGGTCTTCCTCGTCGCGTTGCGGCTGGGCCTGACGTCCTTCGGCGGACCGATCGCGCACCTCGGCTACTTCCGCGCGGAGTACGTGGTGCGCCGACGCTGGCTCGACGAGGCGACGTACGCGGAGATCGTGGCGCTCTGTCAATCGCTGCCCGGACCCACGAGCAGCGAGGTCGGCATCGCGATCGGCCTCCTGCGCGCCGGTCCTCTTGGTGCGTTCCTCGCGTGGCTCGGTTTCACGCTGCCGTCGGCGGTGGCGCTCGTGCTGTTCGCCCTATTCGTCGATCGGATCGGAGTGGAGGCCGCCGGATGGATCCACGGCCTGAAGCTGGTCGCGGTCGCGGTCGTCGCGCTCGCGGTCTGGAGCATGGCGCGCGCGCTCGCGTGGGACGTGCCGCGCGGCCCGATCGCGCTGGCCGCCGCAGTCGTTGCGCTGCTGCTCCCGGGCGCGTGGACGCAGGTCGCGGTCATCGCCGTCGCGGGTGTCGTCGGGTGGGCGTTGCTCCGCGCTCCCGTGCGGACGGCACCGGTCCCCTTGGCCGTGCCCATTCCCCGGCGTGTGGCGATCGCGTGCGCCGGCTTGTTCGTCGCGCTCCTTCTTCTGCTTCCTCTGCTGCGTCTCGCGAGTCCTGCACTTGCGCTGTTCGACTCCTTCTATCGCGCCGGTGCGCTGGTCTTCGGCGGCGGACACCTGGTGCTGCCACTGCTCCAGGCCGAGGCCGTGCCGCCGGGCTGGGTGACGCAGGAGCAGTTCCTCGCTGGTTATGGGGCGGCGCAGGCGGTGCCAGGGCCGCTGTTCACCTTCGCGGCGTATCTCGGCGCGATCCTAGGGATCGAGCCGAACGGCTCTGTCGGCGCGGCGATCGCGCTTGTCGCGATCTTCCTGCCGGCCTTCCTGCTGGTATTCGCGGCTCTGCCCTCCTGGGGCGCTCTGCGCGCGCGCGCCGATGCGCAAGCCGCGCTTCGCGGGATCAACGCCGCCGTCGTCGGGATCCTCCTCGCGGCGCTCATCACGCCGGTCGCAACCAGTGCGATACAAGGACCGGTCGACGTTGCGTTCGCACTGGCCGCGCTCGCGATGCTCCTCGGAAAGCTGCCGCCATGGTTCGTCGTCATCACGATCGCGGCCATAGCATCGGTCCTACGATGACGTTCCCCGCCGAACTCTTCCCCGACACGACGCGCCTGACGCAGGGCAATACGCTCGCGGTGGGCGGCTGCGATCTCGTCGCCCTCGCTGCGGAGTTCGGAACGCCTCTCTACGTGTATGACGAGGCCACGATCAGCGCACGCGCTCGCTCGTTCCGGGAGGCGGTCGCAGGCTATCCGGGTCGTGCGACGGTCTGCTACGCGGCGAAGGCCTACTGCGCGCCGTGGCTGCTGCGGCTTCTCGCGGGGGAAGGGCTGGGCCTCGATGTCGTGTCGGGGGGCGAGCTGTACGCCGCGGTGCGCGCCGACTTCCCTCGCGACCGCATCTTCTTTCACGGCAATAACAAGAGCGAGGACGAGCTGCTCCTCGCAACCGCCGAAGGCGTAGGGCGCATCGTCGTCGACAACCTGGATGAGATCACGCTTCTCACCCGGGTCGCGGCGAAACGTGCAGCGCGCACTCCAGTTCTTCTGCGCGTCGGACCTGGCGTCGATGCGCACACGCACGCGCACCTGCTCACCGGAGCGGAGGACACCAAGTTCGGCCTGGACATCGCGAGCGGCGCGGCGGAGGCGGGAGTGCGCGCGGTGCTCGCGCGACCGAAGCTCGAGCTGCGCGGCTTCCACGCCCACATCGGCTCTCAGATCCGCGAGGTCGACCCGTATCGCGTGTCGGTGGAGCGCCTCCTCGCCTTCGCGGCCGAGATGCGCGAGAAGACCGGCTTCGTCGCGCGCGAGATCAGCCCGGGTGGCGGCTACGCCGTGCGGTACACGATGGATGACCCGGAGGCGCGACCCGCCGACATGGTGCGCGACGTCGCGCGGAGCGTCGCCGACGCTGCGCGACGCCACGGCTTTGCGGAGCCGCTACCGGATCTCACGATCGAACCGGGGCGCGCGATCATCGCGCCCGCGGGCGTCGCCCTCTACCGCGTCGGTTCGGTCAAGCACGGTGCGCGCACCTACGTGGCGGTGGACGGCGGAATGGCCGACAACATCCGGCCCACGGCTTATGCCGCGACGTACACCGCGGTGCTCGCGAGCCGCGTCCGCGGAGACGACGTGACCGACGTCGCGCTCGCCGGGAAGTACTGCGAGACCGGAGACGTCCTCATTCAGCGCGTAGCTCTGCCGCTGCCGCGCGTGGGCGAAGTCATCGCGATACCCGCGTCGGGCGCCTACCAGCTGTCGATGGCGAGCAACTACAACATGGCGCTGCGCCCCGCGGTGGTCGTCGTGCGCGACGGGCGCGCGCGGCTGGTTCGCCGCCGCGAGACGCTCGAGGATCTGTTGGCCGCCGAGGTGGTCGCCGATCCGGTGAAGACCTGATGACGGACTTCCTGGAGGAGGTGGGCGCGGAGCGCAGGGCCTACGTGATGGAGACGAAGCCGCGCGTGAGCGAGGCAGAGGTCCTCTCGAACATGCGCGACAACGTGTGGGCGCGTGCGCGCGCCGCGGGCACGTTGGACGCGCTGCGCGTCGACGGCGCCAGCGACGCCTTCACGAGCGCGCTTCTGCATGCCAAGCGTGAGGGCCGTTTGGCCGTGATCGCGGAGGTGAAGCGCGTGTCGCCGGCGCACGGAGTGCTCCGCGCCGACGTTGACGTGGCGCGGCTCGCCCGCGCGTACGTCGCCGCCGGCGCGACCGCGATCTCAGTGGTCACCGAGCCGAAGCACTGGGGCGGCTCGCTCCGCGATCTCGAGGCCGTCCGTGACGCGGTCAACGTGCCGATCCTCTTCAAGGACATCGTCGTCAGCGAGTACCAGGTCCTCGAAGCGCGGAAAGCCGGAGCTGATGCCGCGCTGCTCATCGCGGACGCGCTCAACGAGCACGATCTGGATCGCATCACGAAGCGTGCGGCGGAGCTCGACGTGGGCGTGCTGGTCGAGGCGCACGAGCCAGCCGCCTTCGAGCGGGCCGTCGACTTCGTGGCGCGCGCCGGCGCGCGGGTCGTCGGCATCAACGCGCGCAACCTGCGCGAACCGAGCGAGATCGAC
>JBGPZT010000065.1:0-14203 GCA_041493915.1 Candidatus Limnocylindria bacterium
GATCTGGTCGCCGGTGACGCGTAGGACGAATCCGACGAGGACGTCCGTACCATCGCTGGTGCGGCCGCCCGCGACGTATGCGGCGAGAACGCGACCGTTCTTCTCCACCGCGCCCACGAACTTCATAGATCGGATGTCGGTCAAAGGTGCGATCGCAGTCTGAAGCTGTGTCAGGACGTCCATATCCAGCTGGTTGGAGAGCGCCTTCGCGTCGTCGGTGGCCAGCGCTCGTGCGATGTCGGCAGTGACGGCCGGCTCGGCTGCCTTTGGCAGGCTGGAGTAGGGATTCGCGTCGGCGCTCTTGTCCGTCACCGCATAGCCGACGACTCCGACAACGAGGCCGCCGAGGAAGGTCGCCAGGATCAGGGCGGCGCGAGCACTGTCGATCGGACCGCTACTCCACGCGGGAGTGCTACCGAGCGCGGGAGTGCTACTCAACGCGCACCACCTTGCCTCCGACGATCGTGAGCGCGAGCGGGAAGAACTGGTACGTGCCACTACCCGCTTGGATCTCCACGGCGTAGATGTGGACGCTGAGCCGTCCGGATGAGCTGCCGCCGAGGTACGTGACGGAGAGCGGCTTCACGTCCGTGGTCTGCTGCGAGACGTTCTGCTGTTCGAGCGCGCGCGAGACGACGTCGCTCGCCGGTCGAAGCTGTGCGAGGCTCTCCGACTGACGCTGAAGGAGAGCGATCATGTATTTGTGAGCGTCGCTCGACTCCCCGCCCCCGCCCATGACCCCCGAGTCGACCACCAGCGTCGTGAAGAAGGCCGTGCCCACATAGCCAACGAGGCCACCGACGAGCAGCATCGCCATCGCGGTGCGCACGAGCGGCGGGATGAGGTTCAGCCCGAACATCTTGGAAAGTGTATTCCGGCAGCTATTCGCTGCCGTCATCTGCTTGGCGTGTAGCGCCAGGGGCGCCCACGCCGCAGTAGTCGTGCAGCAGCTCGTGTTAGGCGGGCGCGGGGGTCGCGCGATGGCGAAGGCGGTCCTCCACCTCCTGCCACAGCGAGATGATCTGGCTGGCGTTGAAGATCGACGAATACGTACCGGACACGATCCCTACCAGCAATGCCAGCGCGAAGTTTCGCATCGAGAAGCCGCCGAACAGGTACAGCGCCAGCAGGGTGAGGACCACGGTCAACGAAGTGATCACGGACCGCGCGAGCGTCTGCATGATCGAGAAGTTGATGACCGGATTCAGGGCCTCCCCCGGGTTCAGCCGCAGGTTCTCGCGGATGCGGTCGAATACCACGATCGTGTCGTGGACCGAGAAGCCGATGATCGTCAGGACCGCCGTCACGAACAGGCTGTCGATCTCGATGTTGAAGAAGTAACCGAGGATCCCGAAGAGGCCGAGGACCACCGCGGCGTCATGAAGGAGCGAGATGATGGCCGCGATGCCGTAACGGAATGCCCCCCAGCCGAAGTTGCGGAAGGCGAACGCGATCAGGAGCACGATCAGCACAGACGCGAGGACGATCGCGCGCACCGCGTTGTCGATCAGCTCGCCGCTGAACGACGGGCTGACGACCGACGGATTCACATCCTTTACGTTCGCGCCGAACTTGGCCCGGATCGCGGTTTCGGTCGCCACCAGCTCGTCCGGCTTCATCTCAAAGGTCCGGATCTCGATGCGGCCGCCCTCGGCGACCTGCACGATCGCTTCGCGCCGCCCGAGGCCGCTCATGACCTCGGTCACCTCCGCCACCGTCGGCGGCGTGTCGAACCTGATGTCGAGGAGCGTGCCGCCCTTGAACTCGATGCCCGGCTTCAGGCCCCCGAGCAGCAGGAAGATGAGGCCGGGAACGATGAGCAGGCCGGAGAGTCCGAAGTACCACCATTTGCGCTCGACGAACCTCACCATCAGACGGCCGTCGCTGGTGCGCCCGCGGCGCGCGCGTCAGGCGCCTTCTCCTCGACGCCGTAGAGCCGCCGCCGACGCAGCGAGGTCACCTCGATCGCCGCGTGCAGGAGCATCTGCGTGACGATCACAGCGGTGAAGAACGACACGCCGACACCGATCGCGAGCGTGAGCGCGAATCCCTTCACCGTCCCGGTGCCGAACCAGAACAGGATGCCGGCGGTCATGATCGTGGCGAGGTTCGAATAGAGGATCGACGGGAACGCGCGTCGGCGCCCCTCCTCGACCGCGGCGCGGAGCGACTTGCCCGCGCGCAGCTCTTCCTTGAGCCGTTCGAAGGTGAGGACGTTGGCGTCGACGGCCATGCCGATCGACAGGATGAAGCCCGCGATGCCGGCCAGCGTGAGCGTCACCGGAACGAGGCGGAAGACCGCGTACGTCAGCGTCGTGTAATAGAGGAGCGCGAGCACCGCGATCGCGCCGGGTAGCCGGTAGTACGCGATCATGAAGAACGCGACGAGCAGCAGGCCGATCGCGCCGGCCACGATGCTCCGGTTCACCGAATCGCGCCCGAGGGTCGGCTCGACGCGTGACGATTGGATCACCTCCAGCGGGACCGGCAGCGAGCCAGACTTCAGCTGGATCGAGAGCTCGTTCGCCGTCTTCGCAGTGAAGTTCCCCTCGATGATCCCGGTTCCCGTGGTGAACACGGTCTGGATCACCGGCGCGGAAACTTCCTTGCCGTCAAGGGTGATCTGCACCGGCTGGTTGAGATAGTCCTTCGAGATCTGCACCCAGCGATCGCTGGCCGCGCCCTTGAATTCGAAATGCACCACAGGCTGCGTGCCGTTCTGGAAGGTCACGTACACGCCGTTGGGATTGAGGTCCGCGCCGGTGAGCGGAGGCTCGAGCGATTTGTACTTCCCCGCGTTGGCAGGGTCCGGGACCTTCACCTCGAGGAACGCCTGGCGCGTGGCCACGTCGTTCGCCTGCTGGAGGTCGTCGATCCCGGGGAGCTCCAGGAGGATCTTGTCGGTCCCGAGGCCCTGGATGACCGGCTCCGAGACGCCGAGCGAGTTGATGCGGTTCTCGATGACGCGGATCGCCTGCGTCTGAAGATCGGCCTGCGTGGTGTTCGAGCCTGCCGGCAGCTTCTCGAACTGCAGGCGGAGGATCAGCTGCGTTCCGCCCTGCAGGTCGAGGCCGAGGTGCGTCTTGATCTCCTGGTTGACCTGGAAGTCGCCGACCTTCAGGCAGATGCCCGGGCAGTTGAACGGGAAGGAGAACTGGTGCTTCGGGACGTCCACGAAGATGGCGAGCACCGCCACGAGCACGACCAACCAGGAACTCAGGCGCATCTCTTTGAGCTATTCCTCCGGGCGTGAAAAGAGCGCCACTCGGGCGCTCAACGTCACGAGTATAGGTGACGAGGGCGGCACTGGCCTCAGGTCGCGGGCTTTTCCCGCGAGGCCGCGAGCTTCTCGCGCGCCTCGCGCATCTCGCGGTCGAACGCGGACTCGTTCGGATCGCTCGGCGTTGTCGCCGCAATGGCCGCTGGAGGCGGCTCGGCGAGCGGCGATGGGGCGCCGGCTGGAGCGTGCCTCTCGAGGAACTTGTCGGCTTGCAGGAACTCCTCGCGGAACTCGTCCGACGTGCGGCGCAGCTCGCCGACCACGCGGCCGACGTCACGGGCGACGCGCGGCAGCCGCTCCGGCCCGAGGACCAGGAGGGCGACGATGAGGACGAGGATCAGCTCCTCGGGGCCGATGCCGAACATCAGCGGCGCTCCGCCGCGGCCGCGCGGGCCGCGTTCGCCGCGTCGCGCAGCGCGCGGGCCGCGGAGGCGGCAGCGGTCTCGAAGTCAGGTCCGGAGGACGCGTAGGTGACGGAGCGCGACGCCGAGGGCAGAACGCCGCCACCGCGCGCGTCGAGCGCCGCACGGATGGCCGTCGCGACATCCCCGCCCTGGCTGCCGACGCCGGGCATGAGGAAGAGGCGATCGGGCGCCAGCTCGCGGATGCGGCGCGCCTCCTCCGGATAGGTCGCGCCGACGACGAGGCCGCACGCGTCCGCCGGGAACGACGCGACGCAGCGTTCCACGACACGTTCGTACAGGGGTCGCCCCTCGACGACCAGATCCTGGATGTCCCCCGCGCCCGGATTGCTCGTGCGCGCGAGGACCAGCGCATAGCGACCGTCGCGACAGAACGGCTCGATGCTGTCCATGCCCAGGTAGGGCGCGACGGTCACGGCATCCGCGTGAAAGGATCCGAACAAGGCTTCCGCATAAGCGGCGGAGGTGTTCGGGACGTCGCCACGCTTCGCATCGAGCACGACGGGAATGTCGTTCGGGATCGCCTGGAGCGTGAGCCCGAGGACGTCAAAGGCGGCGCTCCCGTAGCGCTCGTAGAACGCGAGGTTCGGCTTGTAGGCGCACGCGTAGTCGGACGTCGCGCGGATCACCCTTCGAAGAAATCGGAGCGCGGCCTGAGGACCGGAACCGAGCATCTCGGGGATGAGATCGGGTTCGGGGTCGAGCCCGACACAGACGATGCTGTCCCGCGCTCGCGACGACTCCGCGAGCTTGGTGAGGAACGTCACGTCCGACCTATCATAGGCACGCTTCCAGTTATTGAAGGAGGGGACCCATGCGAGGCACGCTCCGCGGTCCGCTCGGGTGGGCGCTGGCCGTGGGACTCGTGATCGGCGCCTGCGGCGGCACCGCGACGCCAACACCGGCAGCCACCGATGCTGCAAAGGCAAGCACCGGACCGCGTATCGGATCATTCGATCGTCCTGTCGTTCTCGCGTTCACGCCGTCTCAGGAGGCAGCGACCATCGCGACCAACGGAGCCGCCATCAAGGCCGCCCTCGAGCGCGCGACCGGCCTCGCGTGGAAGGTCACCGTCATGAGCAGCTACGCGGCGCAGGTCGAAGGCATGTGCGCCGGCCAGATCGACGTTGGCTTCTTCGCCCCGCTGCAGATGACGCTGCTCCTCGATCGTGCCTGCGGCACGCCGGTCCTCGGCGCGCTCCGTAATGAGGTCAAGCTCGACGGCACGACGGTGCTGAGTCCGACGTACCAGTCACAGATCCTTGTCCGTTCGGACAGCGGCATCACCGACCTGAACGGCCTGAAGGGCAAGAAGTTCGCGTTCGTCGACACGCTGTCGGCGTCCGGCTACGTGTACCCGACGCTCGCGATCAAGAACAAGACCGGCCAGGACCCGAAGACCTGGTTCGGCGCCAACAACATCATCTTCGCCGGCGGACACCCGCAGGCAGCGCTCGCGGTCTACCAGGGCACGGTCGATGGCGCGGCGACGTTCATCGACGCGCGCGATTCCCTGGTGGCAGCGAACCCGGATATCAAGACGAAGACCAAGGTCATCGACACCGCCGGCCCGATCCCGAACGACGGCGTCGCGCTCCAGAAGGACTTCCCGGCTGATCTTGGGAAGACCGTGAAGCAGGCGCTGATCGACTACAGCAAGAGCGACGACGGAAAGGCGAAGTTCCTGGCGCTGTTCCAGTGGAACGGCATGCAGGAGGTCGACGCGAAGTTCTACGATCCGATGAGGGAAGCGGCGAAGCTCGCCGGCGTGGATGTGGGCGCGCTCGCGAAGAACACGCCGCGTCCGGCCGCGACACCCGCACCCACCAAGACCCCTTAGCAACGACGCGCACCGCGTGATCCGCGAAGGCCGCCGGGATGACCGGCGGCCTTCGTCGTTCACTAGACTGCCGCCGATGCCGGCCATCCTCACGATCACCGACCTCGTGAAGACGTATCCGAACGGCACGCGCGCCCTCGACGGCGTCTCCCTTGACATCCAGCGGGGCGAGTTCGTCGTCCTCATCGGCCTGTCCGGCTCGGGCAAGTCGACCCTGCTTCGATGCATCAACCGTTTGGTGGAGCCGACGAGCGGTCACGTGGTGTTCGACGGCGCGGACGTCACCGCCGCCGGCGGGCCGGAGCTGCGCCGGACCCGCCGTCGCATCGGGATGATCTTCCAGCAGTTCAACCTGGTCCGGCGCAGCTCCGTGTTCGGCAACGTCCTCGCGGGCCGGCTCGGCTATCGCTCGACCTGGCGCACGATCGCGTCGCGGCCGACACGCTCCGATACGGCGCTGGCGTTCGAGAACCTCTCCCGCGTCGGCATCGTCGAGAAAGCGTTCGGACGCGCCGACGCGCTTTCGGGTGGACAGCAGCAACGCGTCGGCATCGCCCGGGCCCTGATGCAGAAGCCCGAGCTGATGCTCGCGGACGAGCCCGTCGCGAGTCTCGATCCGGCGACGAGTCACTCGGTGATGAAGTACCTCGAGGAGATCAACAAGAAGGACGGCATCACCGTCATCTGCTCGCTCCACTTCCTGTCGCTCGCGCGCCGCTACGGCACACGCGTGATCGCCCTGAAGGATGGCCGGGTCGCATTCGACGGCAAGCCCGCGGCCATCGACGAGGCGAAGTTCCGCGAGATCTACGGCGACGACGCGGTCGAGGTGGAGATCGGGCTCGGCGAGCCGCAGGGCCTGACCGCGGCAGACGCGGCGACGCGGGCGCTCGCGGACGACGTCGACCGCGGGCGGCTCTAATGTCGGAGTACTTCGTCTCGCGCGGACTGCCGGTGCCGCTCGAGCTGCAGCGCAATCCCCTGACCGATTGGCGCCGCCTCCTTCCCATAGCGATCTCGATCGCCACCGTCTACATCGGGCTGCGCATCACCAACATCGATCTCTCTCACACCAATGTCGATTACTCGCTCCGGGTCATCGGTCAGCTCTTCAATTGGGACTTCTCGATCCTGACGCCGCAGAACGAGTTCGAGACGTTCTGGGACACCGCCACCGGCCTGATGGTCGCGACGATCTTCCTCGGTGTCATCGCGACGGCATTCGCCATGGTCGTCGCGCTGCCGCTCTCGTTCCTCGGCGCGCGGAACATCATGAGCGGGCACCCGGTGACCGCCGCCGTCTACATCGCGGTCCGCCTGCTCTTCACGATCGTGCGCTCCATCGACGTGCTCATCGTGGTGATCATCGCCGCGGTCCTCCTTGGCATCGGCAGCTCCGCGGGTGTCATCGGTCTGGCGTTCCACAACGTCGGCGTCCTCGGCAAGCTCTACTCCGAGGCGATCGAGGGCATCGACGCGGGCCCGCTCGAGGCCATCACCGCGACCGGCGCGAATCGCTTCCAGGTCATCTGGACCGCGGTGCTCCCTCAGATCATCAACCCCTTCATCTCGTTCACGATCTACCGCCTCGACACCAATGTCCGTCTCGCGCCGATCCTCGGGTATGTCGGCGGCGGCGGGATCGGGATCATGCTGTTCCAGTCGATCAACCTGCTCCACTACGGTGCGGCGGGCCTGATCATCTTCATGATCGTCGTGACCGTCGGCGCGATGGACTTCTTCTCGAGCCAGATCCGCAAACGGCTCGTCTGAGCTCAGCGGCCCCAGGCCGGCCGGCTGTCCCCGTCGATGCCCTCGCCACGCGTCAGCTTCACCGCCGCCCTAAGCGGCCCGCCGACGAGGGCCTCGGAGACATCCATCGCGTAGACATCGATGACGCTGTCGCTCTCGCGCAGGAACGCGATCTGCTTGCCGTCTGGCGAGAACACGCTGTTCCAGCTCTTGCCGTCGCTCGTCAGCGCGACGTCCTGCCCGGTCTTCACCTCGACCGCGTGCACGTCGTTGCGGCCGTCGTGTCGCAGCGTGTAGGTGATCCACACGCCGTCCGGGGAAAACGACGGTCGATACGTCTCACCGGTCGTTCCCTTGATCGCGAGCGGTGTCGCCACGCGGCCGTCCGACGGCACGAGCAGGATGCGCGGCGCGCCGAGCGTGTAGGACGTCACCGCGATGGTCTTGCCGTCGGGCGACCACGACGGGTCCGCGAGGAACGAGCCCTGTGACAGCAGCGAGGAGCGCTTTCCCGTCTGCAGGTCGAGGACCTCGAGGTCCGACGCTCCGCCGACGGCGTCGGTGGTGACCGCGAAACTCTTCGCATCCGGCGACAGCGCGGGACCGGTGATCCACGCGACGGAGTGGAAGCCGCTGGGCGAAGAGACGAGGAGGCCGGTCACCACGATCGACTCCACGCCGCCGGTCGGGTCCTTCTTCACGATGTCGGTGTAGCGGAGGATCGCGGGCGTGACCTGACCATCGACCTCGCGCTTTCCGTTGATGGCCTCGGAGCGCACGAACAGCAGCGTGCGTCCGTCCTCCGACAGATCCGGCTCGGTCGACCGCGCATCGGACGTCACGCTGACGTACTTGCCGTCGCGCAACACGTAAACGTCGCCACGCAGCGCGAACGCGATCGTCCCCGGGATCTGCGGCGCGGGGACGGCGCTCACCGGCTTCGTCGGGGTCGGCGTCGGCGTGCCGGCGGGGAGCACGAGCGGGGCGGCGCGCGCGCCGAGCACGCCGTAGCCGATCACCAGTCCGATCGCGATCGCGCCGAACACCAGCTCGCGCAGATGGCGCCTCACGCCAGGCTCGCCGCGACGCGCTCGATCTCCGCAGTGAGGTCCGGCCCGTTACGCAGCTCGACGAACCGCTCCGGCGCCTCGAAGCCGCGCGCACGCATCCGCTCGTAGACGCCGACGTCGGCGTCCGAATGGTCGCCGTCCGCGCGGGCCACGGCGCGCGCGGCGAGGCGAGCGCGCGCATCCGCGTCGTCCGCGACGACGAGCACGTGCAGCAGCGTCACGCCGCGGCGGCTTGCCAGGCTCTCCATCGGCGCCCGGTAGCGGGCCACGAGATTCGTCGCATCAAGCACCACGACGTGTCCTTCGGCCAGCAGCTCCTCGACGAGGGCCTCGGCCACAGTGAACACCGCGCGATTCTCCTCGTCGGCGTATGAGGCCGCGATGAAGAGGCGGCTGCGGAGATGGTCGGTCGCGACATGCGCCGCGCCCAGCCGGACGGCGAGGAGCCGCGCGCAGTGCGTCTTCCCCGCTCCCGGGAAGCCCATGAGCATCACCAGCGCAGGACTGCCGTTCGGGCGCGCCGGCACGCCGATGTCGGTGCGGAGCTGCCCGACGAGCTCACGGCTGTGCTCGGCGAGCGCGCGCGTCTGCGCGATCGCCGCGCCGCGCGAGCCGCCCGACGGCCGCACCGGACGCCTCACGCCGCGAAGCCGAGCTCGCGGAGCGCGTCGCGCGCGACGGCGGCCTCGTCCCAGGGCCGCTTCTCCTCGCCGACGATGATCGAGCCCTCGTGGCCCTTGCCCGCCAGCAGTACCGTGTCGCCGGCCTGCGCGCGGCGCATCGCCTCGCGCACCGCCTCGCGGCGATCGTCGATGACCGCGTAGTGCGTTCCGCGCGCCTTTCCCGCGGCGATCGCGCCCGCTTCGATCTCTGCCAGGATCGCCGCGGGATCCTCGAGGCGTGGGTCCTCCTGGGTGATGATGAAGAAGTCGGCGTGCTTTGCCGCAACCTCGGCCAGACGCGGCCGCTTGGTGCGATCGCGCTCGCCGGCGCTGCCGAACACCGCGATGAGACGGCCCTTCGTGAGCGGGCGGAGCAGGGCGAGAACCTTGTCGAGCGACTCCGGCGTGTGCGCGTAGTCCACGATCACGCTGAAGGGCTGCCCGCGGTCGACGGGCTCCATGCGACCGCGCACCGGCTTGGCGCGCTGCAGCGCGTCGCGCGCCTTCGCCAGTGGCACGCCGGCCGCGACGCCCGCGGCGATGGCGGCGAGCGCGTTGTGCACGTTGAAGCGACCCACGAGCGGCAGGGCGATCTCGACGGTCTCGCCGCGCGCCTCGACGCGCACGCGCGACCCGCGCGCGTCGGCAGCGAGCACGGTGCCCTGCACGTCGGCGTGCGCATCGATCCCGTAGGTGATCACCTTCGCGCCCGCCGCGCGGTCCACGAGGTACTGCCAGTGCGGATCGTCGGCGTTGAGCACGGCGGTCTTCGCCACGCCCTTGTCCGTCCCCTGGCCGAGCATCTCGAAAAGGATCCCCTTCGCCTCGAGGTAGCTCTGCAGCGTGCCGTGGAAGTCGAGATGCTCCGGCGAGAGATTCGTGAAGACCGCGATGTCGACCTCGGTGCCTCGGAGCTTGCGCAGCGCGAGCGCGTGCGACGTCGCCTCGAGCACGCCCCACGTTCCACCGGCGACGAGCAGCTCGGCGAAGAACTCCTGGATCTCGACCGCTTCCTGAGTGGTCTGTCGCGTGTCGTTCGCCGCGACGTGGTCGGCGACCTTGAAATCCACCGTCGTCGCGAACCCCGTGCGCTCGCCGCCGGCCTCGAGGACGTCGGACACGAGGTGCACGGTCGTCGTCTTCCCGTCTGTACCGGTCACCGCCACCAGCTTCAGCTTTCGCGTTGGGTGCTCGAACACCTCCGCCGCGAGATCGGCCAGCGCCGCGCGGCTGTCCGTGACCACCGCGACCGGGACCTTCAACCGAAGCTTCCGCTGCGCAACGACGGCGACCGCTCCGCGCTTCACGGCTTCGGCCGCGAACTCGTGCCCGTCACGGTGGAATCCCTCGATCGCGACGAAGAGCGACCCGGGCGCGACCCTCCGCGAGTCGTAAGTGACCGTGCGCACATCGAGCTCTTCGGCCCCGGCCGGCACCGGGATCTGTGCGCTCGCCAGCAGCGGGCCGAGCTTCAACCCCGTCTATCCGCGCACGCGGCCGAAGAGCCGCAGCGCGGCGGTGTACGCCGGCTCGGCGATCAGATACGCGCGGTATGTGAGCGGCCGCGGCACGGCGTCGTGCGCGCCGACCCAGCGCCGTGCCACACCTCCAAAACCCCGTTTGAAGAGATATGGCCCGTACATCGGATCGTCCTTTCGCTGGGTGTCGGTCGGGATGCCGCCGAGGTCGAAGCGCTTCGCGCCCTCCCGCTTCGCTCCGATGATGCACTCCCAGAGGACGGTGTAGGCGGCGTGGCTCTTCCGCGCCGCGTCGTTCGTCGCGCCGGTCTGGTAGACGGCGCGCTCACCGCAGCGCCAGGTCATCGCCCCCGCGACCGGAGCGCCATCGACGTAGGCGAGACGGAGCGTCGCGAGACGCGCGTCGATGAGCGCGCCCCAGATCGACCGGTAGTAGTCGGGGGTGCGCGTGATGAAGTCCGCGCGCCGCCCGGTGAGCGCGTACAGGTCATAGAAGGCACGAAGTCCCGCGTCGTCGCTCACCTCGCGCACCGACACGCCGCGCTTGGGACCCTGCTTCACGCTCCAGCGCGTGTCCTTGTCCATCGCCGCCATCAGCGCGTCCTCGTCCGGACCGAGATCGAGCTCGAGCGTGGCGAGCACCGGCTGGATGTCCTGCGACGAGCGCACGAAGCCGGCCGCGCGAAGCGGCTCGCCGGCGAACTCGACCGGGAGCTCGGGGTCGACCTTCAGGAAGACCGCACGCTGCTCACGCGCGAGATCCGAAAGGCGCGTGAGGGCGCGGAGCAGGCCCGCGCTGTCGCCGGGCGCGACGATGGGACCGCGTGGCACATATGCGATGCGCTGGCCCAGGGGCGCGTCTCTCCAGAGCACGAGCGCGACGGGCAGCTCGTCGCCGACCCGCACGTACTCGGCCCGCCACCCCTGTCGCTCGCGCACGGCGGCCCAAACCGACGACTGCAGCACATGACCCCACGGCGAGCGCGCCGCGGCATCGTCCCAGCCGCGCGGCGCGTCCATCAGGCGGCCGAGCGCGCGAGCCGCCGCCGCGCGGCGAGCTGCCAGAGCGGATAGAGCATCGGTCGCACGGGTGTCTCGAGCGCGCCGATCCACCGTGCGACCTCGCCGCCGTACCCGAGCTTGAAGTTCTCCACACCGGCGAGCGGATCGTCCGCGCCCTCGGCGAGGCCACACATGTCGTACCGGCGGACCCCCAGCTGGCGCATACGCAGCATCGCGCGCCATTTGAGCAGATAGAACGGACGGGCCTCGGCATGGGCGCCGCTCCAGCCGCCGTAGAGCTCCCAGGCGCGATCGGCCATCCGCACCAGCAGCAGCGCGCCCGCGTCGTCCTCCCCCACGCGCGCGATCATCAGGAGCGCGCGCTCACCGAACGCCGCCAGCAGCCGCTCGAAGTAATCGCGCGAATGGACGGCGAACCGGTCGCGCTGACCGACGGCGGTGAGCACCTTCAGGAACCGCTCGAGGTCGCGCGTTTCCTCGGTCACGACACCCGCACGTTCCGCTTTGTGGATGTACTGCCGCGTCTTCTTGCGCATCGCGGCCAGCAGCTCCTCGTTGTCTCGTGACAGGTCCATGAGCAGCGTGCGGCGCGGCTGCACGAACACCGGCGACGCGCGGACGCCCGCGCGCGCGAGGCTCTCGCGAACGGCCGGATCGTCGGGGGCTTCCGGATCGCAGAGGAGGCTCGCGCACCTTTCGCGCGCGAGCGCGGCGCGCACCGTGACGATCGCTTCGGCGAGACGGTCTGGCGCCACGAGCGGACCGCGCGGCGCGTACGCGACAGAAAGGCCGAGCGGCAGCGACTTGAGCAAGACCTGCGCGACGCCGCCGTCGAGCATGAAGCGTCGGACGCTCCAGCCGGTGGCGGCCTTGAGCTCGGCCCATGCGGCGGACTGCAGGACATGCGGCTGTCCGGTCGCGACGACCAGCTCGTCCCAGCGCTGGACATCGCTGGGGGTCGCCGCCGTCGCCCTCAGACGACGCGCCTCACGCCGCGTCCTTGCCCGGCGCCTCTTTGCCGGGCAGCTGGCGCGCCGTGAACGTGCACTCCGGGTAGCGCTCGCAGCCGTAGAACAGCGAACGCCCGCGTCCGCGGCGCTGGACCAGCTCGCCCTGGCCGCACAGCGGGCACGTCACGCCGGTCTTCACCTGCGTCTTCTTGATGTACTTGCAGTCCGGGTAGCCGGTGCAGCCGATGAACGGACCGAATCGGCCACGACGCCGTGCGAGCGGCTTTCCGCAGTCCGGGCACATCTCGCCTTCGATGATCTCGAGCTGCGGCTCCTGCTGTCCCTCGAGCGGCTCGGAGTAGTCGCACGCGCCGGGCGGCTGCGGCTCGCCCTTCTTCGTCTTCTTGAAGCCGGTGCACGAATAGAACCGTCCGAACCGGCCGAGCTTGATGATCACCGGCCGCCCGCACTTGGGACAGATGCGGTCGGTCTTTTCCTCGGTGATGTCCGACTTCTTCACTGACTTCGTCTTCTCCTCGACGAGCTTGATGAACGGCGTGAAGAAGTCGCGCACGACCGGGACCCACTCCGTCGTGCCACCCGCGATGCGGTCGAGGTCGAGCTCCATGCGGGCGGTGAAGCCCGGGTCGACGATGTCCGGGAAGTGCTCCTTCAGGAAGTCGGTCACGACGAAGCCAACATCCTCCGGCACGAGCGCGCGACCTTCCTTGCGCACGTACTTGCGACCGGTGAGGGTCGAGATCGTCGGCGCGTACGTCGAGGGACGACCGATCCCGTGCTCCTCGAGCGTCTTCACGAGCGAGGCCTCGGTGAACCGCGGCGGCGGCTGCGTGAAGTGCTGAGCGGCGTCGAGAGCGAGGAGCTTCAGGTCTTCGCCGGCCACGACCTCGGGCAGCGGCGCGATCTCCTTCTCCGGCTCGTCGGTGCCCTCGGCGTAGACGCGGATGAAGCCGTCGAACGTGACGCGCCGCCCATTCGCGCGCAACAGGTACCCGGCGGCGTCGACATCGAGGCGCGTGTTCTCGAACCGTGCGGGCGCCATCTGCGATGCGAGCGTTCGCTGCCAGATGAGGGTGTAGAGCCTCAGCTGGTCCGGCTTGAGGAACTTCTTGGCGTAGGTCGGCGTGCGCGAGAGGTCCGTGGGACGGATGGCCTCGTGGGCCTCCTGCGCGCCCTTCGAGTGCGTCTTGTAGTGACGCGGCTTCTCAAGCGCGTACTGCGCGCCGAATTCTTTCGTGATGACGTCCCGGGCCTGATGCAGCGCGCTCTCGGCCACGTGCAGGGAGTCGGTCCGCATATAGGTGATGAGGCCGATCGGCATGTCGCCGAGGGAGACGCCCTCGTATAGCTGCTGCGCGAGGACCATCGTGCGCTTCACGGAGAAGCCGAGCTTGCGCGACGCGTCCTGCTGCAGGGTCGAGGTCGTGAACGGCGGCGCGGCGTTGCGCGAGCTCTCACGCTTCTCGAGACTCTTGACGACGTACTTCGCGTCGGCGAGCGCCGCGCGGTGTTTGTCGGCCGCCTCGCCGGTCGTGATGTGGACCTTGTGACCCTTGTGCTGGATGACCTCGGCCGTGAACGATTCCCCGGCGTGGTTCGCCAGGAGCGCGTCGATGCTCCAGTACTCCTCCGCCTTGAACGCCTGGATCTCACGCTCGCGGTCGACGATGAGGCGCAGGGCGACCGACTGGACGCGGCCGGCGGA
>JBGPZT010000190.1:0-4370 GCA_041493915.1 Candidatus Limnocylindria bacterium
GCCGGCGCTCGCGAACGGCGTGAGCGTGCCGGTGGGCATCGGCGTCGAGGCCATCCTCACGATCTTCCTGGTGTGGGCCGTCTATGGCACCGCCGTCTCGCCGCTCGCGCCGCGCATCGCCGGGTTCGGCATCGGGCTCACCGTCGCGACCGACATCCTGATGGGCGGCCCGCTCACCGGCGCCGCGATGAATCCCGCGCGCCACGTGGCGACCGCGATCCCGGCCGCGTTCTTCGACAACTGGTACGTGTACTGGATCGGCCCGCTGCTCGGTGCGGCGCTCGCGGGTCTGTCGATCCGCTACCTCTTCGCGCCGGCGCCGGGCCCCGCGACGCCCCCTAGGCCCTAGCCTCGTTCGCGACCAGCGCGAACTCCATCCGGATCTCGTCGACGATCGAGAGGACGGAGAACGAGCTGGGCGGGCGCATGCCGAAGTCGCCGAACTTCCAGCTGGGAGCCGCCGTGGCGGTGGCGGTGAGCCTTCCGCCCGAGCGCGTGGCCTTCACGTCGAACGTCACCGACTTCGTGACGCCGTGCAGTGTCAGATCACCGGTCAGCTGGAACGTGAGGTCGCCCGACGTCGGCAGTGGCAATGTCAATCCGCTCGCCTTCTGCGGCACGAGCTCCGAGGTGCGGAAGCGCGTGACCTCGAGCGGGTCGCGCCTGATCGTGTCCGTGCGCTGCCGGTCATCCGTCGTGACCGTCGTCATGTCGACGCTGATCTTGGAGCCCGTGGCGAATGTGCCGTCGGGATTCAGCGTGAAGCTGCCCTGCGCGCCGGTGATCGTGATGAGCGCGTCGCTCGGCGCGGGGATGCGCGCGAGCTGCTCGCGCACGCGGACCGTCGCCTTCGACGCGGCATCGATGGTCCATGTGATCGCGTTCGCCTGCGGCGCGGTCGTAGCGGCCGCTGTCGCGGTCGGCGTGGCGGCGGGGACGTCGGACTGGACCGCGGCCGACGGTGCCGGAGACGCGGCTCCGCCGCACGCGCTCAGAAGGAGGAACGCGAGCGCCGCGATCCGGCTAGGTGCAGGCACCGTCACAAACACGCACGACCCCCTTCATCTGCGGATGGACGCCGCAGTGATATGCGTACACGCCCACCTTATCGAAGGTGACGATCGCGCTCTTGCCGCTATCGAGTCCGACATCGAACGGTCGCCCCTCGTCGCTCGAGGTGACGGTGTGGAACTCCTTGCCCATGTTCACGAACGTGACCGTCGTTCCGGCGGACACGCGCAGCTCTTGCGGTGCGTAGGTCCAATCGGGCTCTCTGCCAACCGGCTCGATGACCTGGACCTCGTTCGGCCGAAGCGTCGGCCCAGCGGTAGCGCCGCCGCACGCAGCCAGAGTGACGAGGACCAGACACGCCGCGGCGCGGAACGTCCAGCGCAGGATCACGACGATCGTACGTGCGTCGTCACCCGGTGGATGTGCCCCCGCGGTCCGTGTCGCCTAGAGCTCGCCCCCCAGTCTGATCAGCACATCGGCATTCTCGGGTGTGATGGACGTCCCGCGCTCGCGGTTGATCACGCGCACGTACGCATCCATCAACCGGTCGTGCAGCCAATCCAGACCGCTTGATTCGGTTAGCTCCGCCGCGGCGGCCAGCACGCACAGCGAGAGCGAAACTCCCTGCATTGTCGTCATGCGCGAGATGAGTCGGCAGAGGCTCGCCGTCGTGACTCGCACCGTGAATGTCGTCGAGGCCACTCCGTTGTTCCCCGCGCGATCGGTCGCGGATGCGCTCAGCGTGTGCGGCCCGGTGGCGAAGGAGTACGCCGGCCCGCTCGCGGTCTGGCAGGTCTGGGCGATCGCCGGGTCGAGGCCCGAGAGCGTCTCGGTGATGGTGCAGGTGATCGCCACGTTCTGATCGACGGTGTAGGTCAGGCTCCCGCCGAAGGCGATCGTCGGCGCCTGCTGGTCGATGTTGATGGGGCCGACGGTCGCCGTCGCGGTGTTACCGCTGCCGTCGGTCGCGGTACCGGTGACCGACTGCGCTGCGCCGTCGCTCGAGAGCGTCACGTCGGCAGGGCAGACAACGACGCCGGAGTTGTCCGCGCAGGTGAAGTGGATCGTGGCCGGAGCGGGGTACCAACCATTGGCGTTGGGCGAGGTCGTCGCGGCGCCGTCGATCGTCGGTGCGGTGGTGTCAATGACGATGATCGTCTGAACGGCGCTCGCAGTGTTGCCGGCGGCGTCGGTCGCGGTGAACGTGCGCGTAAGGACCAGTGGACTCGCCGACGAGCCGGCGCCGCCGTTGCTGCTCTCCGCCACCGTCACGGTGGGTGTGCCGCAGTTGTCGGCCGCCGTCGCGGCGCTCGCGCTGGCCGGGGGCACGGCGCTCGAGAGTTGGTACGCCGCGTTCGCGGGAGCCGTGATCGTTGGCGGAGTGTTGTCAATGACCGTGACCACCTGGGTCGCGCTCGCGGTGTTGCCCGCCGCATCGGTGGCGGTGTACGTGACGACGGTCGTGCCGACCGGGAACAGGTTGCCCGCGGGCACGCCGCTGCGCGTGATCGTCACGCCGTCGAGGTTGTCTGTCGCGGACGCCGTGCCGAGCTCCGCGTCGCTCACAAAGGCTCCGCAGCTGGTCGCACCCGGGCCCGTAGCAAGGGTCACGTTCGTGGGCGCGGTGATGACTGGCGCCGTGGTGTCGACGACGGTGATCGTCTGTATGGCGGTGGCGGTGTTGCCCGAGGAATCGGTCGCGATGAAGGTGCGGGTGAGGATCAGCGGGCTTGCGCCCGAGCCGGCGCCGCCGTTGCTCGACTCGGAGACCGTCACCGTCGGCGTGCCGCAGTTGTCGGTGGCCGTCGCGGCGCCAGCGCTGGCCGGAGGCACATCGCCAGCGGCCTGATAGCTCGCATCAGGGGGCACGACCGTGAACGCCGGCGGGGTGTTGTCGTTGACGGTGACCAGCTGGGTCGCGCTGGCGGTGTTGCCAGCGCCGTCGGTGGCCAGATGGGTGATGGTCGTAGTGCCGACCGGGAACAGATTGCCTGCGGGCACGCCGCCGCGCGTGATCGTCACGCTGCCGGTGTTGTCCACCGCGGACGCCGTGCCGACGTCAGCGTCGCTGATGAACGTGGCACAGCTGGTCGCACCCGGACCGGTGCCACGCATGACGTCCGCCGGTGCGGTGACCGTGGGCGGCATTGTATCGGCGAGCGTGAGCATCGCGACCTGCGGCTCGTGATCGCTGGCCTGGTCCCAGAACTCGGAGTTCACGTGGACGATGTCCGTCGTGGCGACGCGTCCCAGCGACGTGCTGACCAGGATGTGGTCGAGCGTCTGCGAGTTGCCTTCGAAGACGTAGGTGTAGCGCTCGTTCGCGGGCAGAGTCTCGATGAGATCGAGCAGCGGCGTCTCCTTGAGGATGCCCGCGGTGGTCGAGAACTCGAAGTCGTTGATGTCGCCCATAACGACGACGTTCGCCGTCGCGTCGATCGCGAGGATGCTTCGGACGAAGTCGCGAACGATCGTGGCCTGCTGCCAGCGCTGCGTCTCGCTGCTTCGCACCGGCGGCTGGAAGTGGCCCCAGAGTGGCTGGTCGCCGCCCTTCGAGTTGAAGTGGTTCGCGATCACGATCAGGTGCTGGCCGTTGTAGGTGAACTCGCCCGCCAGCGGCTTGCGGCTGTTATCGAACGCGGTGCTGGTCGGAGCGACGCGGCCCGGGCTCGACGACAGCTGCGGGGAACCCCCGACATTGCTGACGGTCGTGGCTGTGGTCGATCCACCACCGGCCCGGTCGACGAACGCGAGTCCGCGGTCGGTGCGGAACAGGAAGACCTGGCGGATGTTCCCGCCCGGCTCGCCGCCGTCCTGGTCGTCGACCGGATCGATGAGTCGGTATTCGTAATGCGGCCCGCCCGCCGCTTCGATCGCAGCGACGAGAGTGTCGAGCGTCACTGTCGATGTGACCGTGCCGTCGTTCGTCGGCCCGTTGTTGTCCTGGACCTCTTCGCCCGCGATGAGGTCGGGCGATCGCAGGTTGTTGACGATCAGCGCGGCGAGCTGCGCGAACTTCGCCGCCCCGTCGCCGGGATCGAGATTCTCGAGGTTGAACGTCGCGATGGCGAGCTGGTGCGCGCCGGGCGCGGCCGTGACCTCACGCGCGAGACCGCCGCTCGACTTCGTGATCGCCTGAGTGGCCTCGATCATGAAGCTGCCAAAGTTGTAATCGAGAACGCCGATGACCGGACCGACGAAGTGGTCGCCAACGCTGATCTGCGTCGGGAACGCGAAGCCGAGGAGCGTGAGGATCTCGTCGTCGACGATGATCTTCTCGGGGTTGCTGTCCTTGGCGCTGAGGATCACGCCCCCGCGCGCTGAGCGACCGGTCGCGCCGGCGCCGTTGTTCGCAAGCA
>JBGPZT010000150.1:0-6478 GCA_041493915.1 Candidatus Limnocylindria bacterium
ATACCGGTCCGGCCCCGGACCACGTTCTGAAGGGGATCGCCGGACTGATCGACCTGGTCCAGCGCTGACCTAGGCCGGGATCGTGGCCCTCGACCGCATGCCGAGCCGCTCCTGCCGGAACGGCACTTTGGCGCGCCGCCGTAGATCTTCGAACGCCGCGCGCTGCGTCTCGTTCACGAACGTGAAGGCGACGCCGCGCTTCCCCGCGCGACCGGTACGACCGGTGCGGTGCACGAACGTTTCCGCGTCCTCAGGGAAATCGAAGTTCACGACGTGACCGATGTTCTCGACGTGGATGCCGCGCGCGGCGAGATTGGTGGCGATGAGCGTGGGGATGCGGCCGCTGCGGAATCCCTCGAGCACACGTTCGCGCTCGTGCTGGCCGACGTTGCCGTGGAGCGCGCGCGCCGGGCTGCCGAGGCGCTCGAGCGCTTTCACGAGCTTGTCGGCGCCGTGCTTCGTGCGCCGGAAGACGAGGGTGCGCACGACGTCCTCGCGGCGGAGGATCTCGTGGAGCGCCGCGACCTTGTCGGACTCGCGCACCTGGACCCAGGCCTGATCGATTGCCGCGACGGTCGGCTCTTCCGGCTTGATGGTCACGCTGACCGGGTCCTTGGTGTACCGGCGGGCGACCGCTCGAACGTCGTTCGTGAGGGTCGCGGAGAAGAGCGCGGTCTGCCGCGGGCCTTTGAGGAGCGCGACGATACGCGCGATGTCGGGGGCGAAACCGAGATCGAGCAAGCGGTCCGCCTCATCCAGCACGAGGATCCGGATCCTCGAGAGGTCAAGTGTGCGGCGGGAAGCGAGGTCGAGGAGGCGGCCCGGCGTCCCAACGACGACGTGCGCGCCGCGACGAAGGGCGTCTTCCTGCGCGCGATAGCCGACGCCGCCGTAAACGGCGACGACGCGCGCGCTGCGGAAGCGACCGAGGACCTCGATCTCTTTGGCGACCTGCTGCCCGAGCTCCCGCGTGGGAACGACGACGAGGGTGAATGGCGCGCCGGCGCGTCCGTCGACGCGCTCGAGGATCGGGAGTGCGAAGGCGCCGGTCTTGCCGGTGCCGGTCTGCGCCTGGGCGAAGAGGTCGCGGCCCGCGCGAAGCGCAGGTATCGCGAGTTCCTGAACCGGCGTGAAGGTGGTCCAGCCGAGCTGCTTCACAGCACGGTCGAGATCGGGGGTAAGCGAGATCAACTGATTTCCTTTGCGGGGCAACAAAAAAGCGAGCCGAAATGTGACTCGGCTCGCTTGCTTCTTTGATGGACCCGAGTGTTTTTCTGACCTCAGACTAGCACACGCACTGACGCGCGCTGGTCGCTCCTTTAGAGTCGTCGTAGATGCACGTCGGTCGCTCCCACATCCGCTCGCTCACTCTTCTCCTCGCCAGCGCGCTCATCGTCGCCGCCTGCGGCGGCCCGAAGACGATCGAGTTCTCCCCGTCGCCGACCTCGCCGGTCACCCGGGCGAGCCCGACGCCGCGCGCGACGCTCGATCCGGCGGCGGCGTGTGAGGAGTGCTGGCCGCTGAGCGGCCTTCCCGCGGGCAATGGGGCCGCCACGAACCGCACGCCGCTGCTCATCAAGATCGACAACGCGCCCGCCGCGCGGCCGCATTACGGAATCACCCAGGCGGACATGGTCTTCGAGATCATCGTCGAGGGCGGTGTCACGCGGCTCGCGGCTGTGTTCCACGCGCAGGACCCGGCGACGATCGGTGGCGTGCGGTCGGCGCGGCTGGTCGATCGCTCGCTGACGCCGATGGTCCATGGCGCGCTCGTCTACTCCGGCACGTCCGCATACGCCTGGTCGCTCATCAGCAAGGACGCTGACCAGGGCAAGTACGTCGAGCTCTCCGCCGACCACGCGCAGGGTTACTTTCGCGTGAACTTCCGCGCCGCGCCGTACAACCTCTTCACCAGCGCCGCGAACCAGCGACAGAACCTGAAGCAGCTCGGCGCCGAGACCGCGAACGACGTGCCCAAATGGGGCTTCCTCGTCTCCCAGGATCATCCCGCCACGCTCGCGGGCATGGCCGGTGCCGCGCCAGCGACGGAGATCACCATCCCTTACCGCGTCGACACGTCCGCGGTGAGCTACCAGTACGACGCGGCGACGAAGGCCTATGCGCGCTTCCAGAACGCCGCCGGGCGCGCGGTGCGTGATATCGATGCGCTCACGAACAAGCCGGTCGCGGCGACGGACATCGTGATCATCCAGACCGAGATCTGGGACGTGCCCGACATCGTGGACGCCGCGGGAGCGCTCTCGAACGACATGCGCATGACCGGCACCGGCCCGGCGACCGTTTTCCGCGACGGCCTTCGGCAGGAGGGCAGCTGGTCGCGCAAGGACGACGTCTCGCCGTTCACGTTCAAGAACGCGGCGGGCGAGCCGATCCTTCTTTCGCCCGGGCAGCCGTGGATCCACGTGGTCCCGAACGAGTGGAAGGTGACCTCGCAATAATCGCAGCGTGATCTTCTACGGGCGCGACCATCGAGGCCAGCGGCCCGAGATCCCCCCTGAGCGGCGGCAGCTGCGCCGCGTGCCGCGCGTGCTCGCGTCGTCGTTCCGCCTCGTATGGGAGGCTGCGCCGCGCCGGTTCGTGGTGAGCCTCGCGCCGCAGGCCGTAAGCGCCGTCATCGTCGGCGCGCAGCTCGTGATCACGCGCGATCTCATCGCCGCTGTCCTCGCGACCGGTAACGGCGGCGACGTCGGGCGCGTCGGGCAGCTGCTGGTCGCGACGATCGGGCTGTCGCTCCTCGGAAGCGCCGCCAACCTGGTGCAGAACCAGCAGCAATCGCTGCTGTCGGCGATCGTCGAACGGCACACGAACTCCGTGCTCCTCGACCGCATCATCGCGATCGATCTGAAGCGCTTCGAGACGCCGGAGTTCCAGGATCTGCTCCGGCGGGCGATGAACGCGATGGGCCGGATGATGGGCGTCACGGGAGCGGCCATCGGGCTCGTCCGCGGCGTCGCGCTCATCATCGGCGTCGCCGCGGCACTGTACGTGCTCCAACCGGTGCTCCTGCTGATCGCGGTGATCGGCTTCGTCCCGATGTGGCTCGCGAGCATGGCGACGAGCCGCACCATGTACCGCTTCTTCCGTTCGATGACGCCCAACGAGCGCCAGCGCAGCTACGTATTCAACCTCTTCACGCAGCGCGAGTACGCCAAAGAGATCCGCGCCTTCGGCCTCGCCGGGTATCTCCGCGCGCTCTACGAGCGTCTCTCGAACGAACGGCTCGACGAGCTCGGCAGGAACTTGCGCAAGCGCGCGCGTTATCAGGCGCTGAGCAGCGGCGCGTCCGCCATGGTGACCGCGATGACCTACGGCGCGCTCGCATACCTCGTGATCGATCACCGCATCGGCGTCGCCGAAGCCGGCGCCGCGGTCGTCGCGAGCCAGCAGCTGAACGGCCAGCTCAACGGGATCGTCCAGAACATGTCGCAGCTGTACGAAGCGAGCCTGTTCCTCGAGGACTGGGAGGAATTCTCCGCGCTCGCGCCGGCGCTTCAGCTGAGCACGCCCAGTCTCGGAACGCCGTTCGAGCGCATCGAGCTCGACCACGTGACGTTCACGTATCCGCGCACGAGCCCGAACGAGCCGGCGGCGGCGCGAGCGGCGCTCTCGGACGTGTCCCTCGACATCCGCAAGGGAGAAGTCATCGCGCTCGTCGGCGAGAACGGCTCGGGAAAGACGACGCTCGCGAAGGTGCTGTGCGGCCTTTACCCACCCGACGCCGGCCGCGTGCTCTGGGACGGCGTCGACGCGTCGACACGCGAGCCGGGCTGGATCTTCGATCGGGTCGCCGTCCTCTTCCAGGACTTCGCGCGGTTCATGCTCACCGCGCGCGAGAACATCGGACTCGGGCGTGTCGAGCGCGTCGAGGACGCCGAGGCGATCATCCGCGCCGCCGAGCGCGCGGGCGCGACCTCATTCATCGAGGAGTGGCCCAACAAGTACGACACGATCCTCGGCCCCGTCTTCATGGGCGGCAAGGAGATCTCCATCGGGCAATGGCAGCGCATCGCGCTCGCACGGGCGTTCTTCCGCGACGCGCCGCTGGTGGTGCTCGACGAGCCGACCGCCGCGCTCGACGCGCGCGCGGAGCACGATCTCTTCACGCGCATCCGCGACCTCTTCTCCGGACGGTCGGTGCTCCTCATCTCCCACCGCTTCTCCAGCGTCCGGTCGGCGGACCGCATCTACGTCCTGCATGAGGGGCAGGTCGTCGAGCACGGGACGCACGACGAGCTCATGCAGCTCGACGGCCGCTACGCGGAGCTGTTCACGATGCAGGCGTCGGCGTATTTCCCGGAGCTGATGAAGGTCCAAGCGAAATAAGGCGCGGCAGCGGCGAGAACAGCAGGAACAGCACGCCGCTCGACATTCCGATCCACGCGATCGCGATCGCGGCCCGGACGCCGAAGCTCTCCGCGATGGCCGCGGCGACGAGCGCGCCGAGCGGCGCGACCCCGTGACTCAGCACGTCGACCGTCGCGTTCACGCGGCCGAGTAAACGATCCGGCACGACCGCTTGGCGCAGCGTGACGCTTGCGATGCCCTCGATGGTCGCGAGCCCGTCGCCGATGAGCTGCGGCAGGAACACCATGAGCGTCGCGACGAAGAGCGGTCCGGCGGCGAGCGGGGTCAGGATCCCGATCGCCGAGCTCGCGATGAACATCACCACGATCGTGCGCCCGATACCGATGCGGCGGATGGCACGGCCGGCGAACACGGAACCGACGAGCGATCCCACACCGCCGGCGGAGATGACCACACCGAGCAGGAACGGCGTGAGGCCGAGGTCGTTGAGCAGATAGAGGCTGTACAGGGCCGCATAGAACGAGCCGAAGAAGTGACTGGTGACCGAGCTTGCCGTCAGCGGGAACAGCAAAACGTGCCGCCGCACCACCGAGAGGCCTTCGACGATCTCTCGCGCGATGGCGACGCGAACGTGCAGAGGCTGCGCGACCTCGCGCGCGCGGATCAGAATCAGCGAGATCGCGGACACGACGAAGGAGACGGCGTCGATGAGGATCGCGAACGGCGCGCTCACGATCTGTACGAGGGCGCCCGCGAGTCCGGGAGCACCGATCTCGGCGATCGACGAGCTGATGGCGAGCTTGCTGTTGCCCTCGACCAGACGGTCTCTGCCGACGAGCGACGGCAGATACGCGCGGTACGCGGAGTCGAACAGCGTGCCGAGCGCCGCCTCGATGAACGCCACGACGTAGAGCTGCTCCATGCGAAGAACGTCGAACGCATAGGCGACGGGGATCGAGAAGAGAAGCGCGGCGCGGATGATGTCCGTCCAGATCAGCACCGGGCGACGCGGCAGGCGGTCCACCCAAGCGCCGGCGACGAGGCCCACCAGGAGCACGGCGGTGGAGGCCGCGACGACGAGCACGGCCATCTCGCGCGGACCCGCCCCGAGGACGAGGAGTGCGACCATCGGCACGGCCGTTCGGGTGACCACCGAGCCGAACTCGGAGATCGTCTGACCCGTCCAAAGCCTCACGAAATCGGCATGTCGCCATAGCGACGGTGTTGACACGGCGGCGCGAGCGTACCGTCGCCGGAGAGCGTTCGTTCTGGCGGCTTAGGGAATGGGCGCGCACGGAAAGAAGGCGGCCCCCGCTGGGCCGACACGGCGCAAGGTACTGGTGACCGCGCTCGCCGCCGGTGCGGGTGTCGCGGGCGCCAGGATCCTCGGCCTGCGCAACCTCGACGCGAGCGACGCTCTCAGCTCGGCCGTGGACGCGATGGACATGTCCATGGCGACGGGAATGGCCGACGCGATGGACGACTACGACGCGATGTTCGGCGTCCCCGACGACTCCTTCTTCGGGGCGCAGGACCTCGACCCGTCGGTCCTCCCGCAGCCGAAGCCCGCGACGCTCCCGCCGGTGAGCATCCGTCCGGCGCTGGCACTGGAGCCACCGATCAGCGGGATCGCCGCTCCGAAGCTCGCAGGCAACGTCGACTGGATCTCGCCGCTCGCTAAGGAGAGCGCGAAGGTCACGCATCTCCTGCGACGTGCAGCGTTCGGCGCGACCGACGCCGAGCTGGACCGCGCGCTGTCGGAGGGATTCGCGCGCACCGTCGATCGTCTCATCGAATCCCCACTGGTGGAGCCGCCGGTGTTCCCTGCCCCGGCGGCTCCTCGACCCTCCGCGTCGCCCGGGGTGTCGCCGCGCGCGAGCGCGAGCGCCTCCGCGAAGCCGAGTCCGACGGCCGCGCCGAGCATGGGCGCGGTCGCGCCGAGCGCGAGTCCGAGCGCGCCGGCGGTGATGACGAACACCACGTCGATCAACATCGGCAACCTGCAGAGCTGGTGGCTCGACTGGATGACGAAGAGCCCGACGCCGTTCGCCGAGCGCATGACGCTCTTCTGGCACGGACACTTCACCAGCGACTACCGCAAGGTCGGCACGAACTCGCCCGCCATCTACTGGCAGAACCTCACCTGGCGGCG
>JBGPZT010000141.1:0-6963 GCA_041493915.1 Candidatus Limnocylindria bacterium
CAGAGGTGCACCGTTCTAGAGGTGAACTCCGCACCTGGACTCGACACGCACGAGCGAGAGCCAGGCTGGTCGCGCCGCCGCGTCGAGCGCGTGTGCAGGATCTTGCTCGCCCTCGATCGCGACCTCTACGAGAGGCTTCCCAGTGGTAAGCCCATCCGATGTCGCTGAGCCCTCAGCGCGGCGGTGACGCGCTTCGGGTTTTTCGCGGAAGTACTCCCGTGTGTCGGCGACCGCGTACGAGATCCGCTCACGGTACGGGCGACCAGATGGCGTTCAGCTCGCGGGCTAGGTCTAAGACTGACCTAGGCTCTTCCACGCCGCGGACGGCGGACCGGGCGCTTCGCGACAGGAGCCTTGCCGGACCGGCCTTTGGGCGCCGGCTTCCTGACCGTCTTCTTCGCCGCGGTCGTCTTGGCCACAGCCTTCTTAACAGGAGACGTAGGCGTTTGCGCGATCGGCCGGGACGCTCGTTGCGGCACGATCCGCTGCGTCGGCGCCAGATGGGTCACGCACGGCGAGCAGCGTCCCTCGCGCTCGGCCTTGTCATCGGTCGCGACCTCGAGCGGCCCCGCGAGCTCCTTGCCGCAATACGTCGTCGTGGTGAAGCTCTTGGTCAGCGGGAGATGCCACTCCGCTGAGGTGCTAGTAACTCGACTGAGGAGACGGATCCATTGCGACACCCCTGTGATTCTATGTACGCCGAGCGCGTGCCGTTCGCAGCGCTGCAGATCGTTCACACCGCGCGAACCCGACCACGCCCGGAGCGAGGTGGCCGATTACCGCAGCCCAGGCGTCGGCACCGGGCGGCTCGCGCAACGGCGATCGCCGACTACGACCGGGCGCGCGCGCTCATCCGCTGGGACGCCACGGATGGCTCACGCGCGATCAGACTTCTCGACCGCGCCACCACCGGCAGCTCGCTCGGCGTCCTGCATCGCGCGATAAGCGAGACGGATCAGTCGGCCAGGGTCGGAGGCCTCGGTGCGCGGGACAGTGCCGATAGCCACGACAAGGTCGATGGTGTCGGCCTCGCGGACAGCGAGCTGGCGGAACGAGGCCTGAATGCGCTCCGTCACTTCGTCCACGCGAGCCTCGGGGCCAGCAAGCAGCATCGCGAACTGCTCGCCGCCGAGTCGCCCGATGAAGTCGCCGCGGGCGGCGTGCTCGCGCAGGATGTCCGCGAAGCCCTTGAGCAAGATGTCACCGCGGTGGGCTCCGAAGAGGTCATTCACCGCGCCAAGCCCCTGAAGGTGGATGTACGCGACGCTGAAAGCCTCAGGCGCTCGCAACTCCGCCTCAAGGCGCGCGGTGAAGGCACGCGAGTTCGGGAGCTGCGTCAGATCGTCGATGAGCGCCAGCGTGAGCGCTTCAGCGTTGATCCGAACGCCATGCACATAAACGAGGATCAAGCACGTCGTCGTCGCGAGGATCGCGCCGAACAATGGAGCCTGCACCTCGAACGACACGGCGCCCCCACCCTGGATCATCGCCGACGTCTCGCCGAGACTGAAGAGGACGAACGCCAGCGACGCGGTGATCCAGATGAGCCTCCACGGCCCAGGTTTTGACCACGGGAGCACCCGGAACAGGAAGAACATCCCGACGAGTACCGCGTCGATGATGGCAAGGACGACGACGCTCTCCGATCCCATCCACGGCCACGATAAGGCGGACGGACTCTCCTGGCGGCTGCCCAGAAACGTAGCTGGGCGGGTCGGCTCAGTCGCGGGCTAGGCGCCGGCGTCATCGCCTCGACGTAGGCTCAGATTCAACGTGAGCCCAGGAGGTAGGACCGTGAGCGAGATCGTTTACATCGTGACGGCGTGGGACGAGCGCACGAGCAAGAAGACTCTGCTCGTGTTCACGGACCAGGCGAAAGCTAAGAACGCATGGGCGAAGCTCGATGGCGAGACCGTCTACGGCGGGGTGGTCCGGCGGACAGTGAAACGGTAGCGGTCGGGGCCGCGAGCGGCCATCGGTTCGTGCTGGCACGATGGCCACATCGACACGACTCGGGTGGACGTATGGCTGTGGGCGGTCCGGCTCTATAAGACCCGTTCGGCGGCGACGGCCGCCTGCCGGGGCGGCCATGTCCGCGTGAACCGTGCCGCGGCCAAGGCGTCGACGCACGTGAAGGTCGGCGACCGCGTCGACGCGTTCGTTGAACGCGAGCGCAGCCTTGAGGTCGTGATCGTCATCGATAAGCGGGTCGGGGCACCAGTGGCAGCGACGTGCCTGGTCGACCACAGCCCGCCCGCGCCGGTGGTCAAGCGGGAGCCACGGGTGTTCGTCCGCGAGCGCGGCACCGGCCGTCCGACGAAGCGCGAGCGCCGCGAACTCGATCGCCTCAAGCGGCCGTAGCCTCGACGCCGGCGGTACAGCGACGCTAGTTAGCGGCCCCTCTTGATCTCCGCAATGCGCGCTTTGACGAGCTTGCTCACGAGCGCCGCGGGAAGCGGCTTGTCGGCATGGAACCGGATCGTGCCTATGCTCAGCTCGTAGCCTTTCAGCGCCGCAGCATGAGTCTCCAGGATCCGACTCATCCCGTACAGGGAGCAGTGGCCACTGGCTGCGCCGAAATGCACGAGTGACTTGCCGTCCACCTTGAAGGTCGGCATTCCGTAGCTGATGCCTTCAGTCGCCTTGGGTGCGGCAGCCTTGATGTCCTTGCGGAGCTTGGCGAGAGCGGCGCGTTTGTCCTTCGGCACCGCCGCGAGATAAGCGTCGACGTCCTTCGCTGGCACGTCCTTCATCGTGCCATCAAAGACGGCGAGAGGGAAGCCGGGCGGCGGCAATGTCGCGCGTTCATCACGTCACTAAACTCGACGCGGCGTGGGGCTCCGAGGTCGGATCTTGGTGACGATCGCGCTCGCCGGGCTCTCGGCAGGCGCCCTCCTTGTCGATCGCAGCCTCCAGTTCTTCGTGGGCCGTGACTCGAGCGTCTTCCTTTACGTCGCTCGACAGGTGCAGGACGGTGGCGTTCCGTATCGGGATGTCTGGGATCACAAGCCACCGCTCATCTACTACCTCGACGTGATCGGTCTCGCCCTTGCCGATCGCGGCGTCCCTGGCGTCGCGGTGGTCGAGTTCGCGGCGCTGTTCGCCGCGGCGACCATCGGCTTTTGGGCCCTGTACCGAACGCTGGGCCTGCTGCCGGCGCTCTTCGGCACGATCGCGTGGACGACCGCGCTCCCACTCATCCTCGACGGCGGCAACCTTCCCGAGGAGTACGCGTTGCCGCTCCAGTTCAGCGCGATCGCGCTGTACCTATCGGAGAGAAGAGCGGGCCCGTCGCGCTGGCGCTGGGTCGCGATCGGCGTCACGGCCGGGTTCGCGTTGCTGCTGAAGCCGACCGTCCTCGGCGTGTGGGTCGCGATCTACCTTGCGGACGTTGCGCGAGCCTGGAGATCCCGATCGTTGCGACCGCTGGCGTGGCCGGTGCTGCTCGGCGCAGTCGGCGCACTCGCCGTCACGGTCCCTGTTGGCATCTATTTCGTCGCGAGAGGCGCGGGCGATGACCTCGTGGATCAGGTGATCCGCTACAACATCGAGTACTCCCGAGCGACGCTTGCCGAGCGCGTTGACGCCCTCGCCGAAGGCGTGAAGCTCGCATCGTTCTCGGGGCTGTTCCCGATCGCGCTCGCGGGATGGGTCACGGCGCTCGTCCAGCTCTTGCGTGGCTTCGCTCCGGCGCACGCGCGGCCGCTGTTCGTCATCGCCGTGCTCGCGTTCCCGATCGACTACGCCCTCGCGAGCGCGACCGGCCGACCCTACCGCCAGTACTTCTTGGCGTGCCTTCCCGCCCTCGCGATCCTGGCCGCGGTCGCGGCCGGCTCGGCGCGACCGGTACTCGAACGCGTGGCCGCTCGCTTCGCGCTGCCGCCGCGCGCCGTCGTCGTGAGCAGCTTTGCCATCGGCGCGGTCCTGTTCGCGAGCGCGATCCCCTCGCTGGCCGGATACCGACGTGAGGGTGGGCCGAACGATCAGCAGCGGACTCGGCCGCTCGCCACGACCTACGTCGTCGATCACACCACCGCGAGCGAACATGTTCTGTTCTGGGGCGGCGAGGCGGGGCTGAACTACACGACGGGTCGGCGCTCGCCGACCCGCTACGCGTACCAGTACGCGCTTTACATGCGTGACTATCAAAGGCCCGCTCAGGTCGACGAGCTTCTGAGCGACCTCAAGCGCGACCCTCCCGCGCTCATCATCGACGCATCACCGGCGACCATCGACGTTCCGCCGCTGGACCGGGCCACCCGGGAGAGCTGGACGCTGTTGGAGCCCCAGTACACCGTGCTTCCGGAGATGGATCGACTCTTCAAGTGGGTCGAGGAACATTACGTGCGCGTGGACGAGGTGGGCTCGCTTCGCTGGCCGATCTACGCGCCGAGAAATGGAGCGAGACGATGAAGAAGTCCGCTCGCGTTCGCCCGGCGCGCTACGGGCAGCCGGAGCCGGGATAGGTCAACGTGTAGGTGTTCCCGCTACGCGTGAGCGTCAGTGAGAGGGTCAGAGTGCCGTTGGCATTGTCGACGAGCGACACGCTGTAGAACCTCGTGACCTTGCTGAAGCAAACCGTACTGGCGGCCGCGGGAGCCGCGAGCCCGACCGTGAGCCCGACCGCGAGCAGACCGGCAAGTGCGAAGCGCTTCGCTGCGTGCATTCTGTTTCCCTCCACGAAATGGCTTGCGCCGAGTGCGCCCTCAAGCGCGAGGGGCCAACTCGACCCTATTACGTGCGGTGGTCGCAGATGGATGCGTCGTCATGCTTCATGTATCACGTTGGCGAAAACCCCTGCTGCCCTCTGGAGGCGAATGCCATGACGACGTCCAATACAAAGAAGAAGCCCACGAACAGGACCACCCCGGCGAAGACTGTCGCGGATTACCTCGCGACCGTGCCGAAGGATGCGCGCGCCGCGCTGTTGAAACTCCGCGCGGACATCAAGGCGGCCGCGCCTGACGCGATCGAGGGCATCAGCTACCAGGTGCCGGTGTTCAAGCTGGACGGCAAGCCGCTCGTGGGCTTCGGCGCGGCCACTGCCCACTGCACCTTCTATGTCATGAGCACGTCGGATGCGATGCGCGCGCGCTTGGCCGAGCTCAAGACCTACAAGCGCGGCGGGGGTTCGATCCAGTTTCCAGCCAGCAAGCCTCTTCCCGCCGCGCTCGTGACCAAGCTCGTCAAGGCACGCATCGCAGAGGTCGAAAAGAAGGGGCCGTCAGGAGCCCTGCGATAGCGTCGCGATGTGCCTGGCGAAGTTCTCGAGGATCTGGGTGTAGCCCTGCCGCTCCTGCTCCTCGCTCATCGCCATCTCGACGCTCAAGGTCAGCTTGGTCCTGCCACCGAGGTCTTCGAACGTCGCGGTCATCAGCCTTCCATCGCCAATGACTTGCACGATCCGCTCGGGTTTGACGACCTCGCGATACGTGCCGTCCAAAACGAAGCCCTCGGCGCTGTGGTCAGCCCGGACGCATGCCGATGCGAAACGCGCCGCCCGGGCGGACATCAGTCTCCGCGAAAGGCGATTCCCAGTCCTTGGCGAACATCCATTTCACGATGTGCGCTGGATCCGTGTAGGCCTTCCACACGAGCTCGCGTGGCGCGTCGAAGACGCGCATGAGGGCGAGGGTCCTTCCGTTCACGCTCACCGCGGTGCCACGACCTTGGCCGTCCAGTAGCGCGGCGAGCTTGTCCAGGCTCTGTCGCAGGCCCTCGCTCGCGCCGATCTTCACCAGCGCCTCGTAGGCCGCGACGGTCTGGGTGGTCTGGTAGATGGTCAGCCTGGTCTTGCGACCCTCGTCTTCGAAGACCACGGTCATGAGCACTTCGGGTGGAGTGTCGTTCTCGCCTTCCATCGTGAAGGCGAGGCGCTCGTTCGCGACGACTTCGCGATAGACGCCCTCGGCCGGAAGGACGACACCGGCAAAGTCACCCATGCCGTCGCCGCCCTTCATGTGGACTCGTATGACACCGCCGGGCCGCACGTCGAGCTCGCAGACCGGCGCTGTGAACCCTTCCGGAGGAAACCAGCGCGCGAACTGCTTCGGATCGGTCCACGCCCTGAACACCATCTCCCGCGGCGCGTCGAAGACGCGGGTGGTCATGAGTGTTCGGTCCGCCGGCGCTGTCACGGGGTTACTTATGCCTTTGCTCATTCTTCTTGTCCTTCCTTTGCAGTTCACGCAGGTGTTCGTCCAGTCGATCGAATCTCTGCTCCCAGAACTCGCGATAACGCTCAACCCAACCGGCGGCTTCCTCGAGGCGCTGGGCCTTCAGCCGGCACGGCCGCCACTGCGCCTCGCGACTGCGCGCGATCAGGCCGGCGCGCTCCAGGACCTTGAGGTGCTTCGAGATGGCGGGAAGCGTCATGTCGAACGGCTTCGCCAGCTCGGTGACCGACGTCTCGCCCTTCGTGAGGCGGGCGAGGATCGCGCGCCGCGTTGGATCGGCGAGTGCGCCAAAAGTGACGCTCAGGTGGTCCGCGGGCATTTCGTCTACTACACCATCCGGTTAATTAACTAAGTGGTGTACTACCACCGCGGCCAAGCGCCTGTCAAGGGGCCAGGCGGTAACGAGCGAGCGTTAGCCTGAATTACCGGTGTTCCATCGCAGGTCGCCCGGAGCCGTCCTCGCATCGGCGCTCGCCGCGCTCGTCATCGGCTGCTCTTCCTCGCCGACGGCACCCGACGGGAGTCCGGGCGCGTCATCGCCCGGTGCCTTCCCGGCGACGCCGGCGACCACGCGCCTACCCCTCAGCGTCACCGATGTGAGGTACGGCCTGCTGTCGGTCCGCACTGCACCCGGCGTGCGCTGCAACGCGTTCCTGCAGATCTCGGGCGGCTATTACGGCGACGTTCCCCCAGGCACCCTCCCCGAGCAGAGCGCGGGCCCCGACGGCCTGATCAGTTGGACATACCCGACGCCGCGCATCCCTGCCGGCACGGGCACGTACACCGC
>JBGPZT010000177.1:0-4872 GCA_041493915.1 Candidatus Limnocylindria bacterium
GGCATCGATCTCGTGAAGGAGCAGATCGCGCTCGCGTCCGGACAGCCGCTGTCGTTCAGCGAGGAGCAGATCTGGGTGAGCGGCCACGCAATCGAATGCCGTATCAACGCCGAGGACAGCGAGCAGAACTTCGCGCCGTCCACCGGCGTGCTCACGACGTGGCTGCAGCCGGGCGGCCCCGGGATCCGCATCGACTCGCACTGCTTCCAGGGCTATGAGGTCCCGCCGTACTACGACTCGTTGCTCGCGAAGGTCATCGCGTGGGGCCGCGACCGCGCGGAAGCGGTCGCGCGGATGCAGCGGGCGCTCGACGAGTTCACCATCGTCGGCGTCACTACGAACATCCCGGCGCACAAGAAGATCCTCGCGAGCGAGCTGTTCCGCTCGGGGCAGGTCACGACGCACCTCATCGACACCGTCGGAGTGGACGCGCTCACGGCGTAACCTCCGCTTCGCTCCGGCTTTCTGGAGCGGCCTTCGCCGCTCCATCAGTAGCCGCCTCTAGACTCGCGCCGTGACATCGCTGGATCGCGCGGGCATCGAAGCGCTCATCCCGCACCGCGATCCGTTCCTTCTCATCGACCGTGTCATCGAGCTCGAGCCCGGCGTGCGCGCCGTCGCCGAGCACACCTTCACCGGTGAGGAGTGGTATCTGAAGGGCCACTTCCCTGGCAACCCGATCGTTCCCGGTGTGATCCTGGTCGAATCGCTCGCCCAGGCCGCGACCGTGATGGCCATGGCGCTGCCTGAGTACCGTGACGGGCTCGGGCTCTTCGCCGGCATCGACGAGATGCATTTCAAGCGCATCGTCCGGCCCGGTGAAACGGCGCGGTACGAGGCCGTCGTCGACAAGATGCGGCGCGGCTACGCCCGCGTGAATGTGCGTGCCTTCGTGGGCGACGAGCTCGCCGCCGAGGGCGTCATCCAGGCGATCTTCCAGCCGCGCGCCGCCACCGCGGCAGAGCGCACCGCGCGATGAGAGAAGAGCGCCGGGTGAGCGGAGAGCGCCGGGTGAGCGGAGAGCGCTTCGTGCGCGAGGCCGATCTCGAGAAGGTCCGCCGGATGGAGGCGCGTCCGGTCGTCGAGATCATCGGCGTGCCGATGGATCTCGGCGGCAACCGCCGGGGAGTCGACATGGGTCCGTCCGGTATCCGCTACGGCGGCCTGGTGGCCAAGCTGTCGGAGATCGGCTTCCGCGTGAAGGACCGCGGGAACATCCGCGTCGCCGATCTCGACGAAGGTCTCGCTACGCACGCGGACAAGAGGGTCGACACGGAGCGCATGACGCGCGGTCCGCGCGCGCACAACGTGACGGAGATCGTGCGCGCCTGCGAGGAGCTCGCCACCGTCGTCGCGGATATCGCGCGCGCCGGCAACATCCCGCTCGTCCTCGGCGGCGATCACTCGATGGCGATGGGCACGCTCGCCGGCCTCGCTCGGGCGGGGAAGCGTCCCGGCGTCATCTGGATCGACGCGCACGGCGACATCAACACGCCCGAGACGACGCCGTCGGGGAACGTCCACGGGATGCCCTTCGCGGTCGCGCTCGGGCTCGCGGGCGAGCCCTTTCCCGCCGCGCTCCGCGGGACCACGAGCGCCGACCGCAGCGTGCTCTTCGGTCTCCGCGATGTCGACCCGGGTGAGCGCGACAACATCAAGAAGGCCGGTGTGACGGCGCTCACCATGGCCGACATCGATCGCCTGGGCATGGGACCGGCGATGGAGAGGGCGATCGCGGTGGCCGGTAAGGGTGATGGCATACATCTCTCTCTCGACATGGACGCGCTCGATCCCGACGAAGCCCCTGGTGTGGGCACGCCGGTGCGCGGCGGTCTCACCTACCGCGAGGCGCAGCTCGCGATGGAGATGCTCGCGGCGTCAGGGAAGCTCCGCTCGGTCGAGATCGCCGAGGTCAATCCGATCCTCGACGAGAGCAACCGCACGGCGGCGCTTGCCGTGGAGCTCGTCGCGAGCGCGCTCGGAGAAACGATCCTCTAGACGCGCTTGCGGTTCGCGACCGCGTGGTGAAGCAACGCCGCGACCTCGACGTTGCGTCGGTCGCGCGCGATGTCGAGCGCGGTCAGGCTCTTCGGGTCGGTCGCGTTCGGATCGGCGCCATAGGCGAGCAGCAGCTCGGCGATCTCGAGGTCGCCCGTGAAAGCGGCGCTGTGCAGCGGCGTACCGCCCTCGCGGCTCTTCGCGTTCGGATCGGCGCCGGCCTCCAGCAGGAGGCGAACGATCTCGCCTTCGGCCGTGCCGGCGTCCGTCGCGACCGCCGAGTGGAGCGGCGTGAAGCCCTGGTCGCGTGAGGGGACGTTCGGCTTCGCGCCGCGCTCGAGCAGCGCCTTCACGACGTCGCGCCGCTTGAAGAAGGCCGCGAGACCCAGCGGGGTGTAGCCGTCGCGCGCGACGGCGTCGGCGAGCGAGCGGTCCACATCCACGAGCGCCGCAACGCGTTTCGCATCACCCGCTGTCGCGGCTTCGAACACGTCGAGCGTGGGCGCGCGGGACAAGAGGGCGGCGGCCACCTCCGTCTTGCCGTAGTAGTGCGCGAGCAGGACGGCCGACGTGCCGGTCGCGTCCTTCGCGGACGCGAGGGAGGGATCGGCGTCGAGCATCCGATCCACCGCCGCCCGATCGCCCTTCTTCACGGCCTCGAGGAACTTCACTGTCATGTCCGGCCTCCCACTTGCGTTACTTAGCGTATCTACCTCCTGCGGCGCGCTCGGCGCAGCGATCCCCTGACCGGCGCCACGCCGGCGCAGCTCTCCGCGCTGTCCGTACTGATGGGCGGGCCGATGACGCTGGGCGACCTGGCCTCTGCGGAGCAGGTGCGCGCCCCGGCGATCAGCCGCCTTGCGGCGGAGATGGAACGGATCGGTCTGATCCGCCGGCGCAACGATCCCGCCGACGCGCGCGTCATGCGCGTCGAGATGACGGCGAAAGGCCGGCGTGTGCTTGCCAAGGGAAGAGAGCTGCGCATCGCCGATATCGAACGGCGCATGACTTCTGCTTTCTCCACCTGAGAGAGAGACATTGTCAAGGGCTACAGAGGTCATTGAGCACATGTTGCGCGAGTAGGCTTGGGGCTGACCGCGCCTGCGGCAGCGAGCTTCGGCACGGATCTCGGCGCGAATCTCGCTCCGTCGAAATGCGGCGGCGGCACACTTGTCATCTCGGCGTTCGAAGGTGTGCGGAATGACGCGGATTCCGGCTTTGGCGGCTACTGGGCCTTTGACAACTACCTGCGCAGCATCAACGTGTGGCGCGGGACCGACGGCACGTACTGCGCGATCGTCGGCTACGCCGGCGCGTTCACGACCGTCGCCGGCACGAGCCCAAGCGGCACGGGCACCGTCGCGGCAGGGGTCCGCGGGATCATGTACGGCGGATACCGCTCGATCCGCTTCACGGCAACACTCCTCGCGACATCGCTGTGGCCAAGGCGTGGCTATGTCGGGACGGTGGACTACCAGTGCGACCCGGCCGGGACGTGTCCGGGAAAGATCGACTGGGTCGGCCAGTACTTCACCGGCGACAACTTCGATCTCGCATGGTGGGGCTGGGAATACCGCGCCGGCCGGCACGGCACCTGGGTGAACGCGATCGACGGTAGTAGCGGAGACATCAACTAGCTCTGGCGGTCGTACCCTGTCATGTGAAGACAGGGGAGTCCGGGGTGCAGATACGTCTCCATAACACGCTCACGCGGCGGATCGAGCCCTTCGTCCCACTGACGGAGGGCTCGGTCTCCATGTACACCTGCGGGCCCACGGTCTACCGGCCCGTGCACGTCGGCAACCTCCGCTCGTACCTGCTGGCCGACTGGCTGCGCCGCACCTTCGAGCTGTTCGGCCACCGCGTCACCAGCGTGAAGAACATCACCGACGTCGGGCACATGCGGCAGGATGCGGTCGACCGCGGTGAGGACAAGGTGATCGCGGCGGCGCTCGCCGAGGGCAAGACGCCGATGCAGATCGCCCAGTTCTACGAGGCGGCGTTCCGCGAGGACGAACGTCGGCTCGGCATCCTTCCGGCGACCGTGTACCCGCGCGCGACCGCTCACGTCGGCGAGATGATCGCCCTCATCGAACAGCTGCTCGCGCGCGACCTCGCGTACGTGGTGGACGGGACCGTGTATTACGCGGTGAAGCGCTTCGCCGGATATGGCCGCCTCTCCGGCAACGTCGGCGAGGCGCTGCGGCAGGGCGTGCGTACGGAGGTCGATCCGAACAAGCGCAATGCGGCGGACTTCGCGCTCTGGAAGCGTGCCGAGCCCGCGCGAAGCGCGCTCGTCTGGAGCTCGCCCTGGGGGCCCGGCTATCCGGGCTGGCACATCGAGTGTTCGGCCATGAGCACGAAGTACCTCGGCGAGCGCTTCGACGTGCACACCGGTGGCGTGGACAACATCTTCCCGCATCACGAGGACGAGATCGCGCAGTCGGAAGGTGCGCTGGGGCATCCCGTCGTCGGCACCTGGGTGCATGGCCAGCATCTCCTCGCGGATGGCGTGAAGATGTCGAAGTCCGCGCGGAACACGCTCGAGATCCACGAGATCGAAGCGCTCGGCCTCGACCCGCTCGCGTTCCGCTACCAGTGTCTCCTCACTCATTACCGCGCCCGCATGCATTTCAGCGTCGGCGCGCTCCGGCAGGCGGCTGAGGGACTCGATCACCTGCGCCAGCGTGTACGCGCGCTCGCCCAGCGCTCCGAACCGACCCGGACGGCGCCCGTCACGCCAGAGCGGATCGGGGTGGCGTTCGGCAGCGTCGCGCGCGAGCGCTGGAACGACCTTTTCCGCGAGCGGCTCGCGGACGACCTCGACCTCCCGGGAGCGCTCGCCCTCGTGCAGGCCTGCGTCGCCGACGCGGA
>JBGPZT010000143.1:0-6904 GCA_041493915.1 Candidatus Limnocylindria bacterium
AGGCCGTCAACACGATCGTTGGCAAGGTCGCTCGCGTGACCGATCCAGGCAAATAGTTCTTCGGGATGACTCCCGAGACCGCGGTCGTGCAGGCGCTGAACGGCATCTCGTTCGGCGCCTTGCTTTTCATTCTGGCTGCTGGTCTCTCGCTCATCTTCGGGATGATGGACGTCGTCAACCTCGCGCACGGGGCCTTCTACATGCTCGGCGCGTACATCACGCTCACCGTGGTGCAGCGGACCGGGCAGTTCTGGCTCGCGCTGTTCGTGGCGCCGCTCCTGACCGGAGCGCTCGGTCTGCTCATGGAGCCACTGCTGCTGCGGCGCCTGCGCGGCCGCCATCTCGATCAGGTGCTGCTCACCATCGGCGTGTCCCTCGTGATCGCCGACCTCATCGGCCTCACCTGGGGCCGCGAGATCCGCTCGGTCCCGTTCCCGCCTGGACTGGATCACGCGATCACGATCATGGGCGGCGACTATCCGGTGTACCGGCTGTTCGTCATCGCGCTCGGCGTCGCGCTCGCCGTTGCCCTCGCGGTCGTGCACCGGCGCACGCGCGTGGGAGCGCTGATCCGCGCCGGTGTTGAGGACGCCCCGATGCTCGCGGCGCTCGGCGTCGACATCGACCGCCTCTTCGCGATCACTTTCGGGGTCGGGGCCGCGCTGGCAGGGCTCGCCGGCGTCGTCGCCGCGCCGGTGTTCGGGATCTATCCGGGAATGGACGTCGACTACCTCATCTATTCGCTCGTCGTCGTTGTCGTCGGGGGATTGGGCACGCTCTCCGGCGCGATCGCGGGCGCTGCGCTGGTCGGCCCGGCCGACACCTTCGGTAAGGTGCTGTTCCCACAATTCGCGCTCGCGCTGATCTTCGCGATCATGGCGCTCGTCCTTCTGCTGCGACCGACAGGGCTGCTGGGACGGAGACGGATAGCGCGATGAAGCGGATGACGACGTGCGCGTGGGTCCTGCCACGGATCGCCAGCGGGCGTCGCGGCGCCGGGCGTCTCTGTCGCTCAAACGGGCCCGCTCCGCTGCCCTCGAATCTCAGAGCCGTCGTGCCGCGGGCTCGACTTCGCTCCAGAGACGCCCGCCGCCACGCGGTCGCCGGCTCATCCTTGTCCCCGCTCGGCATCGCACCATGAGACGCGCGTTCGTTCCGCTCGTGGCCGTCGGCGCAGCAGCAGTCCTCGTAACTTTCCCTATCTGGTCGGCGCCGTGGGAGTCCTCGCGCTATGCGACGGGCATCCTCCGCGACATGCTCATTCTCGCGATCCTCGCGCTGTCGCTCGACCTGCTGGTCGGCTCCGCGGGCATGCCTTCGCTCGGCCACGCGGCGTATTTCGGCGCCGGCGCCTATGCCGCGGCCATCGCGGGGCAGCGGCTCGGCAGCGATGACCTGCTCCTCGGCCTCGGCGCGGCGATCCTCGTCTCAGCACTCCTCGCGCTGGTGATCGGCGCCGTCGCCGTGCGCGCCGCCGGGATCTTCTTCCTCATGCTGACGCTCGCGTTCGCACAGATGGTCTTCGCGCTCGCATTCCAGGCCGCCGACATCACGGGGGGATCGAACGGCTTCTCCGGCGTACGCCGCCCGACGCTCTTCGGCCTCGACTTCAACGGTCCCGACGCGCTGTTCCACCTCGTCGCGGTCGTCTTCCTCCTCGTGCTGCTCCTCGCGTGGCGCATCCGCTCGTCGGCGTACGGCCGCGCGCTCGTCGGACTGCGCGAGAACGAACGGCGTATGCGCGCGCTCGGCTACGACACCACGCAGCTGAAGCTCTCGGTCTTCGTCCTGGCGGGGGCGATCGCGGGCGTTGGGGGCGCGCTGCAGGCCTACTCGATCCGCTTCGTCTCCACGAACGACGTCGGCGTCGCGCGATCGGTGGAGGCGTTCGTGTCGGTCCTGATCGGTGGCGCGAGCACGCTGCTGGGGCCCGTGGTCGGAGCCGTCGTCGTGCTGTTCATCGAGCGCGTGATGCCCTCGTACATCGCATTCGCCGAGACGGTGCTCGGCCTCGTATTCATCATTTTCGTGCTCGCGGCGCGTCAGGGGATCGTCGGTCTCGTCCGGGTCGCGTACGCGCGGGTCCGCGCATGATCGAGACGCGCGAGCTTCGGCGAGAGTTCGGCGGCATCAAGGCGCTGGCTGGCGTCACGCTCACGGTGGCGCGGGGCGAGCGCCGGGCGATCATCGGTCCGAACGGGGCGGGGAAGACGACGCTGTTCAACGTGCTCACCGGCGAGCTCGAGCCCACCTCCGGTGAGGTGCGGATCGCCGGTGAGGACGTGACCGGTCGGCGGCCTCACGAGCTCGCGCGCCGAGGCGTCGCCCGGATGTATCAGAGGAACGAGCTCTTCGATCCCCTTCCCGCCCGCGACAACGTCGCGATCGCTGTGGCGGCGGCGGCCGGCCCGTATCGTCCGTTCCGCGCGCCGCCCGCAAGCGAGCTCGCCGCCGCCGACGAGCTGTTGGAGCGCGTCGGGCTCGGCGCTCGTGGTGATGTACTCGCCCGCGCGCTCTCGCATGGCGAGCGGCGGCAGCTGGAGCTCGCGGTCGCGCTCGCGCAGCGGCCGCGCGTGCTGCTCCTCGACGAGCCGACAGCCGGCATGTCGCCGGCCGAGACAGGCCGCATCGCCGAGCTCATCGCCTCGCTGGACCGGTCGCTCACGCTCGTCATCGTCGAGCACGATATGGACGTCGTCTTCCGGATCGCGGAGCGCATCACAGTCCTTCACGAGGGTCGCGTCATCGCCGAGGGAACGCCCGCGCAGGTCCGCGGCGACACGCTGGTGAACGAGGTCTATCTCGGGAAGGTCGTGGCCTGATGCTCGCCGTGCGCGACCTCCATGCGTACTACGGCGAGAGCCACGTGTTGCAGGGCGTGTCGCTCGATGTCGGTGAAGGCGAATCCGTCGCGCTGCTCGGACGGAACGGCGCCGGCAAGACCACGACGATCAACACGATCGTCGGGTTCGTCCGCGCGCGCGGCGGCACGGTCCGCGTCGGTGACCGCGACGTCACCGGGAAGCCGCCGCACCGCGTCGCCGCAGCCGGGGTCGCGCTCGTCCCGCAGGGCCGGCGCGTGTTCGCGGATCTCACGGTCCGCGAGAACCTCACCATCGCCGCGCGGCCGAGCGGAGGCGCTTGGGATCTTCCGCGCGTGCTCGAGCTCTTTCCGTCGCTCGAGCCGCGCCTCGCGAACCGTGGCGACGAGCTCTCCGGCGGCGAGCAGCAGATGGTCGCCATCGGACGCGCGTTGCTTCGCGATCCCGTGGTGCTCCTGCTCGACGAGCCCTCGGAAGGGCTCGCGCCGAAGCTGGTCACCGAGGTCGGCGACGCGCTGATCCGTCTGCGCGAGAGCGGCCTCTCGCTCCTGCTGGTGGAGCAGAACCTCGCGCTCGCGACACGCGTCGCGCAGCGCGTCTACGTCATGAACAAGGGCACGATCGTCTTCTCCGGCACGACCGCCGAGCTGGCGGCCGCCGGCGACGTCGAAGCCCGCTATCTGGGGGTGTGATGGAGCCGCTCCTCGACGCGCATACGCTGCCGCGCGCTGGCGATGACCCGGAATTCATGGACGACGCGCTCGCTGAGGCGCGCGCGGCCGCTGCGCACGACGACGTGCCCATCGGAGCGGTGATCGTCCGCGGCGGCAAGGTCATCGCGCGCGGTCACAACCGCCGCGAGATCGATCGCGATCCGACCGCACACGCTGAGGTGATCGCGCTTCGCGCGGCCGGCACGGCACTCGGACGCTGGCGTCTGGGTGACGCGGCGCTCTACGCGACGGTCGAGCCGTGTGCGATGTGCGCTGGCGCGATCGTGCTCGCGCGCGTTCCCCTCGTCGTATTCGGTGCGCCCGATGACAAAGCGGGCGCGGTCGTCTCGGTCGCGCAGCTCTTCGATGTGCCGAGGCTGAACCACCATCCAAAGTGGAGACTCGGTGTGCGACGCGCCGAGAGCGAGGCGCTGCTGCGTGACTTCTTCTCCACCCACCGCGGCGTACCATCCGCGTGATGTACGGGGTGATGTACGGGGGAGCGCGCTCGGGCCAGCTGTGGTTCGCCGTGACGCTCATCCTGGTGGGTGCGATCTTCCTTCTGCGGAACTACGCCGGGCTCGAGATCGGCAACTGGTGGGCGCTATTCATCCTCATACCGGCCTCGGCTTCGCTGGCCAGAGCGTGGACCGCATGGCGGTCCGGCATGCACCCCTCCGCCGTCTCCGGTTCGCTCATCGGCGGCCTGGCGATGCTCTCGGTGGTGGCGATCTTTCTGCTCGACCTCCAGTGGGGGAAGATCTGGCCGATCTTCCTGATCCTCATCGGCATCGGTGCGCTGGTGCCGTCCCTGTTGGGCCGCAGCGAACGCCACCCGCGTGAAGGGGACGTCGTCAGCCGAGGGTGACGTCCCGCGTGCGCAGCCGCCAGTACGCAAGTCCGATGAAGAGCGCGGTCCAGATCCCGAGCACGATCGCGGCCTGCCCCGGATCCGGAAGCGCGGCGAAGCCGGGGTCAGGAGAGGCGCTCGTTGTCACGGCCACGCGCGTCAGCGCGCTCGCGTTGCGGCTGAGGCCATAGTTGACGATGTTCGCGAAGTCGCGGTTGAACTGAATGAGTAGCCCGGCGATGAGCGACTCCGTGAAGTACACGACGAGTCCCGCCGCGATGGCCGCTCCCGCCGACCGTGCCCAGAGCGCAATGAGCGCGGCGAGCGCCATATACGGAAGGAACGTGTAGTAGCCGCGCGCAGCGACGTCGATCACCGCACCGAGGTCGAGGCCGTCGCGGCTCTCGTTCGCCATCGTCGTGACCAGGTAGCTGCCGACGATGGCGGCGATGACGCCGACGGTCATGAAGACGAGCGCGAAGAGCGCCAGCGAGAGCGACTTCGACAGGACGAACTGGCCGCGTCCCGCGCCGTGCGCGAGGAGCGTGCGCAGCGTGCCCCAGCCGAACTCGGTGCCGACGTGGCTCGCCGCGAAGACGATGAGCATGACGCTGCCGATCCCGCTCACGATCCCGACGCCGAAGCTCTGAACACGGTCAGGCCGCAGCTCCCGCAGCGCCTCCTGCATCGCTTCGAGCTGACCGGGCTGCGAGGGGAGCGTGCCGTTCTGCACGGCGTTGATCTGCGCCTGCGCGCTGACATAGATCAGCACGTAGAAGCCGACGCCGACCGCGATGATGAAGAGCAGCAGCACCCACGGCATCCACCGGCGCCGGAGCCGGTAGATATCGCTACGAAGCGGCCGGAGCATCGCTTCCCGATTCGGTGAGCTCGAGGAACACGTCCTCGAGCGAGCTCGTGCGCGGAACGATGGCACTTGCGTAGATCCCGGCGGCGGCGAGCGCGCGGTTCAGCTCGGCACCGCGACCGGCGTCGGCGACGACCTCGAGCGCGGCCTCGGTCTCGCGGATCTCCGTCACACCCGGGAGGGCGCGGAGCGCCGACGACGCGCGTCCCATGTCCGGCACGGCGATCTCGTAATAGCTGCCGCGATGTGTGACCTCGGCGATCGTGCCGCTCGCGATGAGCTTGCCTTTCTTGATTACGACGACACGATCGCATATCTGCTCCACCTCATAGAGCAGGTGGCTCGCGAGCAGGACGCCGCGTCCCTCCTTCGCGAGCTCCTTGATGAGCTCGCGGATCTCGCGCTGGCCAGCCGGATCGAGCCCGTTGGCCGGCTCGTCCAGGATGACGAGCGCCGGATCGCCGAGGAGCGTCGACGCGATGCCAAGGCGCTGCCGCATGCCGAGCGAGTACGTGCGGAACTTCGACCCGCCGCGGGACGCGAGCCCGATTCGGGTGAGAAGGGGGTCCACCTGAGCGAGCGCTCCGTCGCCCCGCAGCAGCGCGACGGCGACGAGGTTGTCGCGGCCGGTGAGGTACGGATAGAAGGAGGTGACCTCGAGCATCGCGCCGACGCCCGCGAGGGCTTGTTCGCGGTGCGTCGCGACCTCGTGCCCGAGCACCTGCGCGCTGCCCGCGGTCGGTGCGACCAGACCGAGGACCATGCCGATGGTCGTGCTCTTGCCCGCGCCGTTCGGTCCGAGGAGACCGACGACCTCGCCACGCTTCACGTGGAGGTCGAGATGATCAACGGCGGTCAGCTCGCCAAAGCGCTTGGTCAGCCCGCTCGTGCGCAGGACGACGTCGTCGGTCACGTCGCGAGCATAATCGCGCAGCCTCGCTGCGCTCATCTGCTTGGCGTGTGCGCTTCGCGCACGCCGCAGGACGGCTATCCTGACGCCGTGCCAGATCTCGCCGAGATCGCCCGCGCGCTGGTCGCTCCGGGCAAGGGCATCCTCGCCGCGGACGAGAGCACGAGCACCATCAAGAGGCGTTTCGATGCCATCGGCGTCGAGAACACCGAGGACAACCGCCGCGCGTACCGCGAGCTGCTGTTCCGCGCGCCGCGCATCGCGGAGTACATCAGCGGTGTGATCCTGTACGACGAGACGATCCGTCAGAAGGCGGCCGACGGCACGCCGGTCGTGAAGATCCTGCGGGACCAGGGCATCCACCCCGGCATCAAGGTGGACCTCGGCGCGAAGCAGCTGGCGTTCGCTCCGGGCGAGCTGATCACCGAGGGACTAGACGGTCTGCGCGAGCGCCTCGCCGAATACAAGGGACTCGGCGCGGTCTTCAGCAAGTGGCGCGCTGTCATCACCATCGGCGACGGCATCCCGTCCGACCACTGCATCCGCGTCAACGCACACGCGCTTGCGCGCTACGCCGCGTTGAGCCAGGAGGCTGGCATTGTCCCGATCGTGGAGCCCGAGGTGCTGATGGACGGCGCGCACTCGATCGACCAATGCAACGAGGTCACCATAAAGACCCTTCGTATGGTGTTCATACAGCTCGCGGCGCAGCGAGTCCGCCTCGACGGGATGCTGCTGAAG
>JBGPZT010000024.1:0-23156 GCA_041493915.1 Candidatus Limnocylindria bacterium
GTTGCCGGTGTAGACGGACAGGCCCCCGTACACGGCTCCCCTCCCGCTCAGTGAGTCGCAGGAGTGCCCCCTGCAACGAAAGTATACGGACGATACCCTCCCCTCGTGAGCGCCGCGACGGGCCACCGCATCCGCTGGATCTTGGTCTGGCTGCTCATCGCGGCGTGGTTCGTTGCGCTCGCCCTGAATATCGCCGGCAACCTCGTACACCTGCTGCTGCTCGGCGCGATCGGCATCCTCGTTTATGAGCTCCTGGTGGAGGACGCGCCCGCCTAGCGCGCCGCGCGCACCCGTTCGCCCGCGAGGAATCGCTCGTGTGGCAGCGAAGCCGCCTCGATCATTGCCGCTGTCCTGTCGAGCGGCGCGAGCGGCCCGTGCGTATCCGAGCCGACCGAGAATCGAGCGCCCATCCGTCGCGCTCGTTCGAGGAACTCGCGATGCGGGACACCATAGGCCTCGTTCACCTCGATCGCCACGTCCGCGTCGAGGCAGAGCTGGATCAACTGCTCCTGCCATTCGGCCGGATAGGCCCGCTCCGGATCGCCGAGCGCGGCGAGCGGGGACATCGTCCCGTGGCCGAGGATATCGATCCCGTCGCGCTCGAAGCCTTCGCGGATGACCACGAGCATGCGCTCGCGGATGCGACGCGCGAGGGCGCCGTCCCCGAAGCGCTCACGCTCCGAGAACGACGCGAGCTTTCCTTTGAGGAACGCGCCCGCCTCGTCGAACGGGATGCGCACACCGTCGACTTCGAGCTGGTGCAGCGCGCCGATCATGTAATGCAGCGACGCGCGTGTCGTCGCGCGCAGCGGCGGCGCGACGCCGAGATCGTACTCGAGACCCACTCGCAGCCCGAGCCGCGCGGCGTCGTCGAGGTACCGCAGCACGTCGTCGTCGTCGCGCATCTTTCCCGGCCACGGGAAGTGATCTGAGACCCCGTGCGGCCGCGCGGATACGGTGCCCGCCCGCTCGGCCAGCGAGACCGTGCCGTCGGAGCGCTCGGTGTGGATGTGGTGATCGAACAGGCGGAGAGTCACAGTCACGGCTCGGGATGACCGGACCACGCCGCCTCCACGAGCGTCCACAGAACGCCCGAGACGAGAGTGTGTCCGCCCAGCAACAGAGGGAAAGGGGCGGCGCGCGCGGCGGCGGTGAAGGCGCGCAGCTCGCCATCCGCGAGGGAGTCGGCGCGGAAGAGGTCCGACGCGAAACGATCCTCCGCCGATGGCTGCCAGCCAAGATGCGCGAACAGCACGCGCGTGTCGAAGAGCATCCCGTCGCCGAGCTCGCCCAGACGCGCGAAGAACGCCTCCGGCCCGATCTCGCGATAGAGGAAGCCGAGCGCCGTCCGAGCCTCGCCCGAGCTGTCTCGTCCAGCGGCCTGCATGCCGCGCTCTTCGGCAAGCATGCGCACTCGACAGGCTGTCTGCGATTCGAGATAGGACCACACCGGCGCGCCGACGCGGCCCGCGACGATGAGCTCGCGCTCCGGGGTCGTCACCAGGCGCATGAGCGCGTCGATTCGCTCGCCGAGCTCGCGGTCCCAGGTGTCCAGCGCGCGCAGCTGCGGCGGGCACGCGGGATGTCGCTTCAGGACCGCGGCATCGGCCGGCGTATCGACATCAAGGAGCGTCGCCGCCGAGCGTTCCAGCTGGCGTGATGAGAGCCCGCCCTGCTGGTGCAGCCGGCGGGGAAGCGGATTGTCCGTGGACGGCAGATCGATGACGGTGAGGGCTGATGCCGGCGTGAAGGCGACGAGGTCCGCGGAGTAGTAGTTGTTCGAGAGCACGAGCGCCTCGCCCGCGTCGATCTCCTCGCGCAGCCGCGCGAGCTCGGCGGTGCTCATGAGCGCGCCGGCGCCGGCCCCGATGGTCGCCATGCGCTCGAGACCGCGCGCGCGAGAGAGAGCGAGGAGCTCCTCGCCGAAGTGGAACGGATCGGTGCGTGGCACGACGACGTCCGCGCCGCCGCGCGCGAACGCGCCGCGCGCTTCCACGTCGTCGGTGACCGCGAGGAGCGGCGCGAAGCCGGCGTCGCCCGCGCGCCCGATCACCACGGCGCCGATCGCGATCTTGATCGAATCGAGCCGCCGCTCGATCTCGGATGTGCCGCCGCGGCCGAAGAAGACGATGAACGCCGTCGTCACCGACGGGACGGTAACACCGACTCCACCCGCAGCAGGAAGAGCAGTGCGAGAGCGCTCAGTCCGGCTGCGACGATCACGCGGACGCCGCCTTCGGGCACGCTGCGCAGGACGAACAGCCACTGTGGATCGCTCCAGTCAAGCAGGCGCGACGGGTCGACGTTGATGTTCGTTGGATGCAGGTCCCAGGTGTTCTGGTCGTAGACGAACGCCGCGGCCTGGAAGATGAGCAGCGACCACGCGGCACAGACCAAGAACACCACCCGCGCCGGCCAGCGCGCCAGAAGGCCGTGTCCGATGCCCCACGCGAGGAGCGCGAACAACGCCGGCGCGAGGTCATCGAGAAAGCGTGGGCCGAAGACGCGCCCGCCCCACCACTCCGCGTACGTCGAGTAGAGGATGGCCGTCGCGGCCCAGGCGTACGCCAGCGAGAGGAACCGTAGCTCGAGGTGGTCCCGACCGGGCTTCAGCAACACGATCGTCGCGAACGCGAAGAGGATGTACGGCTCGTAGATGAAGAGCCCGCGGCTCGGCGAGAGCAGCAGGCCATACAGCCCGATGAGCGGTGACGAGTCGAACGGCTTCGTGCCGTAGCCCTGCTCGAGCGGATTGCCGAATGCGAACCCGTTGTACAGGAGCAGCGGCACCACGCCGATCGCCGCCCCGACGATCGCGAGGATGGTGGCGCGAACGCGCGCGGCGGGGACGAACGGGACGAGCATGGCGGTCGTCTGACGCACCACGGCGCCGAAACCGAGCGCCACGCCCGCGGCGAATTCGCGCCACAGCGCTACCGGTCTCGCCATGAACACGAGCCACAGCGCGACCGCGATGGCGAGATGCACGCCGGCGTGCTGCCAGAGCGCTTGCGATGCGATGGTGCGCACGCTGGTTCCGAGGAAGTACAGAAGCACGAGCGCGAGCGACCAACGCGCGCTCGCGAAGCGCCGCATCACCGACCACAGCAGCAACGCCGCGATCACCTCGACCGTGGCGGCGGCGACATGACCCACGCGCACCAGCAGCCCGAGGTTGAGCGGGTCGGCCCCGGCGAGCACGAAGGGCGCGAAGAAAGGGAACGCGAGGAATGCGATCCCCGGCGGGAAGATCGAGCAGACGTGGTCGTTCGGCCCCGGAGCCGGCGGTCCACCGGGGCTGCGGGTCGCCCGCGGCGGTTCGGTCGCGGTGGACTCGCCGCAGGCGCGGAAGAAGTACGACTCGGAATCGAGCTTGTTGCCGCCGGGCGCGGTGGTCGTGGATTCCGCGAGGCGGTCTCGTTCGGCGGGCCGAATGACGAACTCGTCGTAATCGACGTTGCCTTCGCGAACGACGGTCCAGGCGAACAGCGCGTTCGGCAGGACATCGGGCGACCAGATGTCGTTCAGATTCGCGAAGGCGAGCACGAACAGCAGGAGACCGCGCATCTGCCACCGCGCGACACCGACGTGCTCGTTCATGCGTCGAGCGCGACGACGTAGGACCGCACGTCGCGCGCCCCCGCCGCGCGCAGCGCGCCGGTCGCCGCCGCGAGTGTCGCGCCGGTCGTCACGACGTCATCCACCAGCGCGACCCGCGCGCCGCTGAGCGCCCCCGCCTCGGCGACGTACGCGCCGCGCAGGTTCTCGGCGCGCGCGGCGCGGTCGAGCGCGACCTGCGAGACCGCCGGGCGGATGCGCCGGATGGGGATGCGCAGCGGCAACGCGGTCCGCTCCGCGACGACGGCCGCGAGCAGCCAGGCCTGGTCATAGCCACGCGAGCGCGCGCGCTCCCGGTGGAGCACCGCCGGCACGACGACGTCGAGCGCTGTACCGGTCGCGAGATCGCTCGCGACGCATGCCGCGACCAGCCCGCCGAGCTCCCTCGCGAGCGCGCGCTCGCCGCCGTACTTGAAGTGGTGGATGGCCTCGCGGAGCGCGCCTCCATATGTGCCGGCCGCGGTGACGTGACCCTGGCGCACGGGCTCACAGAGGTCACGGCACGCGAGGCACAGCCAGCTGCCCGCGGCGCCGCAGCCGGCGCATCGCGGCGCGAGGAGCAGGTCGAGCGCGGCGTCCGCGGCCGCTTTGGTGATCACGCGGGTTCGAAGACGACTTCGTCGCCGGCTTGCGTGCGGGTCTCCGACGCGGTGCCGGCGGGGAGCTCGATGACCTCCGCGGCTCCGCGCGCGATGACCGCGGTGCGCCACGGGCCGATCCGCTCCGCGACGCGCACGACGCGGCCGGCGCGGTCGACGAACACGGCATCGATCGCGAAACGCATGAACCACATCGTGATGGAAGACGTCTTCGTGATCCGCAAACCCTCGCCCACGCGCAGGCTAGACCGAGGGATCAGGCCGAGGCCGCGCGAAAGGAACGAGTTGGCGACACGGCAATCGGACGCGAGGACCGTGCCTTTGGTGCTGTTCCGGACGCGAAGCCGCGAGGCTTGGACTTAGAAGGACCCGCAGGACGACAGCGCGGAGAGCGCGGCGGGCGCCAGGATGACGATGAACAGCGACGGAAAGATGCAGCCAACGGTCGGCAGCATGATCAGGATCGGGGCGCGTGCGGCCTTTTCTTCCGCGCGCTGGCGCCGGTCCTGACGGAGCTGTTCGGATTGGATCCGCAGCACCTTCGACATCGACACGCCGAGCTGGTCGGCCTGGATGATCGCCGAGATGAAGTTCTGCAACTCCTTCACCTCGACGCGCTCGTTGATCCCGCGCAGCGACTCTTGACGCGACTTGCCCACGCGTTGCTCGCCGGAGGCACGCTTGAACTCCTCGGTGAGCGGGCCCTTCATCTTCTCGGTGACCTTCACCAGCGCGGCATCGAAGCCCAGGCCGGCCTCGACCGAGATCGTGAGCAGGTCGAGCGCGTCGGGGAGTTGCTCGATGATGGCGCCCGCCCGCCCGCCCGCCCGGCTCGAGAGGTAGAAGTCGGGAAGCATGAAGCCGAGGACGATGCCGACGACGAGTCCGATGAGCGTCTGCAGCGGATCGGCGGTGATGGCGTTGACCAGACCGGAAACGAGCACGCCGACGACGATCGACGCGAAACCTTTGACGCCGAGGAAGAACTCGGTGCTCGTCGTCTCCATGCCCGCGCGCTTCAGCCGCAGCGAGAGGCTTCGGACCGTGTTCGCGGGATAGAAACGGCCGACCAGACCCGAGAAGCCGGAGATGATCGGCTTCAGCATTCGCTCTGAGAGCGGACGCTGCAGCTCGAGCTCTTCGAGGGTCCTCGGACGGACCGCGATCTGCTGGAGACGTGCCTGCACCGGGTCGAGCTGCGACCCGATGATCATCGAAATGAAGACGACCAGAACGGCGAAGAACATGAGGCCGGCGAACACGAGCGGTTCCACCAATTACACCTTGATGTTCGTGATCTTCTGGATCGCGATGAAGCCGATGATCATCATCACGCCGCCCACGCCGAGCAGGATCTGACCGATGAGCTGCGTGAAGAGCGGCTGCATGAACTCGGGATTGATGAAGTTCAGGGTGATCATGATTCCGATCGGCAGGAAGGCCACGAGGTAACCCGAGTAGCGGCCCTGGGCCGTCAGCGTGTTGATCTCGCCCTTGATCCGGACACGCTCGCGGATGGTGAATGCGATCGTGTCGAGGATCTCGGCCAGGTTGCCACCCACCTGCTGCTGCACGCCGATGGCGGTGACCATGAGGTCGAGGTCGTCGCTCCGGATGCGGCGTACAAGATTGGACAGCGCCTCTTCCATCCCGAGACCGAGGTTGACCTCACGCACGACACGGCCCATCTCCTCACCCATCGGATCCGGCGTCTCGCGCGACACGAGCTCGATCGACTGCAGGAAGCTCGAGCCCGCGCGCAATGAGTTCGAAAGGAGCGTGATCGTGTCCGCCAGCTGCTTGTTGAAAGCGGAGAGGCGGCCGCCGATGCGCCGCCCCACCCAGATCCGCGGCACGAAGTAGCCGAGGATCAGGCCGACGACGCCGGAGAGCGGATCGCGGAGCACGCCCAGCAGCAGGCCGAGCCCGACGGCGAGGCCGACGCGGATCGAGTAGTACTCAGCGACACGCAGCTTGAGGTTCGCGCGCGCGAGGTCGCGCTGCACGCGTGTCTGGAAGCGCTTGTCCTGGACGTCGCTCGACAGCGTCGCGAACGGGTCGACGAGGGTGCGCTGGCGTGTCTGCCGCCTGCCTTCGGTCGTCTTGACCTCGGCCTTGCCGCCGGCGTAGCGCGCCATGCGCTCCTCGACCGAGCCGGCGCCGCCACCGGTGAGCATTGTCGAGATACCCCAGAAGAAGAACAGGACGCCAGCGAACATCCCGGCCGGAAGGGCGTACTCCATCTACCTGAGACCGACCGACATGTCGCCGAAGACGCCCTGCGGGAGCTTGATGCCGGCCGCCTCGAACTTCTCGCTGAATTTCGGGCGGATGCCGGTGGGGCGGAGCCGACCCTGGACCTTGCCCTCGACGTAGCCGGTCTGCTCGAACACGTAGACGTCCTGGAGAACGATCTGCTCGCCCTCCATGCCCTGGACCTCGGTGATGTTCGTGATCTTGCGCGAGCCATCCTTCAGGCGCGAGATCTGCACGATGACGTCGAGCGCGCTCGCGATCTGCTCCTTGATGGCGCGCGCTGGCAGGTCGACACCGGCCATGAGGCACATAGTCTCGAGCCGGGCGAGCATGTCACGCGGAGAGTTGGCGTGACCGGTGGACAGCGAGCCGTCGTGACCCGTGTTCATGGCCTGGAGCATCGAGAGCGCCTCACCACCACGGATCTCACCAACGACGATGCGCTCAGGGCGCATACGGAGCGAGTTCTTGACGAGATCCATGATCGAGACCTGGCCCTTGCCTTCGATGTTCGCGGCGCGCGATTCGAGACGTACCACGTGGTCCTGCACGAGGCGAAGCTCGGCAGCGTCCTCGATGGTGATGATGCGTTCGTCCTCGGGGATGAAGCCGGACATGATGTTGAGGAGCGTCGTCTTACCGGAGCCCGTACCACCGGAGATGAACATGTTGAGGCGGGCTTCGACGCACGCCCGAAGGAATTCCATCATCTCCGCGGTCGCGGTGCCGAACTTGATGTAGTCCTCGACCGTGATCCGGTACTTGGGGAACTTACGGATCGTCACTACCGGACCGTTCAGCGCCAGCGGCGGGATGATGATGTTCACGCGCGAACCATCCGGCAGACGCGCATCCTCGTACGGCTTGGACTCGTCGACGCGCCGGCCGATCGGGGCGATGATGCGTTCGACGATCCGCATGACGTGCTCGTCGCTCTGGAACGTCACGTCGGAGAGCTGGAGCTTGCCCTTGCGCTCGACGTAGCAGCGGAACGGGCCATTGACCATGACCTCGGTGATCGTGTCGTCCTTGAGGAGCGGCTCGATCGGACCGAACCCGAGGATCTCATCGAGGATCGACTCGAGCATCTTCTGACGCTCTACGCGCGTGACGACCACGCCTTCCTCGTCGATGAACTTGTTGAACATCTCCTCGATGCTCGAACGGACCGCTTTGGCGTCCGCGAGATCGAGGCGCGGGTCGAGGTTGTTGATGATCCGCGTCTGGAGCTTGATGCGGACGTCGCGGTTGGCATCGCGCGCCGGCGTGGCGCTCTGCGTGAGGGGTCCCTCAGCCGGTGGCTTGGGGGGTCCGCCGGGAGGCGGCGGCGTACCAGGTGCCTGGGGAGCGGCGGGCTGCCCAGCGGGACGCTGACCTTCGATGCGCCTCAGCAGTGACATCCTCTAAGAAACCCTCATCTCCGGCTCCCGTTATGGCGGGTGCCCGCTCCCTCGCTCGGCAAATGGAGTCTACGTCCACCGACACTGGATTTGGCCGCTCTTCGGGGGGATCAGACCGGTGACTAATGCGCGGTCGCGGCTAGCGGGCTCCGAAAAGCTTGAGTCCGCCGCGCGCGGGCGCCTGCTTGCCCGCCACCGCCGGCGCCGCCTCGGCCGTGACGAGCCTCTGAGCGAGCGCGAAGATGTCCTTCGCGACTTGGCTGTCCTTGTGGCTGATGACAAATGGCACGCCGCGGTTGACCGCCAGAACGAGCGTCCGGCCGTCGGAGACGATCGTGTGCGGGATCTTGCGACCGAGGCTCGCCTCGACGTCCGACGCCTTGATGCCGCCGGAGCTGTCGTTGCGGTTGGCGACCAGCTGCACCTTCGCCTCGTCGTAGCCGAGCTTCTCGACGACCTCCATGAAGACGCGGACGTTCTTGAGGCTGGTGATCTCGAGCGTCATGAGCGTCAGGATCACGTCGGCGACGTCGAGCATCGTGATCACCTGCTCCTGGAACGATGGCCAGGTGTCCACGACGATGTAGGCGTATCTCTCGCGCAGGAGCTCGAGGACGTGCTTGATGTGCGCGCCAGTGATGAGCTCGGTCGACTCGGGCGTCGGTGGCGCGAGCATCACTTTGATGCCGGTCGAGTGCGGGACCAGGATCGACTCGACGACGTCGGAGTCGGCCGTCTCGAACGACCCGATGAGGTCCGCGATCGTCTTTGCCTTCGGGCTCATGTTGAGGATCACGGCGATGTCGCCGAATGGCAGGCTGCCATCGACCAGGACCACGGGCTTCCCCGTTATCTGGTGCAGCGCGACGGCGAGATTCGTGGCGATCGTCGTGCGGCCCACGCCGCCCTTGGGTGAGAAGAACGTGATGATCTTGCCCGTCTCGCGGCCCGCCAGCGCCGGGACGGCGGGACCGCCGGGCGCGGCCACGGGAGCGATCGGCGCGTAGCGTGCCCGGCGCACCTTCTCGAGTTCGTGTACGTGACGGATGGAGTTGATGAGCTCGTCGGCCGAGAACGGCTTCACGAGGAACTCGCGCGCGCCGGCGAGCATCGAGCGGCGGAGATAGTCCTGCTCGCCCTGGACGCTCATCATGATGATCGGGGACTCGGGGACGGTGTTCGAGATGATCTCGGTGGCCGTGATCCCGTCCATGTCGGGCATGTTGATGTCCATGAGGATCACGTGAGGCCGGTGCTGCTTGGCCATGTTGACGGCTTCCTGCCCACCGCCGGCCGTGCCGGCGATCTCCATGTCGGGCTCGAACCCGATCAGCTTCGCGAGGTTCTCTCGCGTGTCGGCGATGTCGTCGACGATGAGGATGCGGATCTTTTCGCCGTCAGCCAAGCGTCATCGCTCCCCTTTGCGGTGTTAGCGCGAGTCTAAACGGTCACCTGTACGTAGCCCGCGGCCTCGAGGCCCAGCGCGACCAGCCCACCGAGACCCAGCGCGACGCCGTACGGGATCGAGGACTTGAGGATCCCCGAGAGCGTGGTCGGCGCAGCGCCGGCCGCTGGGCGGGCAAGCTTGCGGGACAGGATGAATCCGACGGCAAGGACGCCGCCGATGAGAGCACCGTAGACCGCGGCGATCAGGAGGAAGTTCACGCCGCGGATCGCGCCGATCGCCATGAGGAGCTTGGCGTCGCCGGCCTTGAGACCGCCCGCGGCGTAGAAGGGATAGGAGATCGCGAAAGCGAGGATGAGCGCTGCAATGTGGTCGACGAGCCCGCGCGTGAAGATATCACCCGGCACGGCCTCGAGCGCGCCGAAAACGATGCCGACAAGCATGGCCGGATACGTGAACGCATTGGGAATGCGGAGGAAACGCCAGTCCGTATACATGACGGCAAGAAGCAATGCCGTTAGCACGACGTTCTCGACGCCTCTCAGAGCCTCAGAGCTCATTTGTCAAGAGCGCTCCACCCTCCGGAGATGATGAGCGGCGCCGTTACCGGCGCCGCTCAACACGTTACACGCGTGCGATCGCTAGGTGAGGTTGTTGCCGATGTTACTGAAGATGTTCTGGATCTGGCCCCGCAGGAAGACCATCGCGACGATGACGGCGATGGCGATGACTGCGATGATGAGCGCGTACTCGACGAGGCCTTGGCCATCGTCTTCACGTAGAAATGTCAGCATATAAATCCCCCTTTCTCGTATTCCCTGGCGTGAGTGTGCCTGTCCCGGCGGCCAGCCAGCCAGTAGGAAGGTCGTACTAGGAGCATTTCGCCGGCGAATCTAAAGCGGGCTTCTGGGTCCGATTCTTCGCATTTCTGATCGACGGGCTAGGTGTCGGCATCGTGTCGAACATCATCGGCGGCTTCATGAGCTCCGACCCACTGGACACGAGCCGGAACTCGTTCAGCACGCTCATCGGCATCCTGTATTTCTGTTACTTCTGGTCGGCGCAGGGCGGTGGGCAGACGCTCGGCATGCGCGTGTTCAACCTGAAGGTCGTCCGGACCGATGGGTCTTCACTCACGATCCTTCAGGCGTTCATCCGCTACATCGGACTGATCGTCTCGATCGCGTGCATCTTCATCGGCGTCATCTGGGTCGCGTTCGACGCGAACAAGCAGGGGTGGCACGACAAGATCGCCACCACCTACGTCATCAGGACCTAAGGACCCTTCGAGCCGCTCGCACGACGGCTCCTCACCGATCTAAGGCAGCTCGCGCCCGACCGCGTCCTCGGCTGGTCAGATCTCCTGCGAGCGGAGCAGGTTGAGATCCGTGTCGTATTCGAACTTCGCGCTGAAGGTCGCGCCGTCCTGGAGCAGGCGCGGGAAGAAGACCGCGTCGGCTGGGGGAATGGGTAGTTTTGTCACCTCGTCGATCGGCACCCAGCGGAAATCGCCAATGCCCGGCGCCGGAGTGAACGTCCCATCGAAGTCCCGCGCCACGAAGATGAAGGTGAGCCACTGGTAGTCGGGCCGCGGCGACGTCTCGGTCATCACCGCGCGAAGCACTGGACGATCGATCGCAAGACCGGTCTCCTCGCGCATCTCGCGCACCGCGCACTCGGTCGGGGACTCGCCGTGCTCGAGCTTCCCGCCGGGCGCGACCCACAGCCCCCGGTTCGGCTCGCTGTTCCGCCGCAGCAGGAGCACCTGTCCGTCGCGCAGGGCGTACACGAGCGTCGCGAGCTTCAGCGCCGGGTGAGCGACGACGATGCGTGGCCGGCTCGGGATCCAGCGCGGGACACGCTCGAGGTACGCCTCATACGGCGGACCGAATCGGCGCCGCAGAGTCGGCTCTTCGTACAGCACGACGAAGAAGTTGAGGATGATCCACGCGACGACGGTCCACACAAGGAGCGCCACCGATCCGTAGAACATCGCCTCCCCGAGGAGGATCGTTGTCACCGCGACGTACATCGGGTTGCGCATCCAGCCGTACAGACGTCCGGTGACGAGCCGGTGAGGCGGATCGTACGGCGCGGGCGTGCCCTCGCCCTCGACGATGAACCCGGCGAAGCACCAGGCGAGAATCGCTACGCCGAGCACGAGCGGCACGAGCCCGACGAGGCGCAGCACCCCGCCTTCACCTTCGGTGCCGGTCGAGCTCAGGATGAGCGCCGGGATGAGGACGAGGATCGTCGCGGGCACGAGCGCGCCGAAGACCAGCGTGCGCAGGAATCGACCACCCACTCACGCGGAGAGTAGCGACAGTAGGGGCGGACCAAGAAATACGAGCAGCAGCGCGGGCAGGATGGTGAGGGACAGCGGGAACAGCATCAGCACCGGCAAACGCCGCGCGGCCGCCTCGGCTCGTCGGCGCTCGGTCGTGCGGAGCGCGTCAGCCTGGATGACCAGCAGCCCAGCGAGCGGAGCGCCGAAGCGCGTCGCGGCGACCACCAGCGCGGCGACGCGCGCGTCGTCACCGCCACGCCCGAAGCCGCGCAGCGCGTCCGGCAGCGAGCGACCGAGCGCGAGATCTGCGAGGAGCCTTCGCGCGTCGGGCAGACGACCGAAGCGCGGCGCGCGTTCGACGAGCGCGGCGAGTGCCCGCTCGAATGTCAGACCCGCCTCCAGACCCACGACGACGGCATCGAGGAAGGTCGCGAGATCGAGAGGAGGTTCCGTCGCGCGAACGATGCGCCAGAGCCAGAGCGCGCCGGCGATCTCGAGTGCGAGGGCGATACCGAGGAGACCGATCCCCTCGCCGAGGAAGATCGCCGCGTAGTCCGGGGTGGCGAGCGCGAAGAACAGCGCGCCGAGGGGCGCGAGAGCGACAAGAACGACCGCGGATACGCGTCCCTGTGCCGTGAGCGCGGAGCGCTCGTCCTCGAGCGCGAGCCTGCCGCGCATGAGCGCGGCAACGCGGGCAAGACTTCCGCCGACGCGTCCGCCGCTGCGCGCGAAGGCCGAGAGCACGACCGCGAGAGGCGCCACGTCCTCGTCCGGCAAAGTGCCCGCGTACGCGGCGAACGCATCGCCGACCGCGGCGCCGAGCACGAGCGCTGACGCGGCGCGACGTGTGGGTGTGGCGAGTCCCGGCGGCAGCGTCGGCGCGACCTCCGCGAGCGCGAGCGGCAGCGACAGACCGCTCGCGAGCGCCGCGGCCACCGCGTCGACGAGCGCGGGCAGCGCGGCACGCGTGTCACGCGCGTTCCCGAGGCGCGCTCGGTGCACGACGCGACGGGCCCCTTCGATCAGGCGGCGATCGAACACGAAGGCCGCGAGCGCGGTCGCGGCGCCGAGCGCGAAGAGCGCGGTCACGCCGCCACGCTCCGCAGCTCATAGCCTTCGCCGCTCCCGGGGATCAGCTCGGCGATCTCGACGATGCGACGGCGACCATCCTCGCCGCGTTCCTGGTGCACCACGAGATCGACGCCGCGCCTGATCTGCTCGCGGATCGCGGCCAACGGCAGATCCACACCACCCATGAGCGCCATCGTCTCAACGCGCAGGAGCGCGTGATACGCACCGTTCGCGTGCGCGGTGGTCAGCGACCCGCGGTGGCCGGTGTTCATCGCCTGGAGCATGTCGAGCGCCTCGCCGCCGCGGACCTCGCCGACGACGATCCGATCCGGTCGCATGCGCAGCGCGGCCCGCAGCAGTGCGCGCACGTCGACCGCGCCAGTTCCCTCGACGCTCGCTGCACGTGTCTCGAGCGCGACGACGTTCGGCTGTGGCAGCCGGAGCTCAGCGGCATCCTCGATCGTGACGACTCGCTCACGCTCGCCGATCGCATACCCGAGAGCGTTGAGTGTCGTGGTCTTCCCGCTCGACGTGCCGCCCGACACGAGGATCGTGCGGCGCTGTCGCACCGCGGCGACGAGGAGATCCATCGTCTCGCGCGAGCAGGTGCCCAGGCGAACGAGATCGTCGGGGGTCAGGGGACGGCTCGCGAAGCGGCGGATCGTAAGCACCGGTCCGTGGAGCGAGATCGGTGGGATCACGGCATGCACGCGTGAGCCATCGGGCAGCCTCGCGTCCACGAGCGGCGTCGCCAGATCGATGCGGCGTCCGAGCGGCGCGACGAGCCGCTCGATGAGCACGAGGATCTCGTCGGGATCCGCGAAGCGGATGCCGGTGTCCTCGAGACGTCCGTCACGCTCGACCCATACGCCGCGCGTGCCGTTCACCATCACCTCGCTCACGCGCTCGTCACGCAGCAGCGGCGCGAGCGCGGCGAGCCCGAACAACCGGTCCTCGAACCAGCGCTCGAGATCGCGCAGCTCGCCGGATGGCACGACGACGCGTTCCGAGGACAGCGCTTCACGTAGCGCCGACGGCAGCTGATCGCGACGCGGCCGTCCGTCCTCCGCCTCGCGCAGTCGCGCCACGATGGCGCGCTCGAGCCGCGCACGAACGCTTTCCGACGTCATGACGCGTCGAGAGCGATGAGCTCTGCAAGCTCGTCGTACGCTCGGCCGAGCGCGCCACCCACGCTGCGCCGTCCCGAGAGAGCCGCGCTGACCGCGGCCTCATCGCGCGGCAGGGCACGGAACGCCGCGCGGTCGCCGATCCGCGCCGTGCGTGACTGCGAGGCCATGAGCCACGCATCACTGGGGACTTCACACGCGTCGAGCGTCGCGATGGAGAGCGGGTCGTCGTATGACAGCACGAGCACGCGGTCGGCGAGGGCCGCGAGCGCGCGAGCGCGCTCATCGGACAGCACGGGCGCATCAGCGAGCACGAGCTCGGCCAGCGACGCCGCCGCGCGCACCGTCGACTCCGCGAGCGCGCGTGTGGGCGCGACCGGCGCACCACCGATCACACGTAATCCCAAGGTCTCAGCGGCGACGACGGCGAGATGCTCGGCGGTGAGCTCGTCCGTGAGTCCCTCGAGCTCTGTCCAGGCGCGAGGCGCGCACTGCAGCCACCATCCGAGCGCGCCGGTGCCGGTCGCATCGACGGCCGCGACACCGAGTCGGGCCGCGAGCCGACGCGCGAGATTGGCGACGAGCAGCGTGCGTCCAACCCCGCCTCGCGTCCCCGTGAAGACGACGACACGCGTGGCGCGTCGCGGCGTCCGCGGCAGTGCGGCCACGACGAGCGGCCCGAGCGCCGCAGGTTCGCACGTCACCGCAATCGACGACGCGTCGTAGCCGAGGGCCGCCGCAAGCGCGCGCTCGGCCTCGCCCGCGACCGCGACGCGCGGGATGGTCGCCTCGAGCGCGGCGGCGGCGGCACACGCCGAGGCGTCGCGGAGGTCAACGAGGACGAGATCGGGCCGGCCCGCGCCGCAGGGCTCGAGCCCCAACATGGCGGCCGCGGCACGCAGATCGTCGCCGCCACAGATCGCGGCGCGTGGGCTCACCCGCTCTCTCGCGTCAGCGCGCGGAGCGCAGAAGCGGGACAAGCAGGAGTCCGCCCCCGCGCGCGATCGCGATGGCGCTCGCCCCCTCCTCGTCCAGCTCGAGCACAATGCCGTGCTCGTCGGCCGCCATGACGCGCGCGGCATACGCGACGGGGACCGCGTACGCGCGATCTCCCTGGCGTACGGCGAGCACGTCGATGAGGTCGCCGGTGCTCACGCGTGGCACGGGTGCCGCAAGCCACGCGGCGGGAAGGCTCATCGCCCATGTCGACGGCGCGAGCGATTCCGCGAGCGACGCCGGTGCCGCTGGCGCCGCCGCTCCGCTCATCTCCGCGCCCAGCGCGCCCAGCGTGAGCAGCGCCGATGCCGCGCCGAGAGCGACGCGGCGCGCCGGGAGGCGGCGCCGCGAGGCGGTCAGTGCGGGGAGCACGCGTCCGCCCGTAAGGCCGCGCGGTGCAGCCGGCCAGCATGGTGAAGCTCGATCTCGATCGTCTTCCCGACACAGCGCGCCTCGACCACACCGTCGAACACGGCACCGTCGCGCAGCGCGACCTCGGCCGCGGCAGCGCGCGCGGCCTCGCGCGTCGCGGGGTCGGCGAGCATGCCGACGACGTCCGCCGTGGGACGCGGGAGGTCGAACGCATGAGCACGGAGCGCATCGATCTGCGCCACATATGCGTCCGCGACGGCGGCTGCCGCGGCTTCGACCGCGGCCTCGCCCGCGTCCTGCGCGAGGGCGTTCGCGAGCACACGGTCTTGGACCACGCGAAGACCGATGATCGCGAGCGCTCCGATGCCGATCAGGATGGCTGCGATCACGAGCGCCTGACCGCGCTCACCGCTCACGGCGTCCACTCGATGCGACGCGACGCGCTGGCCGTCACGACGAAGCGCGGAAGCCCGACGAATCCGAGCGGCACCGGCAGCGTGTAGCTCGCGCGGACCGTGAGCAGCGACCCCCGCGGATCGCCGTTGCGCGGAGGCTCTTCCTGCGGCGGCGAGATCGCGCTCGTCACGCGGTCCGGCGCAAGCGGTGCGACCGTCGCGGCGAGAGTCCCGCGAATCTGCTCGTCGTCGTTCGTGAGCGCGCCCGAGCGAGCCGCTTCCGCGGTCGCACGCTGGAGCGCGAGTCGCGCGATACCCAACTCCGCGACCAGAACCATCGCGAGGGCGACGACGAGCAGGATCGGAAGGACCAGAGCGAACTCGACGATGGCTTGGCCGCGGTCGCCACTCACTCGCTGAGCGGCGGCCACGGTAGCGCGCGACGCAGCGTGCGTCGGAGGAGAGCGCCAATGCCTCCGAGCAGGCACAGGCCGCAGACCGCGGCGAGAGCGAGCTGCGCGTGACCGTCGAGGGTCTGGGCGACCACTTCGGAAGCGGTGCGGAGCCCAATGCCGCGCTCATCCGGCGGCACCGCGTGCGATCTGATCGTTGCCAGTGTGAGGTCGAAGGCCTCGTCGCTCTTCAGGATGCCCCCGTGACCTTCCAGCTCACCGAACGACCCGGGCAACAGGACACGCGAGGCGACACCCGGATCGCGCGCATCGGCGGAGCTGACCAGTCCGTCGGTCGCTAGGCGCAGGTCGAGGCGCGCGACGCCTGGTGGCGGCCCGGAGACATGTGCCCGCGCCAGAGATCGTGCACGGCCGCGCTATCGGGATCGCGGAAGTGGGCCGCGGTGAACGCGCGCGTGTCATCGCGGACCGGGCCGCTGACGTTGAGCGTGGTCTGCAGCGCCTGCGCGGCGTGAGCGCCGTCGTGGGGCGCGGCCCACGCGACGTACGTCGTCACACCATCGGCCGCGGAGAGTCCGAGCTCGAACGCGCGATCGGCGACGACCCCGCCCATCGAGTGGGTCACGATGTGCACACCGCCGTAGCCGGTGGATGCCGTCCGCACGCTGTCGCGCAGTTGCACCGCATTCGCGTCGACCGCGCCGAACGTGTCGTACGCGCCGAGATCCTGACCAAAGCGAACGACGTCGTATCCGCCCGCCTCAGCGACACGCGCGCGGAACGCGTCGAAGACGTGGTCGTCCGATCCGGAGGCGTACCCGCCGACCAGGACGATGAGTTCCTTCTGCGGGGCGTGTGTCGCGATCCCGGAGGCCGACGGCGCGCGTTCGGCGGCGCGCAAGACGGTCAGCGGCGGACGGAGGGGAGGACCCGCGTCCACGGGTGGGAGTGGCGGGCCCCCGTCCGCCGATGCAACGAGCGCCAAGGCCGGAAGAGCGGCCCATGCCACGAAGGTCGCGCCGATCAGCGCTCGTATCCGCATCGCGCGTCATGTCAGCAGCGCAAGGGGCGGTGGCGAAGAGGAGCACCGACCGGTACGGCGGTACTAATGCCCCTGTAACCTACAGAACGCGGATGAGAGCGTTACTGCGGTGCTGGCTTGCGATCGCCGTCCCGCTGGCCGCGTGCGCGCCGACGCCAACGGCGAAGCTGCCGGTCACGTGCGGCACAACGGCCGGCGGCCGCGCGGGCGCCGAGACGCAGCTGCGCTTCGTCGAGGCGAGCGACACAGAGATCGTACTGACCTTCGGGGCGAGCGCCGCCTCGAACGTCTTCGACGTGCCCGCCTTCGAGCTCACTCCACTCGAGGGCACGAGCGCGCGGCGCGCGTACCGCCTTCACGTGAGCGGCGCATCGGCGCTGAATCCTGACGGGACGCCGAGCTATCACGGACTCAAGGGTCTCGAGCCGGGCGGCCGGACCGTGCGCGGGATGACCCTTATCGACGAGACGAGCCGCGTCATGACATTCACCGTCCTGCTCGAACGCGATGTCTGCCCATTTGTGACCGCGAAGTCCTATCAGTACGGCAAGAGCCCGCGCGCACAGATCGCGCTCACCTTCGGTGGCGTTAGCGCACTGACGCTCGAGACCGTCTCCGACGTCGTCGGTGGCGCGCCGATCGGCACGGCCGTTCAGGCGAGCGGCGCGGGCTACGAGCCGTCGTCGAAAATCAGCATCACCCTGGGCGGCCGCCTCGTCTGGGACACGACGGCGAATGCCGACGGGACGTTCGACTCGGGCTTCTGGATACCCGACCGCGAGCCCGGCCTGTACACCGTCACGGCGACCGACGGCCACGGACACGTCGGCACGACGACCCTGCGCGTCATGGCTCAGCGCAGGGTCGACTGATGGTGCACGGCCTCGACGCGCTCATCGTGGTCGCGAGCAGCGTCCACGGACCGGAGGGACACCTCGGGCTACCACGCAGCGGGGTGCGCTCGAACGCCTCGCACGACCATCTCGCCGACGCGACGGTCGCGCGTGAGTTCCTCGGCGCGCGTCACGAGTTCGCCGCGCCGGCGGGCGCGCCGCCCGCCTCAGAGCTGCGACGGCTGCGCCTCCTGCGCGACGCGGTGCGCGCGCTCGCGCGCGGCGATCCTCGTGGCTACGCGCGCCGTCGCGACGCGCTGCTCCGCGGGGCGCGCTACCGGCTCACACCGGACGGCGCGCTCGCCAGCCCGAACGAGGGTTGGACCGAGTTCTGCGACCTGCTCGTGCCCCCGCTCGTCGCGCTCGGGACCGAGAAGCCGCGCCTGCGCGCGTGCGGCAACCGCCGCTGCGGCTGGCTCTTCGTCGATCGATCCGCGAACGGCCGGCGGCGGTGGTGCGATCCGAGGGCCTGCGGCAACCGTATGAAGGTGCGCCGGTTTCGCGCGCGCCGTTAGGCGCGGGCCTTCGCGACCTCCACGGCCTGCTCGCTCGCGGCCTTCTCTTCGCGATCGTCGAGCGGCATCAAACGCTGAGCTCCGTGACGGCGCTCGAGCGCCCATACGAGCAGGCGATCCGCGAGCCACGGATTCTTCGGAAGACAGGATCCGTGGCTGTAGGTGCCGACGATCTTTCCCTGCACCGCGCCCTCGGTCTTGTCCTCGCCGTTGTTCCCGTTCCCGACCACGACCGTGCCGAGCGCCTTCGCCTTCGGTCCGAGGTAGGTGCGGCCGCTGTGGTTCTCGAAGCCGACGAGCACGCCGTCGGGAGTCTCGGCAACCAGATTGCCGACGAAGCGCACGGTGCCAGCACGTGTCCGGACGTCGAGGACGCCGAGTCCGGGGATCGCCGGCGCGTTCTCCGGGACGTACTCGTGTCCGAGGAGCTGGTAGCCGCCGCAGATCGTGAGTGCCGCGGCGCCATTCGCTAGCGACGCCTTCAGCGCGTCCCCGTTCGTGCCCGCCAGATCCGCGCCGACGATGTCCTGACCCTGGTCCTGCCCGCCGCCGAAGAACCAGAGATCGGGCCAGTCCGCGTCGAAGTTCTGGCCCGCCGTGAACGCGCGCACCTCGACCTCGATGTCGCGCCAGCGCGCGCGCTGCGCGAGCGCGAGCACGTTCCCGCGGTCGCCGTAGATGCTCATGAGGTCGGGATAGAGGTGCGCGATCCGGAGATCCACCGGTCAATCTTCCCAGAAAGGCGCGACGTGGCCGCGCCGAGCGAGCTCGCCGCGCAGCGCCTGCATCGCGGTGTACGTCGCGAGCACGACGACCTCGCCACCCTGTGGTGCCGCGCCGAGCGCACGGTCGATGGCACCTCCCCAGGCGTCAACGACCTCGATCCGCTCGCGGGCCACGCCCGCGTACTTCAGCCGGTTCGCGAGATCGCGCGAACGGATCCCGGTGACGACGGCGTGCTCGACCGTGGGCGCGAGCGTCTCGAAGTCGGCATCCCAGATCCACGAGACATCGCGACCGTCGGCGTCGCGATCGTTCAGGGCCGCGAGAAGGCGCGGCCGGCGGCCCGACTCCAGCAGCGCGCCGATCGCCGCGTTGAAGCCTGCGGGATTCTTCACCAGAATGAGACGCAGCTCGCGCCCATCGACCGCCACCTGCTCGAGCCGGCCGAACGCCGGTCGGAAGTTGGCGATCGCAAGAGCCGCGGTCGGCAGAGCGATGTCGAGCGCGCGCGCCACCGCGAGCGCTGCGAGCGCGTTGTAGGCGTTGTAGAGGCCGGCGATCGGGACGCGCACCGGATCGAAGGCGCTCGCGACCGCACTGCGCAGCTGCAGCTCGCTCGAGATCGGAGTGAGTGCCACTCGCGTCGCGGACACATCTCGCTCCGGCCGCGCGAGCCCGCACGACGGGCACGACCAGTCGCCCTCATGGGCCAGAACGACACGCTCGTAGCGCAGCGGCGCACGACACCGAGGACAGCGCGTTGCGTCGCTGATCGCCTGGGGCACGCGGCCACCGACGGTCGGATCGTCGACGCCGAAGTACACGACTTTGCCGCGGTGACGCTCGCCGAGCCTCGCCACGATGGGGTCGTCGGCGTTCAGCACGACGGTGGCGCGCGGATCGAGCTTCGCGACCGCGTCGCCGATGCGGCGCGCGAGCTGATCGATCTCGAAGTAGCGGTCGAGCTGGTCGCGGAACAGGTTCGTCACCAGCACGACGCGAGGGCTGATGCGTTCCAGGACGCGTGGCAGCGATGCCTCATCGACCTCGAACACGCCGACATCGCCGCTCGGCTCGCCGCGCCAGCTGCTCTCGGCGAGCAGCGCGCCGGCGATGCCTCGCTCCAGGTTCGAGCCCGAGCGGTTGTGGATCGGCGCCCACCCGGTGGCGCGAACGATGTCGGACAGCATCCGCGCGGTGGTGGTCTTCCCGTTCGTGCCCGAGACCAGCACCACTCCGTGGGCAAGCTCGCTCGCGAGCGCGGCGATGAGGTCCGGATCGATCGTCAGCGCGATGAGTCCCGGCAGCGCAGTGCCACCGCGACCACTGAATTGCAGGCCAAGGCGGGTGAGCTTTCCCGCGGCGTTCGCCAGCAGGGCGAGGGCGTCTGGCACCCTGCGAAGCGTAATCGTGCGGCTTTGCCGCGCTCATCTGCTTAGCGTGTGCGCTTCACGCCACGCCGCACCAGGGGCTATGCGGGCGCTTGGACCTCGCGAAGCAGGAGCTCGAGCTCGTCCACTGCGCGACCGAGCCGCATCACGAGCGACTTCGCGCCCTCACCATCCGCGCCCTCGCGCAGCTCGCCCATCGTTTCGAGCCGCGCGAGCTCGGTGACAGCTCGCCGCAGCCGCGCGACCGATAGAGATGTGGGGAGGTTGCGACGGAGCAGAACGATCCGCTCCTCGAGACGCTCGAGCCTGCGGCGAAGCTCGCCCTCGAGGTCCTCCGGCGGGAGGTCATCGAGTCGCTTGGCGTCGGACTGAAGGGAGTTGAGGTCGCGCTGCACCAACTGCGCCGCCTTTTCGAGCGAGTACCCCTTGGCGAGCGCCTGTCGGATGCGGATGACCTTCTCCATCGCGTAGACGTCGTAGTCATGCTCGCCATCGGCTGAGGGCTTGACCAAGCCCTTCTTGCTCCAGTAGATGAGCTGCCGCGGTGTCACGTTGCAGACGCGCGCAGCCTCCGCCGCGGACAGGCGCAGACGCGACAGCACCTCGCCGTCGTTGGCGATGATCACGCGGGCAAGGACGTCGCGGATCTCGGGGTCTGTCACGGAAGGCAGATTCTTTGGCGGCCGTCCCGGCGTGTCAAGAACCGCGACAGATGGCACACGGCGCCCCACGGACGCGCGTTCAGGCCTTTGCGCGAGAGGGTGCTTTGAGGGCCTGCCGGTAGGCGACCTTCACCGTCGCATGAAAACGGCTGAGCTTGCCGCGCTCCCAGTCCGCCCAGAGGCGCGAGACCTCGACGCCCACCGGCACCTTCACGTCGCTCGCTTTCACCGCGGCGGTGACGGCATCTTCCCAGCCGCGCGACGACGAACCCGTCGATTCGCTGAGTCGGATGAGGCCCGCCGTGGCCTTAGGTCGTTGCGCGGGCACCGGGCCCTTCGGTGGAACGGCTCCGCTTCGCGGCGGGTCGCTCGGGGTGACCGTTCGCTCCGGCCTGTGACGGCTGGATGGGCGGCAATGCGGCGATCTCGAGCAGCTGGTTGATCATCGCCGCCATCCGTTCGTTCAACATCTTGCGCGTCTCGGCACCGGGGCGCGGCGCGAAGAGCACGCCGACCACGACACCGATCACGAACGCACGCAAAGCGGCATTGATGACTCCGAACACGGTGACCTCCTCGCTAGCGGCTCTTGGGCGGGAAGCCCTCGAGTCCGTACTCCTTGATCTTGGCGTACAGCAGGCGTCGGTAGATCCCTAGCATTTCCGCTGCCTTCGAGCGATTGCCGCCTGCATCCTTGAGCGCCTTCATGATCAGGTCCTTCTCGAACTGCGACACCGACTTCTTGAAGAAGGACCGCTCCGCGGAGACATCGTCGGTCTCGTCCTCGCGCTCACCGGCCTCGTGGTCGCCGAAGGGCAGCTCGCGGCTGGTGATGACCTGGCCGCGAGAGAGGACGACGGCGCGCTCGACGACGTTCTCGAGCTCGCGCACGTTGCCCGGCCAGTCGTATTCGCTGAGACGCTTCAGCGCCTCTTCGCTGATCGCAGCCGGCTGCGCCGTCGCGCTGTAGCGATGCTTCGCGAGGAAGTGCTCGACGAGCGCCGCGATGTCCTCCTTGCGGTCGCGCAAGGGCGGCATGTGGATGTTGATGACGTTGAGGCGATAGTAGAGGTCGTCGCGGAACTTGCCCTGCTCGACCTGCTTCTGCAGATCCTTGTTGGTCGCGCAGATGATGCGGATGTCGACCTTGATCGGCAGTGATGAGCCGACTCGCTCGATCTTGCGCTCCTGCAACACGCGCAGCAGCTTGGTCTGTGTCGCGAGGCTCATCTCGGCGATCTCGTCGAGGAAGACCGTGCCTTTGTCCGCGAGCTCGAAGCGACCCTTGCGCATGCTCACGGCGCCCGTGAACGAGCCCTTCTCGTGTCCGAACAGCTCGGCCTCGAGGAGCGTCTCCGGCAGCGCGGCGCAGGACACCTTCACCATCGGGCCGCTGCGTCGATTCGAGTTGTAGTGGAGCGCCTCCGCGACGAGCTCCTTGCCGGTCCCGCTCTCGCCGGTGATCAGGACGGTCGCGTCCGCCTTCGCGACCTTGCCGACGGTCTTGTAGACCTCTTGCATCGGAGGTGAGTTGCCGACGATGCGCTCGGTCTGAACGAGCGAGCTGATCTCGTCACGCAGCACCTCGACCTCTAGCGCGAGGTCCTGGTAATCGAAGGCGCGCTTGACGGTGTGCGAGATCTTGTCGAGCTCGAACGGCTTGGTGATGTAGTCGAAGGCGCCGAGCTCCATCGCCTTGATCGCGGCGTTCGATGATCCGAAGGCGGTCATGATCAGGACGGCGGTCTTCGGCGACGCGCTCTTGACCTTCGGAAGCGCCTCGATGCCGTCGAGCTCCGGCATCCGCACGTCCATGATCACGAGGTCGGGCGAGCTCTCACTGACCTGGGCCACCACCTCGGTCCCCGTCGCCGCCTCGGTGACGGAGTAACCCTCGTCGGTGAGAAGTTGCCTCAAAAGCGAACGAATCGACGCGTCGTCATCAGCCACCAGGACCGACTTCTGGGCCATGTCCGTACGGTTCCTTCCCA
>JBGPZT010000152.1:0-6375 GCA_041493915.1 Candidatus Limnocylindria bacterium
AGGAGAAGGTGAATCTGCCGGCGGACATCATGGCGCTCGCGCGGCCGCGCTCGACCCTGTTGCGCTCGGGCGTCGCCATCCACGCGGCGGTGTGGGATGCCGGCTACTCAGGGCGCGGCGAGGGACTGCTCTCCGTCCTGAATGCGCGCGGCTACCGCCTGCAGCGCGGCGCGCGCGTGCTGCAGCTCGTGTTCTTCCGGCTGTCGTCCCCGACGGCCGAGGGCTATCGCGGTCGCTACCACGGCGAGAACGCCGGATGACGAAGCCGTCGATCCGGATGGAACCGAACGGTCCGTACATCGTGACCGGCCCGATGACGATCGCCGACGCCGACGGGAACGAGATCCATGTCGATGACGGGCGCACCGTGAAGCTGTGCCGCTGCGGCCACTCGGGGAAGAAGCCGTACTGCGACGAATCGCACCGCCGCGTCGACTTCGTCTCGCGCCCGTCATTCCTGCCGGAGCCGGTCGAGGAGCGTTAGGAAACGAGGCAGCCAGTGCCTGCCCGAGCCCGCATCGTCCGCCGCGCCCTTCCGCTTCTCGTCGTGGTGATCGCTGCGGCAGTGGTCGTGGTCTTCGCGACCGCTGAACCCGGACGGACCTCAGTGGTCTCATCGCCGTCCGCGGCCGTAACGTCGCCGTCGCCGACTTTATCGCCGCAGTCGGCATCGCCGTCGCCGCAGACCGCCTCACCATCGCCGACGCCGCAGCCTCGCGCGGGATCGTGGATCGAGCTGCGCTGGTCGGCGCCGGCCCTCACCCCGCAAGGCGCCGTGTTGCTCGATGCCGTCAGCTGGCGCGACAGCTTTGTGGCGGCCGCCGACCTGGCGAGCGCGGACGGCCACGCCGGCGCGGCGTTCATATCCGCCGACGGCCTGCGCTGGGAGCGAACGACGACGTTCGCGGCGACACCCAACATCTTTGCGACGAGCAGCGGTCTGGTGGCTGTCGTGAATCTCGTCGGCTCACCGCGATCAGTCGAGGTTTGGACCTCGATTGATGGGCGCACCTGGCAACGCCGGGACCAACTCGCGTTGACCGGTGCCGCGATCACGAGTCTCGCCGCACGTGACGGGACGATCGCGGCGGCAGGGATCGACGCGAGCGGCAGCGCGATACTCTGGTCCTCCACCGATGGCGCGCCGTGGAGTCCGCGTCAGCTGCCCGCCCGCGGGATCGCGCGCAGCGTGGCGGCCGTCGGCGACGGATTCGTCGCGCTCGGCCGCGATGGTGAGCCGGATGCGGGTTCGGGCGGCATCAGTGCGCCCGGTGTTGCGCGACCCGCGGCTTGGACGTCCCCCGACGGTCGCACCTGGACCGACGCGCGGGTCGAGGGATCGCCTGCGCCGGGCGCGCAGCTCCTGTCGCTGTTCCAGGTGACCGACGGTCTCTTCGCGATCGGCTCGGACGCGACCGCGCCTGGTCAGAACGCGCGGAGTCCCCTCATCTGGAGCTCTGCCGACGGGCGAGACTGGCGCATCGTCGGTCCGCCCGAGCACTGGGGTCTCGCGAGCGGGAATGGGCGGCAGGCCGTCATCTTCTATTACGCCGATTTCGGCACGACGGCGCTTGGCGCGTGGTCATCGCTCGACGGACGCGTCTGGATCCCGCTGCAGTTCACCGGCGACGTCGCCGACATCCCGGGGTTCACGCCGGGCCTCGGGCAGGCGAGCGGCGTGAATCGGATCGTCGTCGCACCTCGCGGCGTCGTCGTGCTCGGACAGCAGAACGGACAGCCGAAAGTCTGGGTCGCCGAGGCCGTCGCGCGTTAGCGACCTATGCCTTGACAGGCATATTCATTTAGGCGTATATATGAGCCAATGAACGCCACGCTGACGGCACTGGCCGAACCGAATCGTCTCCGCATCGTCGAGCTTCTCCGCGATCGGCCACGCCCGGTGGGGGAGATCGCCAAGCGCCTCCGGCTGCGTCAACCGCAGGTGTCGAAGCACCTCCGCGTGCTCAGCGACGCCGGGCTGGTCGACGTGCGACCGGTCGCGCAGCAGCGCATCTACCAGCTGCGGACCGAGCCATTCAACGAGCTCGACAAGTGGCTGGAGACATTCCGGCGCCGGATGGGCGACCGGTTCGATCGCTTGGACGACCTGATCGGCGAGCGAAAGGCAAAGAGAGGACGCGACAAAGATGGTGACTAAGACGAAGCACGAGACCGTTGTCACACTCCCGTCGGATCGGGAGATTCTGATCACGCGCAGCTTCGACGCGCCTCGCGAGATCGTGTGGGACACGATCACGGACCCGGATCTGATCCCGAGATGGTGGGGGTTCGCGCGAGACAACACCGAGGTGAAGGCGATGGACGTCCGTCCCGGCGGGCAGTGGCGGTACATCACGCACACGTCGGGCGGCGAGCACGTCGACTTCCACGGCGAGTACCGCAAAGTGGATCGACCCGAGCGCCTCGTCTACACGTTCCTCGTCGGCGACATGCCGCCGGGTGACGGCTTCGTGGAGATCACGCTCGTCGAGCGCGACGGCGTCACCGAGATGCGGGATCGCAGCGTGTTCAGCTCGCGCGAAGAGCGCGATGGCGTGATCCAGACCGGCATGGAGACCGGAGCGCGCGAGACGTACGAGCGGCTCGCGGACCTTCTGGCGACGCGTATCGGCTAGCGAGGCGCTATCGCTCGAGGCTCGGCAGGTCGATCCCGCTGCGCTTTGCGAAGTCGACCGCCTCGTCGTAACCGGCATCGGCGTGACGCATCACGCCGGTGCCGGGGTCGGTGGTGAGGACGCGGCGCAGCTTCTCGCGGCCGAGCGGAGTGCCATCGGCGACGGCGACCATTCCAGCGTGGATCGAGTTGCCGATGCCAACGCCGCCTCCGTGATGCACCGAGACCCACGTCGCTCCGGCCGATGCGTTGACGAGCGCGTTGAGGATCGGCCAGTCCGCGATCGCGTCGCTGCCGTCCTTCATCCCCTCCGTCTCCCGGAACGGTGATGCGACCGAACCGGAATCGAGATGGTCGCGTCCGATGACGATCGGCGCCCGGAGCTCTCCCCGCTCCACGAGCTCGTCGATCCGCTCGCCGAAGAGCGCGCGCTCGCCGTAGCCGAGCCAGCACACCCGCGCGGGGAGCCCCTGGAACGGCACGCGGTCCTGCGCGAGCCGGATCCAGCGCGCCAGGGTCTCGTTCTCGGGGAAGAGCTCGAGCACGAGGCGGTCGGTGCGATGGATGTCCGCGGTGTCACCCGAGAGCGCGACCCAGCGGAATGGTCCGCGGCCCTCGGCGAACAGCGGTCGGATGTACTCGGGGACGAAGCCGGGATAGCTGAACGCGTCGGCGTAGCCCGCCTCCTTCGCTTCTCCGCGCAGGTTGTTCCCATAGTCGAACGCGACCGCTCCGCGACTGGCGAGCGCGACGATCGCCTCGCAGTGGCGCGCCATCGACTCGCGCGAGCGTCGGACGTAGCCCTCCGGATCGCGCTGGCGCAGACCCGCGGGGTCTTCGACGCCCGCCGGGACGTAGCCGTCCAGCGGATCGTGCGCGCTCGTCTGATCGGTGACGACGTCGACCCGCACCCCGCGGCGCGCGAGCTCGGGCAGCACGTCGGCCGCGTTCGCGATGAGTCCGATGCTCCGCGGCGTCCGATCGCGGAGCGAGCCCTGCGCGACGGCGAGCGCGTCGTCGAGCGTCGGCGCGATCTCGTCGAGGAAGCCCTGGCGGCGACGGCGTTCGGCGCGCGCCTGATCGACCTCAACGATGAGACCCACGCCCTCGTTCATCGTGATCGCGAGCGGCTGCGCGCCGCCCATGCCACCGAGGCCCGCGGTCACGACGAGGCGCCCCGCGAGGGTGCCTCCGAAGTGCTTTCGCGCGACCGCCGCGAATGTCTCGTATGTTCCCTGGAGGATGCCCTGCGTCCCGATGTAGATCCACGAACCCGCGGTCATCTGCCCATACATCGTCAGACCCGCGGCCTCGAGCTCGCGGAACTTCTCCCACGTGGCCCACTTCGGCACGAGCAGCGCGTTCGCGATGAGCACACGCGGCGCCCACTCGTGCGTGCGGAACACGCCGACGGGCTTGCCCGACTGCACGAGCAGCGTCTCGTCGTTCTTGAGCCGGCGAAGGGTCGCGAGGATGCGGTCGAACGCCTCCCACGATCGCGCCGCGCGGCCAGTGCCGCCGTAGACGATGAGCTCGTCGGGCTTCTCTGCCACCTCGGGATCGAGGTTGTTCTGGATCATGCGGAACGCGGCCTCCTGGGGCCAGGCGCGGCACGCGAGCGTGGTGCCCCTGGGAGCCCGGACGGCGCGTGCGGCGATGGTCATCGTGTCGATTGTCCACCCAGGCCGTGCCGGTCGAGGAAACCCTGCACCGCGGCGTTCCACGCGGGCGCCGCCTCGCGCGGCGCGGCGTGATGCGCGCCCGGCAGCACCAGGAATTCGGCACCGGGGATCCATGACGCCCACTCCCGTGAGCCTTCGATGGTCGAGCGCGGCTCGCGCTCGCCGACGATGACCAGCGTCGGCACGCGGATCTTCGCGAGGTCGGCCCTCCGCGGCCGCTGATCCCAGTCGCGCAGGACCGCGATCGCGCGAGCGATGTCCTCGCGAGTTCGGCCGAGACCGGTGCCCGTCGTCGCGATCATCCGCCCGACCGGCGACGCCGCGAAGGCCGGGTCGGTCGTGGGCGGTCCCTCGCCACCTCCGCCGTCCGCCGGTTGGCGCGCGATGACCGGGCGACCGGCGCGCGCGTCCGCGACCTGCTGTTCGAGCCAGGCGCGTCCGGCGTCGTCGAGGTAGGGGACGGTGTGCCCGATGACCAGCGCGAGAGCGCGTCCCGGGTGGTCGACCGCGAACTGCGCCGTGATCACGCCGCCCAGCGACGATCCGCCGACGATCGCGCGCTCGATGCCGAGCGCGTCGAGGAGTCTCGCGAGATCGGTCGCGAGATCGGCCGCGCTCCAGTCGCCATCGGGGCTCGACGAGCGTCCCGTCCCCCGCCGGTCGTACACCAGCACGCGGTAGCGCTGCGAGAACACGGGTGCCTGTCCGAACAGCCACGGCGTGTGATCGTGGCCCTGAAGCACCAGCGGCGTGCCCTCGCCGAGCGACTCGTAGTAGAGCTCGACCGGTCCAGCCATCACTCGCGGCATCGGCGCATCATCCTAGGAGCGCGGGAGGGGACGGCATGCCGGCCGAGCTGCAGATCGCATTCGCCCTGATCTCGACGACCACGGTGGTCGGGGGCTTCGTCTTCGCCGCCTACCAGTTCGTGGCCTTCGTGCGGCAGCGGCGCCAGGAGACGGCGCTCACGCTCATGAAGACGACCCAGCCACCGGAGCTCTTTTCGCGCTCGGTGCGAAAGATCTTCGAGCTGTCCGACGACGCGTCGCCTGAAGCGATCCACGGGCTCGGGCCCGAGCTCGAGCAGGCGCTCGTCGAGACGTTCGTGAAGTTCGAGAACCTCGGCTACCTCGTGTACTCGCGCGCCATCCCGCTGCACATGGCCGACGATCTCATCGGCGGCCTGGTCCGCCTGACGTGGCGGAAGTGCCGCGGATACATCGGGCAGTTCCGCGCGGTCACCCCGACGGCGTTCGAATGGTTCGAGTGGCTGTACGACCGCATGGAGCAATACCCGGCCGCGAAGGACCCAAGCGTCGGCGCTCACGTCTCGCGCAAAGACTGGAAGCCTTAGGAGGAAGCCTTGTCGAAGAAGGAATACGACGGCTACCGCTCGTACGCGTATCTGAAGGCCGGCGAAGACTACCAGGCGATCCCCCTCGCGAAGGAGATCGACCGTGTGCCGTCAGCGAAGGTCGAGCTGTCCGACGCTGAGGAGAAGCGGGCACGGGCGCTCCTCGACCGGGAGCCGATCGTCTCGATGCACGACCACACCTCTATCTTCCCGGAGGACATGGGCCGCGTGCTCGAGCAGCGCCGGCAGGGCCGCGATGCGACCGGCTATGCGGGGCTCGCCGCGTCGGACACCGACGTGTTCTTCGAGAACTTCATGGATGGCACCGCGACGATCACGTCGAACAAAGGCTGGAAGTGGGACGACATCGTCTTTGACCTCGGTATGCGTTACTCGGACATCGCGCATCAGGACCTCGTGTACATCGCGACGCGGTATGAGGATCTGCTTCGCGCGAAGCCGTCGGGTCGGATCGCATTCGTCGCGTGGCTGGAGGCCGCGACCGCCATCGAGAACGAGATCGACCGCGTCGACATCCTCTACGGGCTCGGCGTGCGGGGCATGGGCATCACGTACAGCGAGGCCAACCCGCTCGGGTCCGGTCTGCGGGAGAAGAACGACTCCGGGTTATCCGACCTCGGGCGCGCGGTCGTGACGCGCATGAATCGCCTGGGGATGACCATCGACATCGCGCACTGCGGCGA
>JBGPZT010000110.1:0-8772 GCA_041493915.1 Candidatus Limnocylindria bacterium
CGCGTAGGTTCCTTGGCGATCTGCGCGATAAACAGGGAGGGCACCATGCGGAAGCGACGTCTGTTCGGCGCGCTCATCTTCGCGGTCCCGGTAGTTCTGGCTGCGGCCACGTACGCGGTCGCAGGCGATGGTGGTAGGAGCCACATCAAGTCAGACCGGCTCACCGGCTATCAGGAGGTCGTTGGTCCCGGACCTATCTCGACCACAGGCACCGGAACGTTCGAGGCCCGGATCGACGGCGATGTGATCACGTACACGCTGACCTATCGTGACCTCGAGGGTGTTCTCGTTACGGGGGGTGTTGTCACCGCAGCGCACATCCACTTCGGGCAGCGCGGCGTTGGCGGCGGCGTCATTGCCTTCCTCTGCGGAGGCGGCGGAAAGCCCGCCTGCCCGGCCTCACCGGCGACGGTGACGGGTACGATCACCCCCGCGGACATCGTGGGTCCCGCTGGACAGGGCATTGAGGCTGGCTCGTTCGAAGAGGCCATTCGGGCGATCCAAGCCGGTGCCGTGTACGCCAACGTGCACACGACGCGGTGGCCGGCGGGCGAGATCCGCGGCCAGGTCAACGACAACGACAACGACCGGAAGGACCGGAAGGGCGACGACTAGCGCGAGAACAGGAGCCGGGGCCGTCGCCCCCTAGGGCGGCGGCTCCAGTCCTTAGCGCGTGCTGAAGAACGCGACCGGATCCAGTTCGGCGCCCGATGGCAGCGCGGCCACCGACGCGATCACGTTCGCGGTGACGCCGCGGTCGTAAAACGTCCGCCAAGAAGAAGCGCCTTCGCCGACAGTCTTGAAGAGCGGCGTGCCGAGCTCCGCGCGGTCGCCGTCCTTCACGAGGAGCTGCGTGTCGGCGTTGAGCGCGCCGGGGCGATAGATGATCCGCCGGTCGGCTGACTCGAGCGTCACGTACGGGAAGAACGGCAATGACGGGACGTTCGATCCGACGCGCACCTGGCCGTCGATGAGCTGATAGAGCCGCACCTGCACCGTCCCCGCGACCGGCGCGACATACACGTAGCCCACGGGCGCGCGCAACGCCGCGTAGCGCTTGCCGCTGTTGCTGTAGGCGGTCGCCGTGAGCGGATCCGGCATCGCGCTCGGCGCTGGCGTCGATGCTGGGGTCGGCGCCGGCGTCGCGGGACCGAAGGTCGGCGCGGGCGTCGGTGACGCCGGCAGCGTGGACGGTGGCGTAGGCGCCCGCGTCGCAGTCGCGAGCGAAACGACTCCCGCGGTCACGCGCGGTGACGCCGGGGACGACGTGGCTTGAGCGTTGCTCCCCTGTCCCGTCGCGAACTGACTCACGACGAAGGCGACGCCGAGCACGCTCATCCCAAGCCCGACACCGATCGCGGCGTTGCCGATCGTCTGCAGCGCCGACCGTTGTTCCGGCGAGAGTGGCACTAGGCCGCGACCGCTCCCGAGATCTCTTCGAGAGAACGTCCCTTCGTCTCTTCAGCGAGCAGCCACACGTTAAGAGCGGTCACGACGAGCAGGGCCATGAACATGGCGAACACACCTGACTGACCCAACGTCGGTACCAGCACCGGTGTTAGGAACGGACCGATGATCCCGCCGATACGTCCCACGGCCGCCGCGACGCCCGCGCCGGTCGCGCGCACCGCGGTTGGGTACAGCTCCGGCGAGTACGCATAAACGACTCCCCACGCGCCGAGGTTGAAGAACGACAGCAGCGCCGCGTACACGAACGCGTCGGTCCCCGTGCCGGAGTTCCCGAACAGGAAGGCCGCGGCCGCCGTGCCGAGCAGGTACGCGACGAGCGTCGGCTTGCGGCCCCAGCGCTCCACCAGCCATGCGGCGCTGAAGTAGCCGGGGATCTGCGCGATGGTCGAGAGGAAGAAGAACTCGTTGCTCCGCACCTCGGAAAGGCCACGCGCCGCGAGCAGGGACGGGACGTAAAGGAAGATGCCGTAGTACGTGAAGGTGATGCCGAACCATAGGATCCAGAGCATCGCGGTGCGCCGCGCGTACGCCGGACTCCACAGCTCCGCGACGCTCGTGCGTCTCGAGCGCGCGGGAGCGACGGCGGCACCGAGTGTGAGCAGGGCGCCTCCGCCGGCGCGTTCGACGCGGCGCACGACCGCATCGGCCTCGGCGGTGCGGCCGCGCTCGGCGAGGTAGCGGGGCGACTCCGGCAGTGCGGAGCGCAGATAGGCGACGTACAGCGCCGGCAGCGCGGCGACGAGGAACGCGCCGCGCCAGCCGAACTGCGGCAGGACGAAGAGCGCGACCAGACCCGCGGCGAGCGTGCCGTAGGCCCAGAACGACTCGAGGAGCACGATCATCCGGCCGCGCTGCGCGCGCGGCGAGAACTCCGAGACGAGCGTCGCGACGACCGGCAGCTCGCCGCCGAGCCCCAGTCCGGCCACGACGCGCGCCGCGAGCAGCGTCTCGAACGTCGGCGCGAGCGCCGAGAGCACCGCGCCGACCGAGAACACCACGAGGGTCACCTGGAAGATGAGGCGGCGTCCGTAGCGATCGGCGAGCCGCCCCGAGATCGCGGCGCCCAGGAACATGCCGACGAAGCCGGCGCTCGCGACGAGGCCGACCTGCGCCGGCGCGAGCGCGAATTCCTTTGTGATCGGCGCGACGAGGAAGCCGATGAGGAGGACGTCCATCGCGTCGAACAACCAGCCGAGGCCGCTCGTGACAAGGAGCTTCCAGTGAAACGGGTTGAGCGGCACGCGGTCGAGTCTCGCGACGAACGTCTCCGCGCTCATGCGCCGAGACAGCCCTCCGCCGCGAGCAGCTCCGCGTTCAGCACCGACGCGCCCGCCGCGCCGCGGATCGTGTTGTGCCCCAGCACGACGAACTTCAGGCCGAGGACGGGGTCCTCGCGCACGCGGCCGACGACGACGGACATGCCGTTGCCGGCCATGCGGTCGCGAACGGGCTGTGGCCGGTCGCGTTCCTCGCGGACCACGATCGGCTGCTTCGGCGCGCTCGGAAGACCGAGCTCCTGCGGGCGTCCCTTGAAGGTGCGCATGGCGAGCGTGGCCTCGCTCACGTCCGGCCGTCCGCGCAGCGCGACGCTCACCGTCACGGTATGGCCGTCGCGCACGCTCACGCGATTGCAGTGCGCGGAGAACGGGAATTCGGCGCTCTTGAACGCCTTGCCGTCCCAGGAGCCGAAGAACTTCTTCGTTTCCTGCTCCATCTTCTCCTCTTCCTCGCCGATGAACGGCACGACGTTGTCGAGCGCATCCAGCGAGGGCACGCCGGGGTAGCCGGCGCCGGAAAGCGCCTGCAGCGTTGTCACGACCACGCGCTCGATGCCGAACGCGCGATGCAGCGGCGCCGCGGCGAGCGCGAACGTGATCGCGGAGCAGTTCCCGTTCGTCACGATCGATCCGGTCCAGCCGCGCTTGCGGCGCTGCACGTCGAGCGCATTGGCGTGCTCGGGATTGACCTCGGCGATGATGAGCGGAACGTCATCGTCCATGCGGTGCGTCTTCACGTTGGAGAAGACGTGATGGCCGGCCTTGGCGAGCGCTGCCTCCCACTGCTCGGCGGCCTCGCTCGGCAGAGCGGAGAAGCAGATCTCGGCATCGACGTCCGGCCGCGTCGCCTCGAGGCGCATGTCAGCGACCTCGGCGGGCATGTCCTCGCCGAGCAGCCAGGACGTCACGTCACCGTAACGCCTACCGGCGTTGCGCTCCGAAGTCGTGAGCGCGGTGAGCTCGAACCACGGATGCCCCGCGAGCAGGCTGATGAAGCGCTGCCCGACCGTGCCGGTGGCTCCGAGGACCGCGACCCTGCGCTTTCGCATCGCTCTAAGTGTGACGCACGAAGGCCGCGAAGTCTCGCTAAGAGCGGTGGAACTCCTCGTGGACGGCGCGCACCGCTTTGTCGCGCTCGGACTCGACGACGACGAACGAGATGTTCAGCTCGCTCGAGCCCTGCGCGATCGCCATGACGTTGACGCCGGCGCGGCCGAGCGCGCCGAAGACGCGCGCCGCGACGCCGGGCGTGCCGCGCATCCCCTGCCCTACCGCGGCCACGATCGCGACGGGAGCCTCGACACTGACGCGCTCGACGTCGTGGCGCCGCAGCTCGGCGCTGAACATGCGCTCGAGCGCGGGACGGAGGCGCTCGGCGCCCTCCGCGGGCACGACGAGACAGATCGAGTTCTCGCTCGAGGACTGGCTGATCATGAGCACGTTCACATGCTCCGCCGCGGTGGTGGCGAACACGCGGGCCGCGAAGCCGGGAACACCGCTCATGCCGGCACCCTGCACGGTGAGGAGACCCAGGCCACCCAGGGACGTCGTCGCCTTCACGACGCTTCCGTCGAACACCGGATCGCCGGTGATCGTCGTTCCCGGATGCTCCGGGGCGAACGTGTTGAGAATGCGGACCGGGATGCGCGCCTCGATCGCCGGCAGGACCGTCCGCGGATGGATCACCTTCGCGCCGAAGTACGAGAGCTCCGCGGCCTCGGCGTACGACACGCGCTCGAGCGACTTCGCGCCGCGCACGATGCGCGGATCCGCGCTCATCACCCCGTTCACGTCGGTGTAGATGAGGAGGGCGTCCGCGTTGAGGGCCGCCGCGAACACCGCCGCGGAATAGTCGGAGCCGCCCCGTCCCAGCGTCGTCGTCACGCCGTCCGCGGTCGACGCGACGTATCCGGTGATGACCGGCGTGACCCCGTCCTTCAAGAGGGGCAAGACCTCCTGGTGCACGCGGGCCTTCGTCTCGTCGAGGAGCGGGTTCGCGTGCCCGAACGCGTCGTCGGTGATGAGCAGCCCTTCCGCGGACAGCGACTTCGCCCTCGTGCCGCGCGCATTGAGAAGCGCGGCGACGATCGGTGCGGAGATCTTCTCGCCGTACGTGACGATCGCATCGAGGCTGCGGGCCGTGCATTCGTGCAGGATCGCGACGCTGCGCAGCAGTGAGATCGTCCGCTCCGAGAGATCCGTGATCTCGCCCAGCACATCGCCTGCGCCGACGCCGAGAAGATCGGCGACGAGGTTCGCGTGCGCCTTCGCGAGGTCGTTCACGATGCGCTCCGCCACGGAGGCCTCGCCGTTCGCCGCTTCGCGCGCCGCCGTGTGAAGCGCGTCGGTGGTCCCCGCGGTCGCGGAGACGACGACCACCCGGTCGCCCTTCGTGTCGCCGACGATGCGCGCCACGCTCTCGAGGGCGGTGGGCGAAGCGACGGACGTCCCGCCGAACTTGAGGACGGTGCGGGTCAACGCATGGTCCGAGCGATCGCGATCACGTCGCCGAGTATGGCCGAGGCGGTGGCGTCGCCGCCCGCGCCCGGCCCGCTGAACACGAGCCGGCCCGCGAGGTCGGTCTCGATCGTCACGACGTTCGTCGGGCCCTCGGCAGCGCCCTCGGGGGAGCTCGCGGGCACGTCTTCAGGACCCACCCGAGCCTTGGTCGCGCGCTCACCGAAGTCCGCGGTCGCGAGATAGCGGACCTTCGCATCGCGCGAGGCGGCGCCCTTGACCGTGTCCGCTGACAGGCCGCGCAGGGTCGTGCGGCGCACGTTGTCGGGATGGAAGTGCCGCCCCTCGAGCAGGCTGATGAGGATCGAGAGCTTGTACGCCGCGTCAAAGCCGTCGACGTCCGCCGTGGGGTCGGCCTCGGCGTAACCCTTCGCGATCGCTTCCTCGAGCGCCGCGTCGAACCCGAGACCGGACTCCATGCGTGAGCAGATGTAGGTCGTCGTTCCGTTCAACAGGCCGCGCACGACCCGGGGGCGCGAGGCCGCGAGCATCCGTGTGGCGGCGATGAGCGGGATCGCGGCGGCGACCGCGGCCTCGAAGCGCAGCTCGCGCTTCGCGAGCTTGGCCGCCTCGTGCAGCGCGTTCCATTCCTTCGCGACGAGCTCTTTGTTCGCGGTGACGACGTGGCGGCCGCGCTCGAAGGCCGCGAAGTGCAGATCACGGGCGGGCGAGATGCCCCCGATGACCTCGATGACGATGTGGACGTTCGGGTCCTCGAGCAGCCGGAACGGATCTGTCGTCACCGCGAGGTCGCCGACGTCACGCGCCTTGCGCCGGTCGCGCACCGCGGCGCCGATGAGCCGCAGCGGACGGCCCGCGGCCGCGTCGAGGCGCTTACCTCGGTCTGCGAACACGCGCGCGACCGACGACCCGACCGTGCCGAGCCCGAGCAGCGCGACGCCGACCGGTGTGCTCATCGGAGGATGAACACTAAGGCCGGCCGGCGTGGCGCTGCTATTCGATGTCGATCAGGGTGTCCAGCGACCCGGCGAGATCCGGAACGCTCCCATTCGAATCAATGATGCCGCCCAACATCGCGATGCGCATCGGGATCTGCATACCTGGTGTGCCGCCTGGGACGAACGGCAGCGCGAACGTACTGACGGTCACGGTCAGGGTCGTCGCGGAGGTGTCCCAGGTGCAGGCGACGCTGGCGCCGCAGCTGAGGAATGTGACCGAGCCGTCTTGGTCCTGGATCAAGATCCCCGCGTTCGGGCTCGAGATCATCGCCGCACTGAAGATCGCGCGGAAGGCGTCCCCAGGCTCACCGAAATCCGTGGTGACGACGTTGCTGAGCATCCGGGCGTCCGTGACGGTCGGCGGGGCGAACGGCCCGGTGAGGAACTCATTGTCGATCACGCGATCAGCCGAGCCGGAAAGGTTCGGGAGATTGCCTGCCAGGTCTGTGACGCCGTTGAGCGTCGTGATCGTTGAGGGGACTTGGAGCCCAGGCGTCGTGCCGCCGGTGCCCAGCCAGTGCGTTGTCATCGTGACCGTCAGGGTCGTGCCCGCGGTGTTCCAGCTGCAGCTGGAGTTCACACCGCATATCAGTAGGAAGTTGGTCGTGCCGTCCGCGTCCTGGAGGTTGATCCCAGGATTGGACCCCGACGCGTTCATCGCCTCGCTGAACGTCACGTCGAAAGCGTCACCGGTCTCGCCGAAGTCGGTGGTCTGAAGATTTTGTAGGAGCCTCGTGTCCGTGAGCGTCGGCGCCCCGATGTCAGCCGCGCCTGTGGAGAAGGTCACGGTCGACGGGCTCACCAGATCGTTGCCGAAGACATCCTGGATCTCGTTCGTCTCGGGGAAGAGGACGACCGTGTAGGTCGCGCCGGGCAGGAACGGCGCGCTGAACTGAACCGAGAACGACGTGTCCGCGGTCGCCTGGGTCGCGCCGCACGCGTTCGGACCGGGGGCGGTCGCGGTCGGGTCGGTGGTCGCGGGGTTGTTGTCGGTTATGACGATGTCGGTCGAGTCGAAGCTGAAGGCAATGCAGTACACGGGTTCCGAGAACGCGAGCGTGACGATCGTCGCACCGGCTTCGCCGGTTGCCGACGCGATCGTTGGCGGAGTGGTCTCGGCGGTGGTCGCCGTGGCGATCCTCGTCTGCGGGGCGCTCGCGAAGTTACCGGCCTGGTCGCGGATCGCCAGCCCGCCGGACACCGTCAGGGTGACCGCGACGGTCGAGCCGGGCGCCGGAGAGTTGATGAGGGTCAGGTTCGCGGTCGTGACGCCGTTGTCGGCTGCCGCGGTGCAGAGCGGGAGGCCATCGCCGATGTCCTCGTATGCGGCAGCGACGCCGTTGACGGTGACTTCCCAGTTGGTGGCCGACCAGAACATCGCGCGGCACACATCTCTGTTGAAGCTGACGGTCGCGAGGTTTCCGGCGACGCTTACGCCGGTGTAGACGGGCTGCGGTGTCTCCTCGGGCGGCGCGTCGCAGAAGATGGATACGGCTCCCTCCGCCGCGTACACAACACGCGTCGTGCCGGTGTTAGCGGCGCCGCACGGAAGTCCGTTGAGCGAATTCAGCGACGAGATTCCCTGCCCCGCGGGCCCGGTCGGACCCGTCGCTCCTCCGGCGCCGGGTCCACCACTGGGGCCAGCCGGTCCCGCTGGACCAGCTGCACCTGAGGCCCCACTCGTCCCTGTCGCACCACTCGGACCCGTGGGCCCGGTCGCACCCGTCGGTCCTTTGGCGCCGGTCGCGCCTGTCGGCCCGACCGGGCCACGCTGATTCCAATAGATCGCGATCTCGCCGTCTTTGCAGTCGGAGGCATCGCTGACGACGCGGAGGTCTCCTTTCCTTCGGTCGTAGCAGCCATGGATGACACCGTTCTTGTCTGGGATCAGCGCCGCTGAAAGGATCGCGCTCGTGCCGCCGATCGACAGTCCAAGAAGGATGGCGAGCGTGTAGCGCAGAACCTGCGCGGAAAGACGAAGTCGCATCGTGTTTCTCCCCCCAAGCGCATTGCAAGCCAACTGACCAAGCGAGCAAACGATTGCCGGGAAATGTAGTCGCAGTGTCTAGAGCCTCACCTCGATGTCGCCTCTGACGATTGCGTCAGCGCGCAATCAGGGGTCTTCCCCACACCACCTCGGCCGCGATGGTCCGGGCGCACCCCATCGCGATCAAGGACGACGATGCCGCGTATCTCCTCGTCGAATGCTTTCGCGCGGTCCGTTCCGATGCGCGCTCTTGCGAGCGAACTGCATCGGGGTGCGTTCGCGTCCAACGACGCAGAACAAGCCACGACGCGCGACGAGGCCTCGTGCCACGGGGCTTGGCTATCGTCGACGTTGAGCATCGCGAAGAAAGCCTTCTTCGTCAGCGTGCGCGCGAGTCGTGGCAGCACCGTGTCCCGGTCCATCCAGTGCAGGCTCGAACCGGTGGTCGCCAGGCCGTACGGCGGATCCAGCGCGACGTCCTCGGCATGGCCGGCGAGCCAGCGGCGGCTCGGATGATTCGCGCCGTCGAGCCGGCGGTCCTCGGCGAGCATCGCCTCGGACG
>JBGPZT010000048.1:0-15828 GCA_041493915.1 Candidatus Limnocylindria bacterium
CGACAAGCTCAACATGACGTACACCAACCAGCACGGCCACGGGACGCGGTCAGGCCTGTCGCAGGCGCTCAAGATCCCGCAGAACAAGGTCCGCGTGTTCCAGACCGGCTACCTGGGATCCGGCTACGGCTACCGCAGCGGCATCGACCTCTCGGAAGCCCACGCCGCCATCCTCTCGAGGCTCACCGGCCGTCCGATCAAGAACAACTACACCCGCTACGAGGACTTCGTCACCCGCACGCACCGTCCCGAGTTCCGCAACGAGATGAAGCTCGGCGTCAACCGCGACGGCACGATCTCCTTCGGCATCTTCAAGGTCATCGCGAACGTCGGCGCACAGCGTGCCGGCGCGGCCAACGGCGCATGGGTCAATATGCAGGACCTCTACACCATCCCGAACCTGCGCCTCGAGGCCGTCGACGTGATGACCAACAGCTACAAGTCGGGCCCGTATCGCTGCGTGAGCCACCCGAACGGCACGTTCGCGCTCGAGACCACGATGGACAAGGCCGCGTACGCGATCAACATGGACCCGATCGAGTTCCGGCTGAAGAACCTGAACGAGGTCGGCAACCCGGACACGAAGAAGCCGTTCAGCAACCCCGGTATACGCGACTGCATCACCGGCGTGGCGACCGCCATCAACTGGAAGAACGTCTGGCACGCGCCCAAGGCCAAGCAGGTGCGACCCGGCGTCTACCACGGCATCGGCATGGCGGTCCACCTCTGCAGCCACGGCGCTGGCAGCAACCCCTCGACGGGTCAGGTCATCATCAACAGCGACGGCAGCGTGCAGGCGGTCTCCGGTGTCACGGACATCGGCTCCGGCCAGCGCACGAACATGATGATGGTCGCGGCGGAGGCCCTGGGCGTCCCGCTCAGCACCGTCACGATCACGCCGTACGTCGACACCGACAACACCACCGATAGCGGCGGGACCAACGGCAGCCGCATGACCAACACCGGCGGCCGCGGCATGTACGAAGCCGGCGTCGATGCGCGTAACCAGGTGCTCAAGTACGCGTCCGACAAGTTCAACACCGATTTCGCGACAGCGAAGGTCGACACACGTGTGACCGCAGCTGATGTTGACATGGACAACACCGGCACCGTGTTCATCAAGGCCGACAAGACCAAGAAGCTCACCCTCGCGGCGGTCGTCCAGTTCAAGGCCACGTCGATCATCGGCAAGTCCGACTACCTGCAGCCCACCAACTGGGAGCAGGTCGCTCTCGCCGCGCACGCGGCCGAGGTCGAAGTCGACACGGTCACGGGCACCGTCAAGATCACGCGCTATGTGGCGGCCCACGACGTGGGCAAGGCGTTCAACCCGTTCTCGATCCGCCAGCAGGTCGAAGGTGGCGTCGTCATGGCCACCGGAGCCGTGTTCACCGAGGAGCTCCTCATCGACAAGGCCACCGGGCTGCCGCTGAACCCGAACCTGCTCGACTACCGTCCGCTTTCGATCAAGGACGCGCCGCTCGCCGAGGTGATCATCATCGAGAAGCCAAAGGCCTACGGCACGTTCGGGGGCCACGGAATGGGCGAGCCGCCCATGGGTCCGCCGGCGCCCACGCTCGTCAACGCGGTCTACAACGCGGTCGGTGTGTGGGTGACAGACATGCCACTCACACGCGACAAACTGCTCGCCGCCCTCAAGGCGTCGAACTGAGTAGGGAGGAAGAGCATGAGAGGTTTTGAGCTTTACGACGCATCGTCGGTCAAGGAAGCGGTCGACCTGCTGGGCAAGTATTCCGGCCGCACGGTCAAGGTGGTCGGCGGCGGCAGCGACATCGTCGGTGGCGTGATGAAGGACTGGGTCCAAGGGAAGGGCATGCCCCTTCCGGAGGTCCTGATCGACATCACGACCATCAAGGACATCGTGGGCATCAAGTCGGACGGCGGAGGCACGACCATCGGCGCCGCCACGACGCTAAGCGACCTCATCGACAACAAGGACCTCGCGTCCAAGATGCCAGTGCTCACCAACGCGGCGCTCAGCGTGGCGTCGCCGCTCATCCGCAACTTCGGGACGCTCGGCGGCAACATCAACCAGCGTCCACGCTGCTGGTTCTTCCGCGGTGAGGACTTCAACTGCTACAAGAAGGGTGGCGACTTCTGCTACGCAGTGACCGGTGACAACCGTTACCACGCGATCATCGGCGGCGAGCTCTGCTACATCGTCCACCCCTCGGACACCGCGACGGCGCTCCTCGCGCTCAACGCATCGGCGAAGATCGCGGGCGCCGGCGGAGAGAGGACCGTCGCGTTCGACGACTACTTCACCGGCCCGCGTGTGGACGTCCTCCGTGAGAACGTCCTCAAGTCAACTCCAGCCGGCGGTGCGACCGAGTTCATGACCAGCGTGACCATCCCCAACCCGGCCAGCGGCACCAAGTTCGGATGGACGAAGCTCAAGGACCGTCAGGTCTACGACTTCGCGCTCGTGTCCGTTGCCGCTGTGTTCACGGTGTCGGGCGGCAACTGGCAGGATGGACGCATCACACTGGGTGGCGTCTCGCCCGTCCCGTACCGCGCCAAGGTCGTTGAGGACTTCCTCAAGGGCAAGGACATCAAGGCGACGGCGAAGCAAGCCGCCGCGCAGATCCGGACCGTCGCGCGTCCGATGAGTCTCAACTCCTACAAGGTGGACCTCGCGCAGGGTCTCATCGAGCGGACGATCCTCGAAGCGCTGGGCTAGCAGCTAACGGGGCGGCGACCACGTGGTCGCCGCCCCGCGAACCTTCAGGCTTTCGCCTTTGCCTTGTTCTGATCCCGCAGCCACTTGATGCTCTGCAGCGCCCACTTGTGCGAGACGGCGTTGGCCGCGACATAGCCGCCGTCCGAATGCAGCCACGAACCGCCATCAGCGTCGGTGATGAGACCGCCGGCCTGACTCAGGATCACGCCGGCCGCCGCGATATCCCAGGGCTGCGCATCGAGCGTCCAGTACGCGTGCAGGCGGCCCGCGGCGACGTAGCAGAGGCCGAGCGCAGGCGATCCCAGCACGAGATGGTGCAGGACCTCGTCCGCGACGATGCCAAACGCTTGCAGCGCCTCTTTGCGCCGCGGCCCGCTGTGCGGAAGATCGCAGGCGACCCAGGCCTGCTCCCAGAACTCCGGGCCGAGGGAGACCGTGAGGACCGTGATGGGTCGTCCGTTCAGCAGCGCGGGCTCGCCGAGACGGGCGGTGAACATCTCGTCGCGGACAGGGTCGTACACGACGCCGACGCGCAACAGGCCGTTCACGCGGAGAGCGATCGAGACCGCGAAGAACGGTATGCTTTGGGCGAAATTCAGACTTCCGCAGATGGGATCCACGATCCAGAGGCGCGCGGCGTCGACGGCCAGTGGCTCATCCTCAGGCCCCTCCTCGGCGAGGATCGCGTCGCCGGGACTTTCCTTTTGGAGGACCGAAACGATCTGCTCCTGGACGTCCAGCGACGCCTCCACGACGACGTCGCGCTGGCCCTTCCATTTGAGGTATCCCGGCGCGCCGAGACGTGTCAGAGCGGCCCTACCGCCCCGGAAGGCGGCCGTGGTGGCGATCTCGAGGGCTTTGGAGTCGTCCATGCGTTCCCACCTTCCGCGGTCGGCCTGGTGGCCGACGGTAGTGACCGGGCGTTGAGCGGTCAAACCTCGGACGAGGAGCGGCGGTTGGTCCGCACGATCGTGTGCGCGTACACGCAGGCCGAGCTCCCGACGCCGTGGCTCGCGATCTTCCACCGCTTCGAGCGGGTCATGGAGAAGGCCGGGTTGCGCATCCGCGTGCGGCTCTTTCCGCTCGAGAAGCTGCCCGAGACGTTCGAGGTCCTCGTGGTGCCGCCCGAGCTTCAGGGGGCCGCCGAGGCCCTCCAGACCAGCGCGCGCCTCATCGTGACGACCCGGCTCGAGGCCCCGGCGGCCGCCGACGCGCTCCTGCGCGAGATCGAGCGCGGCGAGACGCTGTACGCGGAGAGGGTCCGCCCGGGAGAGCCGAAGATCATGACCCACCGCGGCGGCGACATCCTGTGAGCCAGGATCTGTCCGCCCGCCTGCGCCGCGTCGAGCAGCAGATCCGCGCGTTCAGGGAGCTGCACCAAAGCGAGCTCCAGCTCATCCTCGACGAGCTCACCGACATCGCGGAACAGGTCGACGCCGAGAAGGCCGCCGCGGGGGCGCCCGCCGCTCCGGCCGATCCGGCGGCGTCGTCGCCCAAGCGCGCGAAGTGGCTCGCGGAGCAGGAGCGGAAGGCGGCGCCAAAGTCACGGCGCGAGCTGCTCTTCGGCGGCGACAAGGAGCCCTAGGCGGTGCGCCGCCTCCGGTAGATCCAGACCGTCAGCTCGAGGCCGATGGCCATGAGGGCGAGCACACCGAGGACGACGAGCTCTGGCGTCACCTGGAACGGCAGCGTCGAGCTCTGCGGCGCCGTCGGCGTTCGCGTGATGCCGAATCCTGTCGAGATGGCGGCCTTTTCCGCGAGCGCCGCCTTGCCGGCCGCGTCGAGCGTCACCGCGTAGATCTCGAAGTTGCCCGTGCGCGGCGAGAAGAACAGCAGCTCGGTGCCGTCCTTGTTGAACTCGAAGGGGCCCTGCGCCTGGACGTTCTGCGCGAGCTCGGTCCGCGCCGCGGCCGTGTCGTTCGGATCGACGATCCACAGGTCGGTATAGCTCTGAGTGGCTGAGACGTGCTCGCTCACGTACACGATGCGGCCGTCGGCCAGGAACACGGGGAAATGGCTCTTCTCGTCGTCGGGGCTGATCGGAGTGGCTGCCCCTGACACGAGCGAGGCCATGAGCAGCACGCGTGCGTTGTCGCCGTCCGAGAACGCGATGCCGCTGCCGTCCGGCGACCACCGCGCGGCGTGACAGGCGAAGGTGCACTGGTTGTTCGCCTCCGTCGCGAGCTGCCTGGTCACCGCTGCGGGACTGCCGCCGTCCGTGCCGACCGTCCACAGATCCATGATCCCGAGGTTGTAGAGGAAGAACGCGATGGTCTTGCCGTCAGGGCTGAAGCTTGGGAACTGCGCGGTCATGCCGAGCTTGGTGACCTGCGTTCGGTTCTTCGACGCGACATCGATGAGCGCGATCTCGCGTCTCACCTGATCGCCGGTGTCCACGGCGATGACCTTTCCGTCGGGACTCCAGTTGGGGTGACGATCGTCGTTGTCGCCATTCGTGAGCTGGCGGAGGTTGGTCCCGTCGGTGTTCATGACGTAGATGTGATACGGGCCGTCGCGATTGCTCTGGAAGGCGATGCTCTTTCCATCCGGGCTCCACGCGGGCCGGACATTCGTCGCGGTGCTGCTGGTCAGCTGACGGATCGGCGACGCCGCGATCGCGCTCACGTGCGCGGTGAGCAGCATCATCGCGAGGGAGAAATACAGGACCCGGAGCGCGTACATGCGGCCCACGGCTACGCGTTCCCTGACGCGCCCGCGGAGGTCATCATCCGCACGCACTCGCGGGCGAGCAGGATCGCGAAGCCTGCGATCAACACGCCTCCGACCAGAAGGGATAACTGCGCCAGAAGTCCCTCCTTCGCGGCGGTCTTCGCCACGAACGCGCTGGTGACGAAGAAGTAGCTCAGCGCTGCGTTGGCGAGCGCCCACATGAGCGCCAGCAGGGCGGCGAGCCGTCTCATGAGTCACTCCCGCGGAGCACCCCGGCGGCGTTCGATCCAGTGGACTCTGCAGCCGGCGCGCGCCGCGCGTCGGGCCGCCGTGCCGGGAGCCACCCGGTGACCATCGCGACCATCATGGGCCACCGCGCAACGGTGTAGCGCAGGTGGTCGAGGACCTTCACCACGATGAGCACCATCGCGGTGACGTGCAGGGTCGAGTTGAAGTACACGAACAGCCCCGGCAGCTCCACGCCGAAGCGCGCCGCCTTGACGAGCCCAGTGACCGTGATGAGGACCAGCACGAACGTCCAGCTCGGGAACGACACGACCTTCTCGTAGAAGGTGAACGTGCCTGCCCTGGGTGCCGCCTCGCGCATGTTGACCCGCAGCAGGCCCGCGATCCGGCTGCTGATGGCGCGCGGCAGCTCGTCCATCAACCCGCGAAGGTGCGACCGCCACTGGCCAAGGGGCACGAGCAACGAGCGATCGCGACTCATCCACCCGTACGAGACGTACGCCGCGAGCGAGAACAGGATGACCGACGCGCCGATGTAGTGAACGCGATAGATGAGGTACAGCGGCAGCGGCGCGTTGACGTCGAGGATCCCGCCGAGGTACTGCCAGACGCCGGTCGGGAGTGCGAGCAGGAACCCGAGCGTGATCACCCAGTGCAGGAAGATCGAGGTCCGGCTGAAGCGGCGGACAGCTCCGTCGGTGCGGGTCGCGTGTGCGCCGCGCGAAGGGGTCCCGCCGAGCAGCCCGACGACGACGCCGAGACCGAGGACGAACGGGATGGCTTTGATGAAGACGAAGTTGTCGGACAGTTCGTTGCTCCAAGGCTGAGCGCCCGAGGCGGCCTGACCGAGGATCGCGGCGATGCCCGCGACGGCGATGCCGACACCGGCGAGCACGAGCAGCCACGTGACTGTCCTCATTCCGGCCTGTCCGCGACCACGCTAGGCCTTGCCCTGCGCCGGACTGCCCTCGAAGGTCTGGAACGCGCGCAGCTTGTTCCAGTTCTCCTTGTCGTTCGCCGGCGCCGAGAGGCACAGCCGTCCTGGATCGGTCTTGATGATGCCCTGCCGGATGCGGATGTTGATCGGGCAGCGCTCGACGCACGCGGGTCCGCCCTCGCGCCAGAAGCACAGATCGCATTTCGTGAACGTGTCCGCGACGACGTCGTATGTGATGCGCGACTTCTGGGGCGGCGAGTCACCGTGGTTGGTCGCATTCGCGAGATCGCTGGTGGGGAAGATGCACGCCTCGTTGCAGCGCCCGCAGGACACGCACGTGTCCTCGCGGATGAATCGCGCGCCCGTGCGCGGCTCGACCTGCAGCGCGTCCACCGGGCAGACGTAGAGGCACTCGGCGGTGGGGCATTGGAGGCAGGGCTCCTGATGGAACTGCCCTCGGTCGGGGTACGCGGCCTGGATCAGAGGGTCGACCTTCGTCTGTGGGTCGTTGAAGATACGGATGCGCGGTACATCCGAGAGACCGACCCGCTTGTGCTCCTGCGAGCAGATGACCTCGCAGGTCAGGCAGCCGATGCACAGCGTCGGGTCGGGGAAGATGACGCCTTCGGCGAACTTGGTCGTGCGCGGCGTCGCCGCGCTCGCGACGACCGTGCCGCCAAGCGCCTCGAGGGCCACGAACGCGACGATCGGTGCGGCTCCCCGCAGGAAGTCCCGACGCGAAACGTCCGCCCCGTCTGCCTGTCCGCCCTGGCTGTCCGGGCCTGCAGTCACCGCAATGGCAAGTTAGACGGCCTGCCAGTCCTCGTCAACGACAGCAGCTGAGGCGCGAAATATCAGGTCTTCTCACCGCTCCAGATCAGCCGGCGTATCCACATCGCGCACCACGCCGGCGTCGTCGACATCGAGGTCGACGCGCTCGTCCTGATGATGATGTATCACGTCGTGCAGGTTCGCGGTCGGCGCGGTGGCCGCGATCTCGTCGCGCAGCGAGAGCGGCATCACGACAGGATGTCCGCGCTTTCCCTTGTACCGCGGTGACACGATCGCGGGTCGCTCGCGGTACTTCGCGATCACCGCGCGCACGGTCTCCGGCCGCACGTACGGCATGTCGCCGGGGAGCACGACGAGCGCGTCGCCGTTCGCGGTCGCGACGCCGGCCTGGATCGACGAGAACATGCCGCGCGACGGGTCCGGATTCTCGACCGGCCGCACCCGCGGGTCGTTCATCGCATTCACGTCGCGCTCGAGCTCGCGCCGCGCGTCGGTACCGACGACGACGATCACCTCGGTGACGCCGCCTTCGAGCAGGCTGCGGATGGTGTGATCGAGGAGCGGCTCGCCGGCGACGGGGGCGAGGAGCTTCTTGCCGCCGAAGCGTTCCGCGGATCCCGCCGCAGTGACGACCGCGACGGCGCGGAAGGTGTCAGGCATCGCGCAATGAGCGTAGGGCGCGCTCGGTGAAGACGCGCGAGGCGCGCTTGCGCTGCGAGATCGTGCCCGAGGTGTTGTCCATCGGCCGCGCCGCCTTGTGGACCGCGTCGGCCGCCGCGGCGATCGCGTCGTCGTCGAGCTTCGTCCCGACGAGCGCCTTCGCGTCTACGGCGACCGGGCGCGACGCGAGCGCGGTGATCGCGATGCGCGCCTCGCTGACCGTGTTGCCGTCGAAACGGACCGCCGCGGCGACGCCCGCGATCGGGAAGTCGAAGGAGTTGCGGTCGCGGAGCTTGACGTACGTGCTCCGCCACCCGGTCAGGTCCGGCAGAGTCACGGAGACGACAACGTCGTCGCGACCGATGGTGAGGTAGCGGATGCCATCCTCGCGGTAGAGCTCGGCGAGATCGAGCTCGCGGCGACCGTCGGCGTTCTCGACGCTGACCTTCGCGCCCAGCGCGATGAGCGCCGGCACCGTATCCGCGCTCGCGACCGCGAGACAGCGCGGGCTCGACGGCGCGACGCGGCAGACGACGGACGGGTGCGTCTTCATGCAGTAACCCTCGGCGGTCCGCCAGAAGAGGGACTGGTCGTACCAGTTGCAGCGCGTGTCGAGGCACAGGTTGCCGCCGATCGTGCCCATGTTGCGCAGCTGCGGCGTCGAGACCGCGCCCGCCGCCTGCGCGAGCGCCGTGTACGTCGCGCGCACCGTCGGATGTGCCGCGACCTCGGTGAGCGTGGCGCCGGCGCCGATGCGCATCCCCAGGGGAAGGGGCCTCTGGGCGCGTAGCGACCCGCTCGTGATCTCGCGTGCGCCCTTCACGCGGCCGAGCGAGACGAGCACCTGCGGTGTGAACTGCCGGCGCTTCATGTTGGGAAAGAGATCGGTGCCGCCCGCGACGAGCATCACCGGCACGTTCGGCGTACCGCGCGCGACATCCGACGCGGCCGCGCCGTGCTCGCGCAGCAGCATCGCGGCCTCCGTCCACGTCGTGGGCTCGACCAGGCGGAAACGCGGCAGCCGGAGCATCCCTAGTCCACCGGCGCGGCGGTCTTCTTGCGCTCGCGCGCGTCGGTCGATGCGGAGAGGCGGCGCATCGCGCGCCTGGGATCGACCTTGCCGTCGCCGAGGCCATCCGGACCGATGCGGTCCTTCGTCACGCCACGGTTATCGCGCTTGCCAAGCGCGTCGAGGATCTTCTCCGCCGTGATCGGTGTCTCGTCGAAGCGCACGCCGATGGCGTCGTAGACCGCGTTCGCGATGGCGGGGATGACCGAGTTCAGCGGACCCTCGCCGGCCTCCTTCGCGCCGAACGGACCCTCGCTGTCGTTGGTCTCGACGAGGATCGCCTCGAGCTCCGGCGTGTCGAGCGACGTCGGCAGCTTGTAGTCGAGGAGCGACGGCTTCTTGTGGAGGCCACCGCGGAAGATCTGCTCCTCGACGATCGCCTCGCCGTATCCCATGTACGCGGAGCCCTCGATCTGCCCCTCGACGTTCGCCGGATTCAGCGCGCGGCCGCAGTCGTGCGCCGTCGTGATCTTGTCCACCGTGAGCGTGCCCGTTTCGAGGTCCACCGACACCTCGGCCACCGACGCCTGGTACGAGTACGCCGGCGTCGGGCCCACGCCCGCGCCCTTGTAGCTCCCGCCGATGCCGGCCGGCGGCGTGTAGCTGCCCGCGGCGACCAGCGTGCCGTGCCGGGACTCGGCGAGGTTCGCCGCCTCGACGAACGAGAGGTGCTTCTCCGGATCCTGCAGGTCGTACACGCGGCGGTACGCCGTCGCGAGCCGCGCCACCGGAACGCCAAGCTTCTCCGACGCGGACTCGAACAGCAGCGCGCGCAGCTTCAGCCCGGCGTCCCTGACCGCGTTGCCCGCCATCATCGTGACGCGGCTCGAATACGAGCCGAGGTCGACCGGCGCGAGCGAGGTGTCGCCGGAGACCACGTGCACGTCCTCGAGGAGGATGCCCAGCGTCTCGGCTGCCACGGACGCGAGCATGTTGTCTGAGCCCTGGCCGATCTCGGCTGTGCCGCACATCACCGTCACGCCGCCGCCGCGATCGATGCGGATCTCCGCGCCGGAGTGGGGCATCGGATTCCAGTAGATGGGCAGACCCGCGCCCGAGATGTACGCACTGCCGGCGACGCCGATGCCCTTGCCCTTCGGAAGGCCCTCACGCTTCGCATCCCAGCCCGTCGCCTGGCGCACGGCCCGGAGACACTCGCCCAGGCCCATGGTCGTGATGCGCAGATCGTTCACCGTGCGGCTGTTGCCCGGTTGCAGGACCCGCAAGCGGTACTCGATCGGATCGAGCCCCAGCTCCGTTGCGATCTTGTCCATCTGGCACTCGAAGGCGTAGCGCGGCTGTGTGGTGCCGTGGCCGCGCTTCGGTCCGCATGGCGGCTTGTTCGTGTACACGCGCACGCCGTCGAACTTGTACGCGGGGATCCGGTACGTCACCGTCATGAGCGCGCCGGTGTAGTAGGTCGTCGCGATCCCGTAGGACGCGTACGCGCCGCCGTCGAGGTAGCTCTGGAAATGAACGGCGGTGATCTCGCCGTCTTTCTTGACGCCGGTGCGTAGATGCATCTTCACCGGGTGGCGGCCGCGGTGCGCGTAGAAGACCTCCTCGCGGTCGAGCGTGAACTTCACCGGTCGCTTCGTGCGCATCGAGAGGAGTGCCGCCGAAAACTCGTGGCCGAACGGATCGCTCTTCCCCCCGAAGGCGCCGCCGTTCGGTGTCGCGATCACGCGGATGCGCGAGCGCGGAAGCTTGAGCACCTTCTCGAGCTCACGGTGCAGGTAGTGGGGGACCTGGGTCGCCGTCCAGAGCGTCAGCTTCCCGTCGCCGTCGTACGAGGCGACGCATGCGTGCGTCTCGATCGGCGCGTGCGTGGTGCCCTCGAAGAAGGACCAGTCGTCGCGGATCAGATCGGCTGCGGCGAAGCCGGCATCGAGATCGCCGAACGCGAGGTGCACCTCCTTGAAGACGTTCGCGCGTCGCGAGTCCTCGTGGATCTTGACGTCCTCGCGACCCAGCGCCTCCTCGATGGTGAAGATGGGCTCGAGCGGCTCGTATTCGACGTCGATCAATGAGAGAGCGTCGTAGGCGGTGTCCTCGTCGAGCGCCGCGACGGCCGCGACGGGCTCGCCGACGTAACGCACCTTGTCGACCGCGAGCGCGGTCTCGTCCTGCGTCGACGGCATGATCCCCATCTTCTCGGGCATGTCCGCGCCGGTGATGATGGCGACGACACCGGGATGCGCGAGCGCACGCGACACGTCGAGACGCTTGATGCGCGCGTGTGGCTGAGTGGAGCGCAGCAGCCGTCCGTAGAGCATGCGGGGCAGGCGGATGTCGTCGGCGTAGAGCGCCGTCCCGGTCAGGTGCGCCCAGGCGTTCACCTTCGGGAGCCTCCGTCCGACGATCGAGAACTCGCTCATGCCCTCGTCGCCGCTTTCTCGATCGCTTCGTAGATCGAGGTGTAGCCGGTGCAGCGGCAGAGGTTGCCGCTGATCGCCTCCGCCATCTGCTCGCGTGTCGGGTGCGGATGCGCGTCCAGGAGCGCCTTCGCGGACAGCAGCATCCCGGGCGTGCAGTAACCGCACTGCGCGGCGCCTTCCTCGGCGAACGCGGTCTGCAGCGGATGCAGCACCGGGCCGTTCGCGAGACCCTCGACCGTCATCACCTCGGCCATGCCGATCTGCTGTGGCAGCACGAGGCAGGACAGCATCTGCTGACCGTCGACGAGGACCGTGCAGGCGCCGCATTCGCCGAGCTCGCATCCGTGTTTGGTCCCGGTGAGGCCCAGCTCTTCCCGGAGCACCTCGAGCAGCGTGTGGTGGGGCTCCGCTGCGACGGTGTGCGACTCGCCGTTGATGCGCAGCGTGACGAGCGACTTCGTCATGCGCTCACGGCATCATCGCGCGCGGGCGCGCCAATGCGACGCGACACCGCCGCGGCCGCGCTCGCGCAGCGCTCACCGATACGACGCAGCGTTCGCAGGTCGAGGCGCTCCTTGAATCCGACGACCATCACGGCGGCGACGCGCCGGCCGCGCGAGTCCGTCACCGCCGCGGCGACGGCACGCACGCCGCGGAAGAGCTCCTGGTCGTCGTAGCCGATCGCGTCGCCGTGCAGCAGCACCTTGCCGTGCGCGCCCGCGTCGAGCGGTAGCCGTCGTCCGAGCGGCGCGCTCATGTGCAGCCCCGCGGTCGGCTCGGCGCGCGCTGCGATCTCGAGCTTGCCGTCGTGGACGACGCCGAGCACCGCGGTCTCGCCGAACGTCTCCATGAGGCTCACCAGGTGCGGCTGCGCCAACGCGCGCAGGTCAGGAGAGCTCGCGTCCGCGAGCGCGCGCAGCTCCGGTCCGAGGCGGAAGCGCGTGTCGGGGTCGCGGACGACGAAGCCGTGCGCGTCGAGGGTGAGGAGGATGTCGCGCAGCGTGCCCTTGGAGACATCGAGCGTCCGCGCCAGCTCGGAGATACCCTGCGGCCGGCCGCCATCAGCGAGAGCGCGCAGGATGCGCGCGGCCTTCTCGACCGCCGGCACGGGACGCAGGCTGCCCGTATTCCCCGCCATACGCGTACGGAGGATAGTACGTCGGCAGCGGAGCGCATCCAGGGCTCTTTGCGGGAGGCCGGCTCTAGACTCGCGCGCACGCGGCCCGACGCCGCGGGAGGGAATCGCATGCCGACGATCAAGCTTCCCGAGGAATCCGAGCACAACGACATGGTCAAGAAGGTCGACGCGATGATCCGCGAGATCTCGAAGGCACCGAATATGAGCGCGTCGACCCGGGCGCTCGGCCTGCGGCCCTCGCTCCTCATGGGAGACCACCAGGAGCTCGCGCACATCATGGCCAAGCGCGGGCTTCTGAACCTACAGAACCGGATGATCGCGTTTGCCGTCGCCGCCACGAAGTCCGCGCCGTACGAGGTCTACGTGCACACGCGCAGCCTGCAGCTCGAGTACGGGCTCGACAGCGGCCAGATCGTCGAGCTCGCGGCGACCGTCGCCCACGTCACGAGCATCAACACGTTCGAGAAGGCGGTCGCCGCGTTCAACGACAACGCCCCGATGCGGGCGCAGGATCCGTCGATACCGGTACTGGTCGAGGTCCGGCAGCGTCTGGGCAGCATCCCGCGCTACTTCCTCTACCTCGCCAACGACCCCACGTTCGCGAAGATCGCGCTCGATCGCGAGGTAGCGACCGTGCACGAAGGCGAGATCTCCCGCCTGAACAAGGAGCTCGTCGCGTACGCCACGAGCCTGGTGAATGACGGGAAGCTGTCGCTCCTCTACCGCGCCGAGGCCCTCAAGAAGCTCGGCGTGACCAACGAGCAGCTCTTCGAAGCGACGAACGTCGCCAGCATCTTCGCGAAGAACGCGACGTTCTCGACCGCACTGCAGCTGGAGCCGGACTCGACCTAGACGATCTTCGCTCCGAGCGTCTTCTCGAGCTCACGCAGCGCGTTGTGGTGGGCCTGCTCGTCGAAGGACGTGACACCGTCGCGGACCACTTCGACCGCGTACCCGAGGTTGCGCGCATCCGCGGCGGTGTAGAGGACGCAGATGTTCGTGCAGTTGCCCACCAGCCGCAGCGTGTCGACCCCGCGACCACGAAGCGTCAGGTCGAGGTCCGTGCCGAAGAAGCCGGAGTAGCGGGACTTCGGGATGACGACGTCGCCGCGAGAAGGCGCGAGCTCGGAGATGATCTGGGCGCCCTTCGTCCCGACGAGCGCGTGTGGCGGGAACACCTGGAACTCGGCGTCGTCCGGTAGGTGGTCGTCCTTCAGATAGACGACCAGCTCGCCCGCGCCGTGCGCGCGCGCGAGCTCCCTCTGGATCACCGGGATGATCTGATCGATCGACGGCCCGCAGTACAGCGAGCCACCTTCATGCGCGAAGTCTTCGATCATGTCGACGACGAGCAGCGCGCGCGTGGCGGTTAGTGGTGGCAGGCCTTCGCGGTGCCGCTCTGCTCGGCCGTCTTGAACGACTGCCCGCAGCCGCAGCTCGAAACGGCGTTCGGGTTGCGAAGCGCGAAGCCGCCGCCCATGAGCGCGTCCACGAAGTCGATCTCGGAACCCTTGAGGTACATCGCGCTCATCGGATCGACGACGATGCGGACGCCGTCGTATTCGACGAGCGTGTCGTCCTGTTCGCGGCCCTCGGCGAACGTCATGCCGTACGAAAAGCCGGAGCAACCGCCCGGCGTGACATAAACACGGAGCGCGAGATCCGCGCGGTCTTGCTTCGCTATGACTTCCTTGAGCTTGTCCGTCGCGCGCGCGGTCATCGTGACGACCGGCGGGTCGGTCTGGGTGCCGGTCTCCTGTTGCTCGATGGCCATCATGCATCCCCTTTGGCGGTTCGGTCTGACGCCAATGATAGCCGACCTACTGCGGCGTTCGGAAGCGATTTACGCCAGCAGATGAGCGCAGCAGGCTGCGCTCATACACTCGATTTCATGCCCCTTTCGCTCCATCACGCGCAGGTCTTCTACCCGCCGGGCGAGGAAGCACGGGCACGCGATTTCTACGGGAAATCCCTCGGTCTGGACGAGATCCATCGCCCGGAAACGCTCTCAGATCAGGACGGTATCTGGTATTCGGCGCCGCCCGGCCACGTGCACCTCTCGGCCGACCGAGACCTCGGTCTGCACCCGCGACGCCACTTCGCCCTGCGCGTCGACGATCTCGAACGGATGCGCGACCGCTTGCGCGAGCGCGGCGCGCGCTTCGAGGAAGCGACGCCGATCCCAGGTTGGCGCCGCTGCTACGTGTTCGACCCGTTCGGGAACAAGATCGAGCTGGACGAGATCCCGGAGTGAGCGAGTTCCGCTTTTCGCCCAGACCGAACCGCGCGAGCGAGATCGAGTGGCGCTCCTGGGGTGACGCGGCGTTCGGCGAAGCGCGCGAGAAGAACAAGCCGGTGCTCCTGGCGATCAGCGCGGTGTGGTGTCACTGGTGTCACGTGATGGACGAGACCAGCTACAGCACCACCGACATCATCAAGGTCATCAACGAGCGCTACGTTCCGGTCCGCGTCGACAACGACGAGCGGCCCGACGTGAACCGCCGCTACAACATGGGCGGCTGGCCGAGCACGGTCTTCCTCACGCCGGAGGGCGAGATCATCCATGGCGGCACGTACGTCCCGCCCGAGCAGATGTGGCAGGTGCTCAACAGCGTCGGCGAGGTGTGGTCCAACAAGCGTGAGGAGATCGCGCAACGCGTCGCCGAGCTGCGCCAGCAAGAAGCGGAGGCTCGCAAGCCGAAGAGCGGCGAGCTGTCAGCGGACATCGTTGACACCATCGGCGCGCTCGTCCGCGGCCAATACGACCCACAGTTCGGAGGCTTTGGCCGCGCACCGAAGTTCCCGCAGGTCCGGCTCCTTCGATTCCTTATCGACGAATACCGGCGCCACGGCTATCCCGAGGTCGCGCACATGCTGCACAAGACGCTCGGTGCGATGGCCGCGAGCGGGATGCACGACAAGATCGAGGGCGGATTCTTCCGCTACGCGACGACGCGTGAGTGGGAGATCCCGCACTACGAGAAGATGCTCGAGGACAATGCCGAGCTGCTCACCCTATACGCGGAAGCGCATCGCACGTTCCCGCAGGCGGGCTACGATCGCGTCGTCCGCGACGTCGTCCGCTGGATGGATACGGTCCTGTGGCGCGACGACGTGAAGGCGTTCGCCGGTTCACAGGACGCCGACGAGGTCTACTACGAGCTCGACGGTGCCGGCCGCGAGAAGCACGGCGCGCCGTTCGTCGACAAGACCGTTTACACGGGTTGGAACGCGCTC
>JBGPZT010000020.1:0-27358 GCA_041493915.1 Candidatus Limnocylindria bacterium
GTGGCACACGCGTCGCCGCGCGTCCCAGCTGATGCAGGTCGCGTCGCGCTTCGGCTCCTTCCCGATCATCCTCGAGGCGTATCGCGAGTGCCTCCAGGACGTGTTCGACATGCCGGCGCTCATCGAGGTCCTGCGCGGCATCCGCAGCCGCGACATCCGCGTCGTCACCGTTGACTCGCGGACGCCGTCGCCGTTCGCGGCGTCGCTCCTCTTCACCTACGTCGGCAGCTTCATCTACGAGGGCGATGCGCCGCTCGCGGAGCGACGCGCGCAGGCGCTCACCGTCGACCCGGCGCAGCTGCGCAGCCTTCTGGGCGAGGCCGAGCTGCGCGAGCTTCTCGACGCGGCCGCGCTCGCCGGGCTCGAGCTCGAGCTGCAGCACCTGTTGCCCGAGCGGGCCGCGCGGCACGTTGACGGCGTGCACGACCTGCTGCTGCGCCTGGGGGATCTCACGCGCGACGAGCTCGCGGCGCGCGTCACGGACGCGGCGGCGATCGACGGTTGGCTCGCCGCCCTCGAGCGCGATCGGCGCACGATCTCGCTGGTCATCGCGGGTGAGACACGACACATCGCGGCCGAGGACGCTGCGAAGTATCGCGACGCGCTCGGCGCCGTCGTGCCGCCGGGCCTGCCGGACGCGTTCCTTGCAAGTAGCGAGCGACCGCTCGCGTCGCTCGTGCGCCGCTACGCGCGGACGCATGGCCCCTTCGGTATCGCCGATCTCGCGCGCCGCCTCGGTCTGTCGACGCGCGCGGTGCAGGACGCGTTGCGCGAGCTCGCCGACGCGGGAACGGTAGTCGAGGGTGAGTTCCGTCCGGGTGGGAGCGGTGTCGAATGGGTCGATGCCGGCGTGCTGCGGACGCTTCGACAGCGCTCGCTCGCGCGTCTGCGCCGCGAGGTCGAGCCGGTCGAACAGGCAGCGCTCGCGCGTTTCGCGACCGCGTGGCATAGTCTCGACGCGCCGCGCGGCGGCGAGGGCGCGCTCCTCGATGCGATCGCCCAGCTCCAGGGCGCGTTCGTCCCCGCGTCCGACCTCGAGTCGCGCATCCTCCCGTCGCGCGTCAGCGACTATGACGAAGGGGATCTCGACGCGCTCCTCGCGTCCGGCGCCGCGGTGTGGGTGGGCGGTGGCGCGAGCGGCCCGCACGACGGCCGGGTCTCGATCTTTCTCACCGAGCACCTCGCGCTGCTGCCTGAGCCGCGCGACGAGCGGCCCACCGGCACGACCCACCAGAGGATCCGCGAGCTGCTCGCGGCGCGCGGCGCCCTATTCTTCCCGCAGCTTCTCGCCGGGCTCGGCGGGGGCTTCACCCCCGAGGTGCTCGAGGCGCTGTGGGATCTGGTGTGGTCGGTCGAGGTCACGAACGACACGCTCCAGCCGCTCCGCGGCTTCATCCGTTCACCCGCGTCCCGCGCCCGCCGCCGGGCCAACGCCGCGCGTCGCTCGACGTACCCGCCGCGCGCGTCGATGCTGGTCTCGGCCGAGCGCGCGGCGATCTACTCAACGGAGAGCGCCGGCCGATGGTCGCTCATCGACTCGCTGCGCGTGCCGAACCTGACGCCGACGGAGCGCGTCACGGCGCGCGTGCATCAGTTGCTCGAGCGGCACGGCATCGTGACACGCGAGGCGGTGCAGGCCGAAGGCGTGTCCGGCGGATTCGCCGCGGTGTACGGCGTGCTGAAGGCGATGGAGGATGCGGGCCGCGTCCGCCGCGGCTACTTCGTGGCCGGTCGTGGTGCGACGCAGTTCGCCCTGCCCGGCGCGGTCGACCGCCTGCGCGTCGTGCGCGAGGCGAGCGACGAGGCGCGCGTCATGACGCTCGCGGCCACGGACCCCGCGAACCTGTACGGCGCCGCACTGGCATGGCCCGAGCGCGCGGAGGGGCGCCGCCCGATGCGGTCCGCCGGTGCGCTCGTCGTGCTCGTCGATGGGATCCTCGCCGCGTGGCTCGCGCGCGACGAGCGCGCGCTGCTGACGTTCACCGACGGCGACGAACACGAAGTGACACGCATGCGCGGGCTCATCGCCACGGCGCTCGCTGCGGAGGCGAGCCCAGATCGGCGCGCGCCGTTCTTCCTCGACGAGGTCGATGGCCTTCCGGTCGACGAGTCTCCGCTGGCGGAGGCGCTGCGCGCTGCCGGGTTCGCGCGCACGCCGCGCGGCTATCTCAAACGACATGCCTGAAGGCGACACGATCCACCGCGTCGCGAACGTGCTGCGGCGCGCTCTTGCGGGACGGGTCGTGACCGGCTTCGAGGTCGTCGCGCCGCGGATGAGCTCGGACGCCGCACGCTTCGAGGTCGTGGGGAGCATCGTCCGCTCGGTCGAATCGAACGGCAAGCACCTTCTCATCACCTTCGCGCGTGGCGATGAGGACGTCGTGCTGCATACGCACATGAAGATGACCGGCATGTGGCATGTGTACCGACCGGGGGAGCGGTGGTGGTCGCCGTCATCCGAGGCGCGCGTCGTCATCCGAACCGAGGAGTACGTCGCTCCATGTTTCCGGCCGCCGGTCGTCGAGCTCATGACGACGCGCGAGATCGTGCTCCACGCGGTCCTGCCGGAGCTCGGGCCCGACATCATCCGCGACGAGTTCGACGCGGACGAAGCGCTTCGCCGGCTGCGCGCGAGCCCGCCCGAGCGCGACATCGCCACCGCGCTGCTCGATCAGCGGACGATCTCCGGGATCGGCAACGTCTTCAAGTGCGAGGCGCTGTTCCTCGAGCGCGTGTCCCCGTGGGCGAAGATTGCGGATCTCGACGATGTGACGCTCCGGCGTCTCGTCGCGCAGGCCCGCAAGCTCATGCGCCTCAACCGCGGCGGCGGTCAGCGCCGCACGCGCTTCGCGCTGAACGCGGCCGAAGGGATGTGGGTCGACGAGCGCACCGGCCTCCCGTGCCACGTCTGCGGCACGCCCGTCGCGTGGGGCTATCACCCCAGCGAGTTCCGGAAGAGCTGGTACTGCCCGAAATGCCAGAAGGTTGCGCGCGCGCCCACCACGTCGGAGGAGCTCACTTCTCTGCGATGACAGCGGTGCGGCTTGGGCGGCGCCCGGGCGGCGCTGTCAGTCGGGCGCGCCGAGCACGACGTCGTCCGAGCCGGCGACATCCCACGTGTTGCCCGCGATGTCGGCGAAGTCGCCGCTCGTCACGGTCACATTGAGCTGAAGCCCGGCGCCGGCACCCGCGCCGACGCCGAGCGGAGGTGTGCGAATCACGATCGTGATCACCGTGTTGGCCGGGTACGTGACGCCACCCAGCGTCTCGGATCCGGGGTTGAGCGTGCATGCTTGCTCCGCCTGCAGGCACCGGATATCGGCGATGGTGCCGTCCGCGTCTTGCACTCGCAGCTGGTGGCTGACCGGCGTTCGCATCTCCTTGCCGAATGCGATCTTGATCACGTCGCCGGTATCGAGCAGCGCTGGGGAGCCCGCGCTCGTCGTCACTCGGGCGTCCAGCGCGCGCGGTGGCGTGATCGGCAGCGGCGGATTGTTGATGATCACGCCCTGGCTGTACCCGAAAGCTCCGACTCCCGTCAGGGGGTCGGTCGCGCCGACGCGGTAGCAGTACGCCCCGACGCTGAGGTCGCGGTCGACGTAGGTCGTCGAATTGCTGCCACTTGCGATCACGCTCAGCGTGAGCTCCGCGTATGCCAGTCCCGGGCTGCAGATGGGGCCGCCGCCGGTCGTGGCGCGCTGAATGGAGTAGGCGATGCCGTCCACGTTCGTCACGGGCTCGGTGATCCGGAGGCCCACGTCGTTCTGCGTCGGCCCGAGGTCCCAGCTATCGACGCTGGCGTCCACGGACGGCGCTTCGCGCCCGAGGTCATTCGTGATGTTGAAGGTCGACGTGAGGCCCTCATCGGCCTGGTAGCTGACGGCGAGCGTGTCTCCACGCGAGATGAGCTGCTCGAAGCGCTCTAACCCCAGCGCGACACCCGAGCGCTGGAAGGTGTCATTGCTGTCGTAACGGTAGCTGGCCGTCCCCCCGGTGTCGGTGAAGTAGTCCTCGGCCGTGCTCACGATGAACACGGTGACGGTGCTGGTGCCGGTGATCGCTTCGAGCGGGACGAAGCGCACCGCGCCGCCGAGACCCCATGGCTCGCTGGGCACGTAGCTGGCGCTGACGTCGACGGCGTTGTTGTTGTTCTCGTCGCGGAAGACCACCGGGCGAACGTTCGCATTCGGCGTCGTGGAGCTAACGACGAACGCGACCGTCTGATCTGCGGGCACCGTCACGCAGTCCACATAGCTCGTGCCGTTGCCCGCGCCGTTCACGAGCGTGAACACGGCCGCGGTGGACAGATCAGCCCTGCCGTTGGCATCCGCGTCGGCCAGGCCGCCTTCGGAGGTGGCGGGATACGACGCGTCGGCAATCAAAGCGAGGTCGACGCAGCCGGGTGCGCCGCTCACTGTCGCGGTGTACGTGCGAGTGGTACCGACCTCGGCCGTCCCGCCGGCGGTGGGCGCGACCGCGATCGATCCGACGGCATCCGCCTGTTTCACCGTCACTTGCCAGTAAACGCCGTAGTCCTCCATCCAGGTGGCGCCTTCGATGACCGGCCGGATGTAGAGGAGATACGTCCCGGGTGTGGTCGGCGCCTGGATCGTGAACTGGAACCATGCGACCTGCCCGGGGCCGACGTAGTCCGCGGGCTGCGCCGCGACGCGGTTGTTGCTCGGCCATCCCGTGTTGGGCGAGAGACCGCCACTGCCTCCGAGCTGGCTCGGGTTGTCGTGGCCGGGGATCGGGTCGGACGTGCCGAGGAACGCCATCTCGCTCATGCGGCCGCGCACCCACCCCAGCGATCCGGAGTTGTAGTACGCGACGGTGGCGGTCGAACGCTCACCGGGGCAGAGCGTCGGATAGCCCGATTGTCCGTACCACGCGGCGTGGAAACCGGGGATGCCTGATGGCAGGCTCGTCGGAGGCGGGATCCCGGGTCCGACACTCGATGTGCACGCCGCTGCCGGTGTCGACGCGCCGGCCTGCGTCGTCGCTCCGATCGAGATCCCAGCGACGATCAACCAGCAGGCAAGTGCGAGTGCGCGCATGCGCACCATTCAAGCACTCGGGAGGAAACCAAGCGCGGACCCGGCCGGGGCAGACGAGCTAGCGGCTCCGCGTATCGGTCGTCGCGAACTCCTGAAGGACGTCCTTCAGCTTCGAGGCCTGATTGGCCCCGACGGCGATGCGTGTGTTCGTCAGCGTGTAGGCCACGCCAACGTTGATCTCGTTGTCGGTGATGCGGTTCAGGATCTCGGCGAGGAATCCAGGCCGGTCCTCCGCAGTGAATACGACCACGTCGTTCTCGCGCACCTTGTAGCCGGCGGACTCGAGAGCGCGCTTGGCGCCTGTCGGATCGCTGGTCACGGTGTGGAACTGGCCATCGACTTCGCAGAAGCCCTCGATGTTGATGCCTGCTTTCGAGATTGCTGCTGTGGCTTTCGCGAGTGTGCCCGGACGGTCCTTGTCGAGTGTCACCTGGAGATCCTTGAGTGTGTCGAAGTTCTTCATTCTTTCCTCCTCGTTTCTCGCTCAAGACATATCGATGTCAAGGTCGGTTCTCGTGTGGGGATGTGTGTCAGATCGATGCGGCCCCGGCCGGGTCCGCGCTACGGAGCATGCCATCGTCGCGAGCGGATTTGAGCGCCCGCGCGTGCGCCGTACGAGCGAGGAGGCGAGCGCGGTGCCCGCCCGCGGGGGCTGGGCGCGAATGCTGCGGTTCGGTAACGAAGTGGCCCGGACTCGCGAGCAGACAGCGCTTGGGTGCTTAGGCCGCCTTCTTCAGCTCGCTGACGACGCGCGACACCGCTTCTTTCGCGTCGCCGAACAGCATCCCCGTCTTGGGATCGAGGTAGAGCTCGTTGTCGATGCCGGCGAAGCCCGGCTTCATCGAGCGCTTGATCACGATGATGTTCTGGGCCTGGTCGACGTTGAGGATCGGCATGCCGTAGATCGGGCTCGTGGTGTCCTTGCGCGCCGCGGGGTTCGTGACGTCGTTCGCGCCGATGACCAGCGCCACGTCCGCGCGCTGGAACTCCTCGTTGATCTGCTCCATGTCGAAGAGCTTCTCGTAGGGCACGTTCGCCTCGGCCAGCAGCACATTCATGTGACCGGGCATGCGGCCGGCGACGGGGTGGATGGCGTACTTCACATCGATGCCCCTCGCCTCGAGCAGGTCCGCGAGCTCGCGGACGTTGTGCTGCGCCTGCGCGACCGCGAGGCCATAGCCGGGCACGATGATCACGCTCTGCGCGTACCCGAGCAGGATCGCCACATCCTCCGCGCTCACCTCGCGGAACGAACGGCCGTCGTCGGTCTTCGTGCCCGCCTTGGTGGCGGTCGCCGCGCCGAACGCGCCGAAGAGGACGTTGCCGAGCGAGCGGTTCATCGCCTTCGACATGAGGCGGGTGAGGATCGTGCCCGACGCGCCGACAAGGGTGCCGGCGACGATGAGCATCTGGTTGCCGATCGAAAAGCCGGCCATCGCGACCGCGAGCCCGGTGTACGCGTTGAGGAGCGAGATGACGACCGGCATGTCGGCTCCGCCGATCGGCATCACGAGCGCGACGCCGAAGATCAAAGCGAACACCCCGACAAAGCCGAGCGCGAGCCCGCTCGGCACGTCCATGATGCCCGCGGCATCGGCCACCAGCGCGAGCGCGAGAACCAGCATGCCGGCGAAGAGGCTGCCGGTGACGAGCTGCTGGCCCGCGTACTTGAAGGCCTTCGCGTCGATGAGTCCCTGCAGCTTGCCGAATGCGACGATGCTGCCCGAGAACGAGACGGAGCCGATCATCAGACCCAGCAGGATCGCGATGACCTCACCGACCGACGCGACTCCCGCGCTCGTCGCGCGCAGGTACTCCAGCATCGATACCAGGGCCGCCGCGCCACCGCCGGCGCCATTGAAGATGGCGACCATCTGCGGCATCGCGGTCATCGGGACCTGTCGCGCGCCGACGAATCCGATCACCGTGCCGATCGCGATCGCCGGGAGCACGAGGACCCACGCCTCGGCGACCTGTTGCTCGAGGAACGTCGCGATGACCGCCGCGAGCATGCCGGCCGCGGCGACGCGGTTTCCAAGCTGCGCGGTCGTCGGGCCCGAGAGGCCCTTCAGGCCGAAGATGAACGTGATCGCCGCGAGGAAGTACACCCATGGAACGAGCTCGCGGAGCTGTTCCACTACTTCTTCTCCGCGGGCTTCGCCGGGCGCGGACGCGTCTTGAACATCTGCAGCATCCGGTCGGTCACGACGAACCCGCCGACGACGTTGATCGTGCCCAGGACGACGGCGAGGAAGCCGAGCACGGTGCCGAGCGGACCCGGCAGGGCGGTCGCGACGAGGAGCGCGCCGACGATGATGATCCCGTGGATCGCGTTCGCGCCTGACATCAGCGGCGTGTGCAGCGTGCTCGGCACCTTCGAGATGACCTCGTTGCCGACCCAGATGGCCAGCATCAAGACGTACGCGCCGAGAAGGACCTCGATGCTCATGCGCGCGCCGCCGCAGCGGCCGGCTGCATCGCCTTCTTCACTGCCTCGTGCACGACCTCGCCGCCGTGCGTGATGACCGTGCCCTTCACGACTTCGTCGCCCAGGTTCAGGTCGAACGTCCCGTCCTTCTTGATGATGAGTCCGAGCAGGCTCGCGACGTTGCGCGAGTACATCTGGCTCGCGTGGAAGGGCATCGACGCCGGGATGTTGAGCTGGCCGATGATCGTCACGCCGCTAGCGGTGATGGTCTTGCCCGGTTCTGTGAGCTCGCAGTTGCCGCCGGTTTCGGCGGCGAGATCGACGATGACCGAGCCAGGTTTCATCGTCGGGATCATCTCCCTGGTGATGAGCACCGGCGCCTTGCGACCGGGGATCGCCGCGGTCGTGATGATGATGTCGTTCTCGCGCGCGGCCTTCGCGAGGAGCTCGACCTCTTTGCGGTGCGCTTCCTCGGACAGCTCCTTCGCGTAGCCGCCCGCGCCGGCGCCGCTCTCGCCGAGGTCGATCTCGAGGAATTTCGCGCCGAGGCTCTGGACCTGCTCCTTCACGACCGGCCGCGTGTCGAACGCCTCGACAACGGCGCCGAGTCGCCGCGCGGTCGCGATCGCCTGGAGCCCGGCCACGCCGGCGCCGATGATCAGCGCCTTCGCCGGAGCGATCGTGCCGGCGGCGGTCGTGAGCATCGGGAAGAATTTCGGGAGCGCGGCCGCGGCTAGGAGCACGGCTTTGTAGCCTGCGACGGTCGCCTGCGACGAGAGCGCATCCATGGACTGCGCGCGCGTGATGCGCGGGATCGCGTCCATGCTCAGCGCGGTGACCCTGCGCTCGGCCAGCGCGCGCGCGAGATCCGTGTTGACCAGGGGCTGGAGGAAGGCGATGAGGACCGTTCCCGCGCGGAGCCTCGCGATCTCCGCGTCGGTCGGGCGCTGGACCTTCGCGACAAGCTCAGCGTCGAACGCGTTGTCGACGAGCTGTGCGCCGGCCTTCTCGTACGCGTCATCCGGGAACGCGGAGGCCACGCCCGCGCCGCGCTCGACGAAGACCGTGTTCCCCGCCTTCGCAAGCCGCCCGACCGTCTCCGGCACCAGCCCGACACGCGTTTCGCCGGGCATGGTCTCCTTCGGGACGCCGATCTTCATTGGACGCCGAAACGCTATCAGTTCCAGCCATTCGCCGTCCGCGTTAACGTCCGCTCCCATGGACGGCATCTGGGAGACCCTGCGCCAGCGGCTCGATTACGCGGCCTTCGTGCCGCGCCTTGTGCCGGACATCGAGCGCGCGGAGCTGCGACGCCGCGACGGCAGCACGTACTACGTGTTGAAGAATCCCCGCGGCGAGCGCGGCGCCGGACTGTACGTGCGGCTCGAGCCGGAAGATCTACGCCTCGTCGACGTCATGGATGGCCAACGCAACGTCCAGGACATCCTGGTCGCGCATCTCGAGCGTCACGGCACCTTCGCGCTCGACCGCCTCGCTCGCGTGACAGCCGTGCTTGGTGCGAATGGATTCTTCGGCGAGGAGCGAGCGCCCATCTACGAGAAGCTCGCGGCACGACGTGCGATGCGCGATCCGCTCACCCGACTGTCGATCCTCCTCCGACGTCTGATCATGTGGGATATCGCGCGGTGGAATAACGCGGACCGCGTCGTAGACCTTGTCTATCGGTTCGGAGGACGCCTCGCGTTCACGCGAGTTGGCGGAGCCCTGGTCCTGGTCCTCGCGCTCGCCGGGATCGTCGTCTGGATCCGAGAGCTGGGCACGGGACGCCACGGGCTTGCCACCGTGCAGGGCAGCTACGCCCTGGGCATCCTGGCGTTGACCCTCTTGCAGGTCGCTTCGATATCCGTGCACGAGGCCGGCCACGCGCTCGCGATCCGACACTACGGGCGTCGGGTCCGGCACCTTGGCCTGATGATCTACTACCTCTTTCCGTGCGCCTATGTCGACGCGACCGACATGGCAATGGCTTCGCGTCAGCAACGGATCGTCGTCTCACTGGCGGGTCCGATCGGCGGGGCCACGGTCGGGGCGGTCTGCGCACTCATCGCCGCATTCGATGGTGGCATCGTCGGAAGCATCGCCTTCCAGGGGGCCAGCCTGTTCACTTTTCAATTGGTGCTGAACCTCGTCCCGATCCTCGAGCTCGATGGATACCACGTGCTCGTTGATTTGTTGGACGCGCCATTTCTGCGCCAGCGCTCGATGGCGTTCGCTCGGACCGCGGTCATCCGCAAGCTGCGGCGTCGTGAACACTGGTCGCCCGGTGAGATCGGTCTGGGTTTGTTCGGTGCGATCGCGATCGCAACGTCGCTTCTCGTGCTCGTCTTCTCACTCACCCTGTGGCAGTCGCGCGTAGCCACCGCGGCGAAGGAGCTGTTTGCCCACGGACCAGCCGGCGTGCTCGCTCTGGCGCTGCTCGTCATTGTTTTCGTCGGCCCCTTGCTGGTGGCCCTCGCCGCACGGCTGGTAGGCGCTGTCCGTACGTTCGCGCGCCTCCGCACCGCGCGCGCGCGGAAGGCCCGGCTCGGGACCGTGCAGGAACGGGCGGCGGTCCTGGCGCGTGTGCGCTTCTTCGCCGGCCTCCCGCGTCCGGCGCTGCTCGCGATCGCCTCGCACCTGCAGGAGCAGCCAGTCGAGGCTGGTGCGACCGTCGTGACCGCCGACGAGGTCGGCGACCGCTTCTACCTCGTCCGGTCCGGACGGCTGCAGGCCCACGATCGTGACGGACGGGTCCTGGGAACGATCCTCGCTGGTGAGGGCTTCGGCGAGATGGCGCTGCTGGACCGGAAGCCACGCGGCGCCACGGTCCGGGCACTGGAGACGTGTGAGCTCTGGTCACTGGACCGCGGCCACTTCGAACGCTGGGTGCGCGACCGTTACGAGATCGCGGCCCGGATCCGCGCCTCAGGGGAGGAGCGTGCCCAGTTGGCCGCGCTGCCGTTCTTCCGAGGCCTCGACGCGCTGGAGCTCGACCGTATCGCGGCCCGGCTCGTCACCCGCCGCGTCCCCGCCGGCCAGGTCGTCTTCTCGGAGGGAGACCCCGGGGACCGCTATTACGTCGTCCGCGAGGGCCAGGCGGAGGTGTCGATAGCCGGCGGCGTGGTCCGGCAGCTGGCTCGGGGGGACGGTTTCGGCGACCTCGCCCTCCTGTTCGGACATCCCCGGAGCGCCACGGTGACCGCCCTGACCGACTTGGTTCTGGCCGGGCTGGGCCGAGAGGACTTCCTCCGACTGGTGCGCTCCTCCGGCGAAAAAGTAGGCGAATTTCGCGCCCGGACGGCGCATTATGTGGGCGCCGGGCTGGGCTCGGCGACGCGGGGAGTGTGAGGGTTGTGGACTGCTGGGTCTGCGAGCGTACGGCGCTCGGAGCGTGCCGCTTCTGCGGCCGCGGCACGTGTCGCGAGCACGCGAAGACGCAGCCATTCGTGTTCGACGTCTTTCGAGGCAACAAGCACCAGACGCTGCGGGCACTCGTCGTCGAAGATGCACTGCACTGCGGCGTCTGTCGGCCGCGCGGCGAGCCGGTCGAACTGCCTGAGCTTGAGTAGCGAGCGCGGAGGGGGAGGAAGCGACATCGACGAACGTGATCAGCATTACGGAGGGTGCGTTGTACGGGTGGACGAAGCGCACTCATGTCAAGGTCAATCTGCCGCCAGTAGCAATAGGTAGGAGGAATGACATGTCGAAGGAAGCTCTCGCAAAAGTCGTCCAGCGCGCGATCAGCGACGCCGCGTTCCGGCGTCAGCTGAACTCGGACCCCGCCGGCGCGCTCCACGGTTTCGACCTCAGCGCCGACGAGGCGTCGGCAGTCCGCACCGGAGATGCGGGCCGTCTCTCCGCACTCGGCGTCGACCAGCGGATGAGTAAAGCGTTCGGCCTCGGTGGCGCGCTCGCTTCGACGCGTATGGCCGCGAGTGACCTCACTCCGGGTGGTGGCCCATCAATGGTCGATGACCTCTCGGGCGCGGGCGGCCGCACGGTCATCCCGGCAGATCCATCACAGGTCGGGTCAGCCGACGCGAGCGGCGGCGGCACCAGCGGCACAAGCACGGTCCGGGTGGGCGACGACTACAAGTTCGCGGGCCGACAGGCCCCCGACGGTGGCGGCACCAACACGGTCCGGGCGGGCGACGACTACAAGTTCGCGGACCGAGTGGCCCCGGAAGGTAGCGGCACGGTACGCACGGGCGACGACTGGAAGTTCGCCGACCGGCAGGCTGCTCCCGATGGTGCCAGCGTCCGCGCGGGCGACGACTGGAAGTTCGCGGACAAGAACGCCGGTGGCGGCATGGCGAACTACCCAGCGCACGACGGACTCGCTGGCCCATCAGGTGCCAGCTCGGTCCGCGCCGGCGACGACTGGGCTCGCAGCGCACGTGTCGACGACGCCTCGACCGGCACGTCAGGCGGAGCGAACGTGATCCACGACGACCCGAACGGTTTCCTCGCGGCCAACGCGGATGCGGGCGGGTCGGTCGTCCGAGCGAACGTGATCAACGACGACCCGAACGGTTTCCTCGCGGCGAACGCGAACGCGGACGTGACCGGCGGAGCGGCCGCCCCCACTGACGCGTTCGTAGACGACTCCGAGAGCTACCTGACGAAGGTCGGCTACGACTCATCGGCGGCCACGGCCGGTACCGACGCGACCGTGATCCACGACGATCCGGATGGTTTCCTCGCGGCGAATGCCGACGACACAGCCCCCGACGGCGGAAGCGCCGCCCCCGACATCGGAACACATACGCCTTCATGAACGACTAGAGCGCGCTGGTATGGCGAACGAGCGGCTCGAAAGAGCCGCTCGTTCGTTCTAGTAACGGATCTCTTTTTTCAATAGCGCTGGGTCGACGATCTCGATGTGTCCGCGGCCGAGCGTCACCCCGCCACGGCGTTCGAGATCGACGAGCACGCGGTTCACCGCGACGCGCGTCGCGCCGACGAACGAGGCGAGATCCTCCTGAGTCAGCGACACGAGGTTCGAGCCGAACAGCTCGCTCTGATCGAGCAGCAGCTTCGCAACGCGCCCGGGGAGGTCGAGGAACACGAGATCCTCGATGTGCCCGGTGCTCCGTCGGATGCGCGTCGCGAGCAGCGCCAGAAGCTGCCGCATCGCGTCCGGGTTGCCTCGCAGGACATCCATGAAGTCGCGATTGGCCAGCGCGAAGGCAAGGGTTTCAGTCATCGCGGTCACGGTCGCGGACCGCGAGCCCTCGTCGAACAGCGAGATCTCACCGAACACATCGCCGCCTCGATGAAGAGCGATTACCACCTCCTGCCCGCCCTCTTCGGGCACGGAGACCTTCACCGTGCCGGATGCGATGAGATATACGTGCCCGGCAGCGTCGTCGCGGTGGAAGATCACCTCGTTGCGCTGGAAGTGCTTCGTGTGCATCCGCGCCGCGAGCTCGAGGCGCTCGCGCTGTCCGAGTGGCGCAAAGACCGGTGAGTGCGCGAGCACGTCGGCGATCTGGCTCGCGTCCACGGCCTAGGCGGCGACCCCGACGAGTTGTTCGAGACGCGGCCGCACATCCTTTGCCAATCGCTCCATGCTCTCCATGTCGAAGGGGTGCGCGAATCCGACGATGAATCCGCGTATCCCGACGTCCCAGTACTTCTTCAGGTGCGCCGCGACCTCGTCGACGGTCCCGATGAACGCGTTCGGGCGCGTCATGCCGGGGTGATGCTTGACGATCTCTGTCAGCACTCCCTCGGACTGCGCCTTCGTGTCACGGATGACGAGCCAGCTGCCACCGTACGGCTCGATCTGTGAGGGATCGCGTCCAGAGTCGACGCAGTGCTGTCGGAGGATCTCGATCTTGCGCGCCATCGTCTCCGGCGGTCCGAAGCCGTGCCACATGTCCGCATATCGCGCCGTCGTGCGCAGCGTCTTCTGTTCGCCGCCGCCGCCGATCATGATCGGGAGCCGCTTCTGCACCGGCCGCGTGTTCAGCACCGCGCTCTTCAGCGTGTAGTACGTGCCCTTGTAGGTGACGCGCTCGCCGTCGAAGAGCGCGCGGATGATCTTCGCGCCCTCCGCGAAGCGACGCGAGCGCTCGCCGGGCGTTCCGAGATCGATCCCGTACGCCTTGTGCTCGGTCTGGTTCCATGCGGCGCCGATGCCGCAGATCGCGCGCCCGTTCGAGATCTGATCCAGCGTCGCGGACATGTTCGCGAGGATCGCGGGATGCCGGTAGGTGATGCCCGATACCATCGCGCCGAGGCGCACGTGCTGCGTGACCGCGGCGAGCGCCGGCAGGATCTGCCAGGCCTCGAAGTTCGGCCGCTCCTCCTCGCCCGAGAGCGCGTAGAAGTGGTCCCAGGTCCAAACGGAGTCGATGCCGAGGCGATCCGCGAGCTGCGCCGCGTCGCGCATCGCGGGCCAGGTGGTGTTCTGTGGCCACAGCTGGAAGCCGATTCGCACGGCCACAGACTAGACTCCACTGCCTCATGGCGCTCGACACCAAGCGTCCCGTCGACACCTCCGCGATCGTCAAGGACACCAAGGACCACGTCCTCGTCTCGTGGTCGGCGCAGGGCGCGCTGTCGCCGCTCGTCATCACTGGCGCGAAGGGATCATGGCTTCACGCGGGCGAGAGGCGCATCCTCGATTTCTCGTCCGGCCTCATCAACGTCAACCTCGGCCACGGCCACCCCAAGGTCGTCCGCGCGATCCAGGAGCAGGCCGAACGCCTTTGCTACGTCACGCCGTCATTCGGAGAGGAGAGCCGCGCCGAGCTCGCGCGGCTCATGGCGGACATCACGCCGGGCGATCTCACCAAAACGCTCTTCACCACGGGGGGCAGCGAGGCTAACGAGCACGCGCTTCGCATCGCGCGCATGTACACGAAGCGCCACAAGGTGCTGACGCAGTGGCGCTCCTTCCATGGACAGACGCAGGGCGCCGCGACGCTCGGCGGCGACAACCGCCGGTGGGCGAACGAACCCGGCATCACCGGCGTGGTGCGGTTCCTAAATCCCGACCCGTATCGCTCGATGTTCGGCAGCGACGCGCAGAAGGCGCTCGCGCACGTGGAAGAGGTGCTCTGGTACGAGGGCCCCGAGTACGTCGCGGCGATCTTCCTCGAGCCGATCGTCGGCAGCTCGGGCCTCATCGTGCCGCCGGACGGCTTCATCCGCGGCCTGCGCACTCTGTGCGACAAGTACGGGATCCTGCTCATCCTCGACGAGGTCATGACCGGGTTCGGCCGCACCGGCAAGTGGTTCGCGGCCGAGCACGACGGCGTGGTGCCGGACATGATGACCTTCGCGAAGGGCGTGAACTCGGGCTACGTTCCGCTCGGCGGCGTCATCGTCAACGAGCCCATCGCGAAGCACTTCGACACGAACGTGCTGTGGGCTGGTCTCACGTACGCGGGCCATCCACTCGCGTGTGCGGCCGGCGTCGCCACGATCGCGGCCTACCGCGAGGACGGTCTCATCGAGCGCGGCGCGCGGAGCGGCGAGCTGCTGATGCGCGAGCTGCGAGCCGTCGCGCAGCGTCACCCATCGGTAGGCGACGTCCGCGGCAAGGGACTGTTCATCGGCATCGAGCTCGTGAAGGACCGCAAGACCAAGGAGATGCTGGAGCGCTGGAACGGGCCGTCGGCAAAGCTCCAGACCGCGATCAAGAACGCGCTTATGCAGCGCGACGTGTACATCCTCAACCGCTGGAACATGCTGTTCATCGCGCCGCCGCTCAACGTGACCGCAGACGAGATCGCGTTCGGCGTGAAGGCGATCGATGAGGCGCTGACGGTCGCCGACCGGTACGCGGCGACGGGCGAGCTCTAGCCCGCCCCGTGTGAGACGAGGCTAGGCGGTAAGCACCGGCGCCACATCCCTCAGCGCGGGAATGATCTCTCGGCCATAGGTTTCGAGGATCTCCTCCTCGTCGCCGCTCATGAGATAGAGGTTGAACTGCTTCACGCCCACCGCGGCGAGCTGGCGCAGCTTGGCGATGTGCTGCTTCGGATCGCCGATGACACAGAACCGCTCCACCGACTCGTCGTCGACGAAGGCGGCGTTGGACGAGCCGGACTCAGCGTGGTGCCGGTAGTCGTAGCCCGGGCGGTCTCGAACGTAGGCGGTGAGGTCAGCCGGGAGACCTTGCTCACCGTGGCGCTTCACCAGGTCAACGACGTGGTTGCTCACCAGGGCGGGGAACCAGCGGACTGCCTCCAGTGCTCGGGTGCGGTCGCCCAGGTGCGCCGGGGCTGCGGCCATGACCGCGACCGCGTTCGGATCGCGGCCGGCGCCGCGCGCGCCCTGCCGCAGGAGGCCGACACACCAGCCCACGAGACTCGGGTCGGCCAACTGGATGATGGCGCCGTCGGCGATGCGGCCCGTGAGCGCGAGCGCATTGGGTCCGTACCCGGCGATCCAGACCGGGAGGCGGTACTTCGCGGCCCACTTGAGGCGCAGCTTCGTATCCTCGTAGACGACCTCGCGGCCCTCGCACAGGTCGCGGATGACCCGCGTCGCTTCCTCGAGGACCGCGAGCGTCGTCGGCTGCTTGCCGAGGACGCGGCGCGCCGAGTCGCCGCGGCCGATGCCGAGATCCATGCGGCCGTTGCTCAGTAGCTGCAGCACCGCGAGGGTGCTCGCCGTCACGGACGGCTCCCGTGTCGCGGGATTGGTGACGCACGTCCCCAGCCGCATGCGCTCGGTGTTCTGGGCCATGAGCGTGAGGAGGACGTAGGGCTCCTTCCAGAGCACGTGGCTGTCAAAGATCCAGCCATAGGTGAAGCCGCTGCGCTCCGCGAGACGCGCGAGGCTGACCGCGCGCTCGAACGTGACGTCCGGCTTCAGGGTGAACCCGAACTCCATGAGAGACGGGAGTCTAGAAGCCCGGCCAGACGTCCTTCAGGATCTTGCGCTCGAACTGCGCCAGCTCGTGGCTGTACGCGTCGAACTGTCCACGCCGGGCTGCCTCGAGCGCCCGATCGTGGTGATCGAGCGCCGAGGCCTCGCGGCTGTCGTAGCCGAAGAAGTAGGCAGCAACGTCCAGCACCACCAGAACTCCCGCGAACAGCATCAGCTCCATGTCGGCCCGCCTCTCTGTGTCAACCGTTGTAACCATCGTTGGCACTTAACGATGGTTTGTACGATGGGCTATGCTGTAACCAGCGTCAAGGCTTACGGAGGTAAGATGCGAGACATTCCCAGGGCCGATCACGACTTCGACTTCGAATTCGTCGGAGGTTCGGTCGCGCTCGACTTCGCGAACACCCTCGGGGGTATGCATACAGCTCCGACCCACGAGCACCTGGTGGAGTACAGGGATCTCGTCGAGTTCGGCCGCAGCGCCGGGACGATCTCGCCCTCTCAGGCTCGACGTCTCGCCCTGGACGCCGGTCGACGACCCGCGCCTGCCGCGGCCGTGCTCCGCCGAGCGATCGCCCTGCGGGAGACGGTCTGGCGTGTCTTCGACGCATTCGCGAACAACGCGCGAGCCGAGCCCACCGATCTTGCGACCATCCACGAAGAGGAGCTCGCCGCGCTGCGACACGCACGTCTTCAACAGAGCGGGCGCGGTGTCGACTACGAATGGTCGGACGAGCTGCTGCTGGACCGGCCGCTGTGGGCGATCGCCCGCTCAGCCGCGGACCTGCTGCGGTCGAAGGACGACCTGGGGCGCGTCCGTGAGTGTGGGTCCGCGACGTGCGAGTGGCTCTTCATCGACAGGAGCCGCAACCACACCCGCCGATGGTGCGACATGAACGACTGCGGGAACCGCGCGAAGGTTCGCCGCTTCCGCCTGCGGCAGCGTGCTCCTAAGGCGAAGGCGTCGCGCTAGACCACTCGGTCCCGCGCTCGATCTCCAGGCGTACGATCGGCCGCCCTTCCAGCGTCAGCTTCTCGTACTGCGCGTACTTCTCACGCAGCAGCGTCGCTGCCTCGTCGCGCTCCTCGCCGGTCTCGAGGATGGTCGCCACGCCCTCGAGCAGGACCCACGCGAGCCGCGACCATTCCTCGTCGTAGCGATCCACGACGACAGCGACGCGGCCGTTCGTCTCGATGTTCCGCACCCGGCGGAGTGCGTGCCAGTCGTCGTCCCGCTTCGGCTTGCGGTCGAGTGGCGTGTAGAGCAGGGACTCCCTCCACACGAACACGATGGGTATGACATGGGGCCGGGCGTACTGGTCGGAGGTCGCGAGATGCGCGACGCGTGCGCTCGCGAGGAGCTCGCGTGCCTCGGCCGAGAGACTAGGCACGCAGGCGGGGAAGGATCTCGCGCGCGTACAGGCGCATCGATCGCTCCTGGTCCTTGCCTGGGAAGTGGAAGATCAGGTGCGTGAAGCCCCACTCCACGTAGCGGCGGATCTTCGCGACGTGCTCGTCGGGATCGGTGGAGACGATGAAGCGGGTGTGCGCCCGGTCTGCCGCGGCTTCCGCCCGGCGCTCCATCTCACGCGGATCCTCGACGCCGGCCTTGTCCTCGGACGGCAAAGCGAGCGCGGCCCATTCGCGCGTGTCGCCCATGGCACGGTCCCGGTCCGTGTCGAACGAGACCTTCATCTCGATCGTCCGCTCGATCTTCGCGGGATCCCGTCCGGCCTCCCGCGCACCCGCCTCCACGGCGGGCAGCAGCGTCTCGCGGTACAGCTCGTCGCCCTTTCCGCTGGTGCAGATGAAGCCGTCGGCTTCCTTGCCGGCGAAGGTCGCGGTCTGCGGCCCCGCGGCCGCGATGTACAGCGGCACGCCGCGAGCTGGCTTGTCGAAGATCTTCGCCGCGCGGGTGTGGAAATACTTCCCGTCGAACGTGACGTAGTCGTCGGACCACAGCAGCTTCATGAGCTTCACCGCCTCGCGCAGGCGGCGGAAGCGCTCCGCGGGCTCGGGCCACTCAGAGGCCATGACCGGCGTCTCGTTCATCGACTCGCCCGATCCCACGCCGAGGAAGAAGCGGTCCGGGAACAGCAGCGCGAGCGTGGCCGCGGCCTGCGCCACGATCGCCGGGTGATAGCGGAACGTCGGCGTCACCACGCTCGTGCCCATCCGGACCCGCGACGTCTTCGCGCCGAGCGCCCCGAGCCAGGCCCAGGAGAACGGGGCGTGGCCACCGGTGTCGCGCCAGGGGTGGAAGTGATCGCTCACCACGACGCTGTCGAAACCGAGCTGCTCGGCGAGAACGCCGTAGTGGAGGAGATCGGCCGGCGCGAACTGCTCCGCCGACGCTTTCCAGCCGAGTGTCAACATGGCGCACATCGTATGAGGAATCCGTGACGCAGCTCACGATCACGGCGATCGACGGCCTGCTTGAGATCCTGCCCGGCGACGATCTCGCAACGCTCATCCGCGATGCCGCGCGCGCGCAGGGCGAGGAGATCCGCGACGGGGACATCGTCGTCATCGCTCAGAAGATCGTGTCGAAGAGCGAGGGACGCATCGTGCATCTCGCGGACATCGTGCCGGGCGAACGCGCACGCGAAATGGCGGCGGAGTCAGGCAAAGATGCGCGCCAGATCGAGGTCGTGCTCTCGGAGAGCGCGAAGATCGTGCGCTGGGAGCGCGGAATCCTGATCAGCGAGACGCGCCATGGTTTCGTCTGCGCGAACGCCGGCGTCGATCGCTCGAACGCCGGCGCACCCGACACCGTCATCCTCCTACCGCTTGACCCGGACGCGTCGGCGTCACGGCTGCGCGATGCCTTCCACGCGACCACGGGTGCGACCGTCGCCGTCGTCGTAACGGACACGTTCGGCCGAGCGTGGCGCGAGGGTCACACCAACGTTGCGATCGGGATCGCGGGCCTGCCCGCGCTCAAGCGCTACGTCGGCCAGCGCGATCCGGAGGGCTACGAGCTGCGCGTGACCGAGATCGCCGTCGCCGACGAGATCGCCGCCGCGGCCGAGCTCGTTATGGGAAAGCTCGATCGCTGCCCGGCGGCCCTGGTGCGCGGCTTCGCGCTCGACGAGCCGTCGGAGACGGCGCGCGAGTACGTGCGTCCCGCAGACCGCGACATGTTCCGCTAGAACTAACAAGGGGTGTGGCAGTGCGGCGAGAACTGACCCAGGCCGAGCGCGATTTCCTCCACGAGGTCCGGTACGCCGTGCTCGGGACGACCAACGCGAACGGCTCGGCGCACCTCACGGTCATGTGGTACGCGCTCGAGGGCGACGAGATCATGTTCAACACCGCGGCCGGCCGGACGAAACCGGAGAACCTCGCCCGTGACCCGCGGGCGTCGCTGATCGTCCCGGACGGGTACCGCTTCGTGCGCATCGATGGCACGGTCCGCCCGAACGACGACCAGAGCGTCGCGCAGGCCGACATCCGGAAGCTGGCGTACCGCTACTACCAGAATGAGGAACGCGTGCAGCGCAGCGTTGACGACAGATGGGCGAAGCAGCACCGGATCACCTACCGCGTGCCCGCGCTCCGCGTGTACAGCTCGGGGTTCTGATGCAGGAACCAGAGACCACCGCCCCAAGACAACAGTGGGACCCGCTCAGCCTTGAAGAGGTGAAACAGCTCTTCGCGTCCGTCGCCGTGCCGTGGTGGATGACCGGCGGACGCGCGCTCGATATGTTCATCGGTCACGAAACGCGGACTCACCTGGACATTGACGTCGCTGTGTTGCGGCGCGACCAGCTGGCGTTCCGCGAGGCGCTCGCGACATGGGACGTCCAGATCGCGCACGACGGCGAGCTCATCCCCTGGAAGCGCGGCGAGCTGATCAAGGACCCCGCACACCACGAGGCCTGGGCGCGGCAGACGACCGACGGCCCGTGGCGTGTCGCGCTCCTCTTCGAAGAAAGCCAGGGCATACGGTGGTCGTACCGCCGCGATGGGCGCATCGGCCTGAACGTCGCGGATCTCGGCCGCCGCGATGCGTACGGCATCCAGTTCATTCGGCCCGAAGTCACGCTGCTGTACAAATCGCAGTCGCCCCGACCCGTGGACGAGACCGACTTCCTGTACGCGCTGCCACGGCTCGATGTCGCCCAGAAGGGTTGGCTCGCCGCCGCCCTCTACACGATCGACCCAAAGCATCGCTGGCTCGAGCGCCTCAAGTGAAATGAGAAGAGCCCCGCCTTTCGGCGGGGCTCTTCTTTTCAGCTGTTCGGTGCGCCGCTTAGGCGTATCGACGGGATGCTGATGGCCTGACCTGCTCGAAGCAGGAGCTGCAGTACACGGGCTTGTCGCCGCGCGGCTGGAAAGGCACGCGCGCCTCGTTGCCACAGTTGCTGCACGTGGCCGTGAAGAACTCACGGGGTCCACTCATGCCACCGCTTGCGCTGTACGAACCGCCGGCGCCGCCGCCTGCGCGGCGTGCCGCGCGACAGCTCGTGCATCGGCCTGGCTCGTTGACCAGACCACGGGCCTGGTAGAACTCCTGTTCCCCAGAAGTCCAGATGAATTCCTGACCGCAGTCTTTGCAGGTCAGAGTCTTGTCGGTGAAGCTCATTGTTGAAGCTTCCTCCCTTTATGTTGCTGACGCCTTGAGCACTCGCCAGGGGGTTCGGGAGGAAGAAAGCCTCAGAACGCCCGCGTTGATCACTCTCGCCGCCGCGTGTCCCTTGCGGGACGACATCATTGTACCGCGTCTCTGGTGCTCACACCATCATTTCGGGTGGTTCTCATCGCGCCACGGGCTCGGGAGCTTTTCCGGCGGAAAGGTGCGTGGAAAGGCCTCGCCGAGCCATTCGTCGAACCACTCGCCCGAGCGGAACCACGAGCGCGGGTACGTGCCGATCTGGGAGTAACCCGACTTCTGATTCGCGCGCCAGCTGCCGCGGTTCGCGAGCGCGATCCAGTTGTGCGTGCGATGGAAGCCCATCTCGTTCCAGATGAACGCCATCCGCAGGCGCACGGCCTCGCTCGCGATGCCTTTCCCATAGAGGTCGTGACGTCCGATGAAGATTCCGGTCTCGCCGTCGCGGCTGGTCCAGCTGATGTCGAAGATGCCGGTGAGGCCGACCGTCTCACCCTCGTATGCGATCGACCACAGCACCGTGTCGTTGCTTTCGAGCTCCTTCTTCAGGCGCTCTTCCGCGGTGGCCGGCGTCTCGCTGGTGAAGCGTGGTCCAAAGAAACGGGTGACCTCGGGCTGCATCCCCCAGGTCCGGAACAGGTGGTAGTCCTCGAGCACCGGCGGACGCAGCTCGATGCCGTCATCGCCGACGATGCGTGGCCCCAGCATCAGCGAGCCTCCCCGAACGGCACGTACTCGCGCTCGCTACGTGCCCACCGCTCATCCCACGTCGCGCGCTCGATCAAGACCCACACCTCGTCGACGTACGCCCCGTCGCGGTAATGCACCTCGTGGCCCCGACCAAATTCGGTGTAGCCGAGCTTCTCTGCGATGCGCAGGGCGGCGGTGTTGTCCGCGCGCAGCTCGGTGCCGGAGCGCTTCAGGTCGAGGTAGTCGAAGAAGTAGCGGTGCAGCGCGAGGGCCGCGTCCCAGCCATAGCCTTTTCGCCACTCCTCAGGATCGAGGATGAAGTGCTGGAGATGCGCGCCGGGTGGGCTCTCGAGCCCACCGAGCCGCGCTCGTGCAAGCCCGATCAGACGGCCGTCGGCCTCGATCGACCAAAGCACGACGCGCTGCTCCTTCGCCTGGTCCTTGAGCCGTTCTTTCCACGTCGCAGGCATCGCCGGCTCGTGCCACACGCCGGCCGCGCGTCGTACGCGCATGTCGGCCATCCAGCGCGCGTACGCCGGAAGGTCGTCCTCCGTCGGAGTGCGCAGCGTCGTGCGCTTGCCTCTCACGATGCCGCCGAGCGCCATGGCCCCTCGAGGATACGGACTAGACGGCCGGGAGGCGCACCGTGAACTCAGCGCCGCCTTCGTCCACGTTGCGCGCGGTGATGGCCCCGCCGTGCGCGACCGCGATCGCCTGCGCGATCGCGAGGCCGAGACCCGCGCCATCACGCTGCGCATTCTCGCCGCGATAGAAGCGGCGGAAGAGGCGCGTCTGCGCGCCACCCGGAAGCCCGGACCCGGCGTCGCGCACGCGGACGACCGCCTGGCCGTCCTCGCGCGCGCCGCGCACCGTGACCGAGGCGCCGCGCGGCGAGTGCTTGACCGCGTTGTCGATGAGGTTGGTGAAGAGCTGCGCGAGCTTGTCGGGATCGCCGCGCACCGCGGGCAGTCCTTCGGTCGTCACGTCCAGCGTCACGCCGGCCTCCTGCGCCTGCACCTCGAGCGCGGCGACCGCACTTGTCACGAGCGCCGTCGCCTCGACGCGCTCCCGCGCAAGCTCCGGGCCACCGGCCTGCAGCTTGGCGACCTCGAGCAGCCCCTCGACCATACGGATGAGCCGGCGCGATTCGCGCTGGATGATCTTCGCGGCGGGCGGCGCGGCCTCGCCGGCGGCTTCACCCTCGGCGATCGCCTGCGCGAAGCCTTGGATCGATGTCAGCGGCGTCCGCAGCTCGTGCGAGATGTCCGCGAGGAACGCCTGCTCGCTATCACGCGCCCTCTCGATCTCGCCGGCCATCTCGTTGAATGCCCCGCCGAGCTCCGCCACCTCGCCGGGCCCCGCGACCGGGACGCGCGTCCGGTACTCGCCGCGAGCAAAGCCACGCGCGCCCCCGACGAGATCGCGGAGCGGTCGCGTGATCGTGCGCGATAGGAGGCCCGCGACGATGAGCGCGAAACCCGCGGCCACGAGGCCGGCCACCAGCAGAGACGGCAGGAGGATCCGCACTGCGTCCCCGAAGGCGGCGCGCGGACGAGCGACGACGATGATCGCAGCATTGATCCCGGTCGCCGCCGGGCGGAACGCCGACTGGACGAAGAGCCACTGCGCTTCGCCGTCGATGAACCCGCCGAAGGTCCCCTGTGTCGGCGTCGGCAGCGTCTGGTTCGTGAGAGCACTCGCGCTGTCGACGAGCACGCGCCGGTTGTTCGAGAGCACGAGGAGGCGCGCATCGGCCGACCCCGCCTGCTCGGCGAGCGCGTCGATGACCTCGCGAGGCTGCTGGCCGGCGCGGAGCGCGGTCGTCATCGCTGTGAGCAGCGGCGCCGAGAGCTCCTGCAGCCGGAGACGCAGCACGTCGTTCTCGTACCGGACGAGGAGGCCCGAGACGGCGATCGTCGCCACGAGCAGGCCGACGGCGACGACACCGAGATAGGAAAGGAACAGCCGGCCCGCGACGCTGCGCAACATCAGGTGGAGGGCGCCACGAGCTTGTATCCCACGCCCCAGACGGTCTCGATCTTCGCGTCGGCGCCGGCGAGCTTGTCGCGCAGCTGCTTCACGTGCACGTCGACCGTGCGTGTCTCACCCGGATACGCGAAGCCCCATACGTCCTCGAGCAGGTGGTCCCGCGTGAGGACCAGGCCGGGCTGCCGGCAGAAGGCCTCGAGGAGCTCGAACTCCTTCGCGCGCAGAGCGACCGCGGTCCCGCCGACGAGAACCTCGTGCCGCGCCGGGTCGACGCTGAGGTTGCCGACGCGGAGGACGCGTCCGCCGCCGGGCATCCCCGACGCGCGCCGCAGGATCGCGCGCACGCGCGAGACGAGCTCTTTCGGGTTGAAGGGCTTCGCGAGGTAGTCGTCCATGCCCGCGTCGAGCCCGGCGATCTTCTGGGCGTCCTCCGCCCGCGCGGTCAGCGCGATCACCGGCGTGTCCGAACGGCCTCGCAACTCCTTGAAGAGGTCGATGCCGTCCGTGTCGGGCAGACCGAGGTCGAGCACGACCAGCGCGGGCTTCACCTCGTCGAAGAGCGCGCGCGCTCGCTCGCCGGTGCCCGCGTGCTCGACGATGTACCCCGCGTTCCGCAGGTAGAGCGTGACCAGCTGCGCGACCGACGCGTCGTCCTCGACGACGACGATCCGCGCGGTACCGCTCATGAGGCGAGCATAGCCTCGGCTATCGTCTCAGCCGATGCCACTGAAGCTCGCGACCGTGCTCGCGCATCCGGACGACGAGACGTTCGGCACCGGCGGCACGCTCCTCCGATGCGCGAGGGAAGGAATCGAGGTCCACAGCCTCTGCCTCACCCAGGGCGAGAAGGGCTGGGCGGGCGTCGACAAGGTCGTCCCGCGCGCGCTCGTCGGGCCGACGCGTGCGCGGGAGCTCGCGGAGGCGGGACAGCGGATGGGCCTGGCGAGCGTCACGTGTCTTCGGTACCCCGACGGCGGCCTCGCCGATGTCAACGAGGACTGGGTCGTCCGCGACATCGTGCGCTGGCTGCGGCGCGTGCGGCCCGAGGTCGTGATCATCTGGGGGCCGGACGGCGGCTACGGCCATCCCGATCACATCGCGGCGGGCGAGCGCGCGCTCACGGCCATCGAGCTCGCCGGCGTGCAGCGACACGAGCCGGAGATCGGAGCGCACTGGCACGCGAAGCGGTGCTATCGGTTCGTCGCTTCGGCGGAGCTCGTCGATCGGCTCTCGTCGCTCATGCCCGCGTTCGCGCAGTACATGGAGACCCTCGCCGTGAAGCCGCAGCGCTGGACGCGCGCGCGGCTGGGCGCGGTCGTCGACATCCAGGGCGTCCTCGACGCGAAGGTGCACGCGATGGAGGCGCATCAGACGCAGGCGCCCGATCTCGCGATGTGGGCCACGGCGCGCGCGAAGCTGCCGGAGATCTTCAACGAGGAGACGTTCATCCGCGAGTTCCCGGAGCCAGGTGGGTCCCCGCTCGAGACGGATCTCTTCGCTGCGCTCCGCGAGTGAGGCGACGGCTCGCTCTTCAGCAATCACCTCGTTCTCTCGCCAGGGCGCGGTCGCGAGGCCGCTGCCACACGACGTCATCCCTGCCGCATGACTGAAGCCCGCGGCACTCGTTCCTTACGTCGTGACGAGGCGGATCGGACCCGACAGCGCGCCGACGAGCGCCTGCGTGCGCTCGGTCGAGCTGTCGCGCTGCGCATGCGTCTCCAGATGGCGCACAAGCGCGTCCATCCCCGCGATCACCGGGACGCACGAGCTGCCGACGTCGTCCGGCTGTCCGCGCGTCAGCACGACGACGCCCTCGACGGCCGTGTAGATGAAGCCGCCGCTCGCGAGATCGCTCTTCACGCGCGCCGCGTTGGAGCGCGCGCGCTTTGACGGCGAGTCGGAAAACGGATGCGAGATGCCCGGCCCGGTCCGTCGGTACCAGTGATCCTGGTAGCACACGAGCGCGCCCTCTTCATCCCGCGGCTCGACGACGAGCACGCCGTGCGGACCGAGGACGACGAGCGGAACGAGGTCGGAGCTGACGTCGCGCGGTGCGTAGCGCGCCATCACGACGTAATCGGTGGACAGGCGCTCGCCGAGATATGTTGCGGCGCGTTCCGCGAGGCGCGCCCGCGGACCGTGACCGGCGAGCGCTGTGAACGCCGAGCGGAGTCCCCCCATGTCGTCCTTTCCGTCCCTCGGCGCGATGCTGGTCGCCGCCCCAGGCCGCCACAAGTAGCCCGGTCGTCCTGCCCCTCTCGTACCTCCGCGCGCACGTGCATCATCGCGTCGATGTCGCTTCGTTCGGAGATCGCCGAGCAGCCGGCGGCGGTAGCGCGCCTCCTCGATGAGGGCGCCGCGGACGCCCGCCGCCTCGGCGTGCTTCTGTCTCGGGCGAGGCACCTCACCGTCGCCGCGCGCGGCTCGTCGGACAACGCGGCGACGTACGGCAAGTACCTCTTTGAAGGACTCGCGCGGATCGTCACCGCGTCGGCCGCCCCGTCGCTGGTGACGCGGTACGGCACTCCGCCGCGCTACGCGGGTGGCGCGGTCATCGGGATCTCGCAGTCGGGCGCGGCGCCCGATGTCTCGGCGGTCATCGCCGCGGCTCGGCGCGACGGCGCGCTCACGGTCGCTATCACGAATCGCGCGTCATCCGCGCTGGGCCGCGCCGCCGAGCATGTCTTCGAGCTCCGCTGCGGACCGGAGCGCGCGATCGCCGCCACGAAGACATACACGAGCTCGTGCGTCGCGCTCGCGATGCTCGCGGGGGCGGCGGCGGGTCGGCCGCTCGAGTTCGCCCAGCTGCCGGATGCGATGCGCGAAGCGGTGGAGAGCGAGCCGGACGCGGCGCGCATCGCGCGCAAGATCGGATCGGCGCGCGCACTCGTCGTCCTCGGTCGCGGATACAGCTACGCCGCGGCGCTCGAAGCTGCGCTGAAGATCAAGGAGCTCGCGCGCGTCTGGGCAGAGCCGTATTCGAGCGCGGACTTCGCGCACGGTCCCCGCGCGCTTCTCGAGCGCGGCACGCCGGTGCTGATCCTCGCGGCGCGGGGTGCAACGGAGCGCGAGACGCGCTCGCTGGCTGCGGCGATGGCCCGACGTGGCGCGCGCGTCTACGCGATCACGGACGATGAAACGCTGGCTGCGAAGGTGGATGACGCGGTGCTGCTGCGGAGGACGGTCGGTGAGCTGCTCAGCCCGATCGTGCTCGTCGTCGCTGCCCAGCACGTCGCGGCGCACGTCGCGCGCCGGCACGGCCGCGACCCGGAGAAGCCCGCCGGGCTTTCGAAGGTGACCCGGACCCTCTAGACCCTCTGGACGCGGCAGCCCGCTTCGGTTTGATCTCCTTCGCCGTCGCCGTGCGCTTTGCGGCGGCGTCCTCGCGCTCGAACGCGACGCTCAGCTTGTAGCCGTAGGCGAGCGCGACGCGCTGGAGCGAGCGGAGCGAGGGAAGGTAGCGGGGGTCCTCCATGCGACGAAGCTGCGTCTGCGAGGTGCCGAGCTTGCGCGCCGCGGCGCGCTCAGAGAGCCCGGCCTCGCGACGGAGGCGCACCACACCTTCCGCCACCGCCGCGGCGAGCGGATCGGGACGGCGCGGCTCCTCGGGAGGCGTCGCTGCGACCGGTGTTGGTGTCGGTTCATTCGGCACGGGGACAAGAGAGTAGCGCCGTCGCTACGCCCCGGCGAAAACGTCCAGAAGATCGGGTGAATCGGGGTCGTAAGCGAAAA
>JBGPZT010000218.1:0-3349 GCA_041493915.1 Candidatus Limnocylindria bacterium
GCCGAGTTCCTGATGATGGCCACGCGCAAGGGCTTCGTGAAGAAGACCGCGCTATCCGAGTACGCGACGGTCCGCCGCGCTGGCCTCATCGCCATCGCGCTCCGCAAGGGCGACGAGCTCGCCTGGGTCGCGGCGTGCGCGAAGGACGACCGCGTCATCCTCGCGACGCGCAGGGGCAAGGGCATCTCATTCAAGGCGTCAGACGCGCGGCCGATGGGCCGCTCGACGCAGGGCGTCACAGGCATCCGGTTGCAGAAGGGTGACGAGATCGTCGGCATGGGCATCGCGCGGCCGCGCACCGAGGTCCTGTCGGTCACCGCGAACGGCTACGGCAAGCGCACCGCCGTCGAGGAGTTCCCGACCCAGGGCCGTGGCGGCCAGGGTGTCATCCTCGCGTCGCTGGGCCCGAAAACAGGTGACGTCGCGGCGATGCAGATGGTCGACGAGGGCAGCCAGGAGATCCTCCTGATCTCGACCACGGGTGTCGTGATCCGCACACCGCTCGACCAGATCCGCGTCCTCGGCCGGCCCACGATGGGCGTGAAGGTCATGACCACGGGCGACGCGAAGATCGCGTCGATCGCCACCTTCACCACGACCCGACCGACCCAGACCCAGCTCCCGGTGAAATAGCGGGGCACAACAGCCAGAGCGAGGGGCCCGGCCCTGTCAATCGCGCGTACGAATTCGGTCGCAGCAGTACCAATTCGAGCCTGTTGGCCGTTGTTTCGACGCATGCGGGCCGATATGGTTTCCCGGACAGTCGAGGAACGTGGCGTTGTTTGGCAGCTGGAGCGAGCAGGCAGGCGCCACGGGACCGCCGCATTGAGAGGGAAGGCACCGGGTTGATCGCGCTCGACGACGTGAGCAAGCGTTACCCGAACGGCACCTTCGCGCTGCGCGACGTCGACCTCCGGATCGACTCAGGCGATTTCATCTTCCTGGTGGGATCGTCCGGCGCCGGGAAGTCCACGCTCATACGGCTCCTCATCCGCGAGGAGCAGGCGACGACCGGTCGCGTCGTCGTGGACGGCGAGGACGTCGGTCGCATGCCGCGCTCGCGCGTGCACCTGCTCCGTCGGAAGGTGGGCGTCGTGTTCCAGGACTTCAAGCTGTTGCCCCGGAAGATCGTCGCCGAGAACGTTGCGTTCGCGCTCATCGTCACCGGTCATGAGGGACGCCTGGTCCGCGAAGAGACCGAGCGCGCCCTCTCGCTCGTCGGCCTCACCGCACGGCGCGATCACTTTCCGAGCCAACTCTCCGGCGGCGAGCAACAGCGCACCGCGATGGCGCGCGCGCTCGTGAACCGGCCGCGCATCCTGATCGCCGACGAGCCCACCGGGAACCTCGACCCCGTGACGAGCTGGGAGATCATCAAGCTGCTCACGCGCGTCAACGAGCTCGGGACGACGCTGGTGATGGCCACGCACAACGCGGAGATCGTCAACGCGCTCCGACGTCGCGTGGTGCACCTCGATCACGGAATGGTCGTGCGCGACGAGCGCGAAGGCCTGTACGCCGCATGAGGCGCGTCGGGTACGTTTTCAGCGCGGCCGGCCAGGGCTTCTGGCGAAATCCGGTCATGAGCCTGGCGTCGACATTCACGGTGACGCTGATGCTCCTGCTGTTCGCGTTCTTCCTCACGACCGATCGCGGACTGCAGGCTGCGGTGAGCGTGCTCGAGTCGAAGGTCGAGATCGCTCTCTTCATCGACGACAACGCGAAGGTATCGGAGATCCTCGCGCTGAAGGCGCGGATCGAGGGGGACCCGGCGGTGTCGCGCGTCGAGTACATCACCAAGGAGCAGGCACTCCAGCGGCTGCAGGACATCGCCGACCGGCGCAAGGACTTCGTCCTCGCGGCCATCGACTCGAATCCGCTGCCCGCGTCGCTCGAGGTCAAGCTCTCGGACGCGCGCCAGGCCAAGCGCTTCGGTGACGAGCTGCGGACGGAGGTGGGCGGCGGCGTGATCGCCGACGTCATCGACAATCCGCAGGTCGTCGACCAGCTGCTGACGATCACACGCGTGCTGTCGGTCGGCGGTGTCGCGATCCTCGCGATGATGCTGTTCGTGGCGCTGTTCGTGATCGTGAACACGATCCGCATCGCCGTGCACGCGCGCCGCGACGAGATCGAGATCATGCAGCTCGTCGGCGCATCGGACTGGTTCGTGCGCTGGCCATTCATCCTCGAGGGAATGCTCGTCGGGGCTCTCGGGGCGGTCGTCGCGCTCTCGGTCGTGTTCGCCGCATCGGGGCCGGTCACCGCAGCGATGCTCGACTTCCTGGTCACTCTCCCGATCTCGCTGGGGCCAGAATTCGCGTTCCAGCTCGCCGCGAGCGTGCTGGGCGTGGCGCTCCTCGTGGGCGCCGGAGGGGCGACGCTGTCCGTGCGCGCCCACCTCGCGAAGTGACACTCCGTCGCGTATTGACCGGCGGCCGCCCGCGGTGGGACCATGCGGTCGCTATGGGAACTCCCCGGAACGGCCGGGGAGGTGGGTGGAGGAAGAGCGGACTGCGCGCGACCGTCGTCGCGCTGGCGGTCCTCGCCCTGTTCATCGGCCAGCAGATGCCCGTCGCTGCCGACGATCCGCTCCAGGAGGCCCTCCGCCGCAAAGAAGAGCTCGAGCGTGCCGTCACCGTGTCGCGCCAGAACGCCGAGCGCTACAAGGTGGCCGCGAATCAGTTCCAGGCCGCCGTCGACTCGGCGAACGCGCGCATCTCCGACCTCGCCGAGAAGCAGGCGTCGGCCCAAACGGAGGCCGAGTCGCTGGGCTACCAGATCCAGATCGCGGAAGAGCAACTCGCCCTCGTCGCGTTCCAGCTCGACGAGACGAAGGCGCTCGCGGACTCGCTGACCGCGCAGGCCGCCGAGGAGCAGCGCCAGCTCGTGGCGCGTGAAGACCTGTACGCGAAGCACCTCCTCGTAACGTACCGGCAGGCGCTCATCAGCCCGCTCGAGATGCTCCTCTCTTCGCACACCCTCACGGAGTTCGCGAACCGCGTGCAGCAGATGATCTTCGTGAACCGCCAGGACCAGCAGCTCGCGAACGAGATCCGCAGCCTCCGCGCGGACACCGGGGCCAAGCTCGACGACGCGGCCGGCAAGCAGAAGGAGATCCTCGGTCTCCAGGAGCAGATCGCAACGCAGCGCGAGGGCCTCGCGGCTGATAAAGCGAAGTACGACGACCTCATTGCGCAGATGCAGACGTCGATCGAGCAGACTGACGAGCAGCGGGCGTACGCGGCCGCGAACAAGTCACAGGCCGTCGGCGCCCTGGGCGCCGCGAACCGAGAGACCGCCGACCTGAATCGGAAGCTCGAGCAGGCCGAGGCGCAGTACGAGCAGC
>JBGPZT010000102.1:0-9774 GCA_041493915.1 Candidatus Limnocylindria bacterium
CGGAGTACCTGCCGATGATCATGAGCGTCACGCTCGCGCGGGGCGCGGTGCACATGGCGAAGCGCGGCGTCATCGTGAAGCAGCTGGCGTCGATCCAGAACCTCGGCAGCATGGACATCCTCTGTGCCGACAAGACGAACACGATCACGTCCGGCGTGCTCCGCCTCGAGCGCGCGGTGGACATCGAGGGCCGTGCCTCGGACGATGCGTCGCGGTATGGCGCGTTGAACAGCGCGCATCAGACCGGCATCGAAAGCCCGCTTGACGCGGCGATCCTCGCGGCCACCTCGGTCGATCCGAGCATTGGCAAAGTGGACGAGGTCCCGTTCGATTTCTCACGACGCCGCCTCTCCGTCGTCGTCGAGCAGGGTGCGGTGCGTTCTCTCGTGACCAAGGGCGCTCCGGAGAGCGTGCTCGAGATCTGCGCGACGTACGCGGTCGGCGGGCGCACCAGCCCGTTCGACGCGGCGGCGCGGGCGCGGGCCGACGAGCTGTATCGACGCCTGTCGGGCGAAGGGTATCGCGTGCTTGCGGTCGCCCATCGCGAGATCGCCTCGCAGCTCGCCTACGGGATCGAAGACGAGCGGGACTGCGTGCTGGACGGCTTCCTGGCGTTCATCGACCCGCCACTCGAAGGCGTGAGCGAAGTGCTCGGCGCGCTACGAGGCGATGGCATCGAGCTCAAGGTGCTCTCCGGCGACAACGATCTCGTCGTGCGTCATGTGTGCTCCGCCGTGGGCATCGACCCGGGGCGCATCGTCCTTGGCCCCGAGATCGAGGCCACCGACGATCTCGCGCTCGGCCCGCTGGCTGAACGCACGCGCGTCTTCGCGCGCGTTTCGCCGGGACAGAAGGATCGGATCATCCTCGCGCTGAAGAGGCGCGGTCATGTCGTGGGCTTCCTCGGTGACGGCGTGAACGACGCGCCATCGCTGCACTCGGCCGATGTCGGCATCTCCGTGATGGGTGGCGTCGATGTCGCGAAGGACGCGGCCGCGGTGATCCTGCGCGAGCCAGGTCTCGATGTGCTCCACGAGGGAGTCGTCGCGGGACGGCGCGCGTTCGGCAACGTCATGAAGTACTTGCTCATGGGCACGAGCTCGTCGTTCGGGAACATGCTGAGCATGGCTGCTTCCTCCCTCTTCCTCCCGTTCCTGCCGATGCTGCCGCGCCAGATCCTTCTCAACGACTTCCTCTACGACCTCGCCCAGGTCACGATCCCGACCGATAACGTCGATGAGAGCTACGTGCGCAGCCCGCGCCACTGGGACATCGCGCTGGTGCGCGACTTCATGTTCGTGATGGGTCCGCTGAGCTCTCTCTACGATCTCGTGACGTTCGGCGCGCTCCTCTGGATCTTCCAGGCGTCCGCGCCGCTCTTCCAGACGGGTTGGTTCGTCGAGTCGCTCGCGACGCAGACGCTCGTGCTGTTCGTGATCCGCACGGCGGGAAACCCCCTCCAGAGTCGTCCGAGCATTCCGTTGGCGAGCACGACGGTGCTCGTGGTCCTCGTCGGATCGGTGCTCCCGTTCACGCCGATCGCCGGAGCGCTCGGCTTCGTTCCACTGCCGCTGCCGTATTACGCGTTCGTCGCGGTCGTCGTCGCGACATACCTCGTGCTGGCGAACGCGGTGAAAGGCCGTCTGCTGCGTCGCCTGGATCGGCGTGGTGGCCATGCCTAGGCCCCCGGACCGGCCCACGCTCCGAGTGGGACCGGCAGGTGGACAATCGACGCTGTGACCGAAGAAGGTGTCGTCCTGCGCGACGGCTCCACGGCACGCGTCCGCCCCATCGTCGCCGGCGACCGTCCCGCGCTCGAATCGTTCCTGCGCTCATTGTCGCGGGACGCCCGCTACATGCGCTTCAACTCCCTCGCGACCGATCTCGGCGCCGCGGCCGCTCGGTGGGCGGACGTGGGCCCGGACACGTACGGACTCGTCGCGGTCGACGGACCGGAGGGGCGCTTCGTCGCGCACGCCGAATACGTGCGCATCGATCCAAAGCGGGCGGAGGTCAGCTTCGCGACGGCCGACGATCATCGCGGGTTGGGTCTGGCGACGTTGCTCCTCGCTGACCTCGCCGAGCACGCGCGGGCCCGGGGGATCGAGACATTCGAGGCGTTCGTGCTTCCCGAGAACCGACGAATGGCCGAGGTGCTGCGAGAGAGCGGGTTCACCGCGACGTCGGCGCCGCGCGACGGCTTCCAATGCTGGGAGCTCGCGACGGATCTGACCGACGTGGTGCTCGAGCGGTATGACCTGCGCGAGGCAGTGGCGCTCCGGACCTCGCTGCACCGCCTGCTGTCGCCGCGCAGCGTCGCGGTCATCGGCGCGTCGAGAACGCGAGGGACGATCGGGGCCGAGATCTTCCACAACCTTCTCGCGACGACGTTCAACGGCCCGGTCTATCCGGTGAACCGCTCGGCCGAGGTCGTTCAGTCGGTGCGCGCCTACCCGAGCGTCGCCGACGTCCCCGGACCGGTGGACCTCGCCGTGATCGTCGTTCCGGCTGCGCAGGTCGTCGCGCTCGCGCGCGAATGCGCGGCGAAGAAGGTCGCGGCGCTGGTCGTGATCTCCGCTGGATTCGCCGAGGCCGGTCCCGAAGGCGTCGCGCGCCAGAAGGAGCTCGTGACGATCTGCCGCGAGTCCGACATGCGCCTCGTGGGACCGAACTGCATGGGTGTGGTGAACACCGATCCGGACGTGCTTCTCAACGCTACGTTCGCTCCGTCGTATCCACCGCCGGGCCGCGTCGGATTCCTGTCCCAGAGCGGCGCGCTTGGCCTAGCCGTCATCGAGCACGCGGTGCAGCGTGGCATCGGCCTCTCGACGTTCGTGTCGGTCGGCAACAAGGCGGACGTGTCCGGCAACGACCTTCTCGCGTACTGGGAGAGCGACCCGCGCACCGACGTGGCGCTGCTGTATCTCGAGTCGTTCGGCAACCCGCGGAAGTTCGCACGCATCGCGCGGCGCGTGGGTCTGAAGAAGCCCATCGTCGCGGTCAAGAGCGGGCGCTCGGTGGCCGGGGCGCGTGCGACGTCTTCGCACACCGGCGCGCTCGTCGCCGCATCGGACGTGACGACCGACGCGCTCTTCCGCCAGACCGGCGTGATCCGCACCGAGACGCTCGCGGAGCTGTTCGACGTCGCGGCGCTCCTCGCGAATCAGCCGCTGCCTGCGGGCCGACGCGTCGCGATCCTCACGAACGCCGGCGGACCCGCGATCCTCGCCGCCGACGCCTGTGAAGCGGGCGGTCTCGAAGTGCCGCCGCTGCCCGAGGAAACGCGCGCGAAGCTCCGATCGTTCCTGGCGCCCGAAGCGTCCACCGCGAACCCCGTCGACATGATCGCGTCCGCGGGTGCGGATGAGTACGCGAAGGCGATCCGCATCCTCGCCGCGGATGCGACCGTGGACGCGGTCATCGTGATGTTCACGCCGCCGCTGGTGACCCGCGCTTCGGATGTCGCGCGCGCGATCCGTGCCGCCGTCGGTGACCTTCCTCGACGCGTGCCGGTCCTCGCCGTATTCCTCTCGTTCTCCGGCGTGCCGAAGGAGCTATCCGACGAGCGTGTGCGCATCCCCTCGTTCGCCTACCCCGAGGATGCGGCGCGCGCCCTGGCCCACGTCGTCCGATACGCGCGCTGGCGCACGCGGCCCACGGGGAGCGTGCCGCGATTCGCTGCCAGACCCGAGGACGCCGACGCGCTGCTGGACGCGGCGGTCGCACGCGGCGGTGGCTGGCTGGCGCCGTCCGACGTCGCGGCGCTCTTCGAGTGCTACGGGCTCCCGCTCATCGCGTCGCGGACCGTCGCGACGCCCGAGGCCGCCGCGGCCGCCGCGGCGGATCTGGGTGGGCGCGTCGCGCTCAAGGCGATCGCGCCGACGCTCGTCCACAAGACGGACGTCGGCGCGGTCCGCCTCGGCTTGGCGGCGTCGGACGTGGCGCTGGAGGCGCGCCGTCTCGCGGAGTCGGTGCGAGCGCACGGCCACGAGCCGACCGGATTCCTCGTCCAGCCGATGGCCCCGACGGGCGTGGAGCTGCTGCTCGGCGTCGTTCAGGATCCGACGTTCGGTGCGGTCGTCGCGTGCGGTGCGGGCGGTGTGACCGCGGAAGTGCTGAAGGACGTCGCTGTCGGCGTCGCCCCGCTCACCGATCTCGACGCTCACGACATGGTGCGTTCGCTGCGCACCTTCCCGTTGCTCGATGGGTTCAGGGGCACGGCGAAGTGCGACGTCGCCGCCATCGAGGACGCGCTGCTGCGCCTCTCGGCGATGGTGGAGCGGCACCCACAGATCGTCGAGCTCGATGCCAACCCACTCGTGGCACATCCCGGGGGCGCCGTCATCGTGGACGCCCGCGTGCGCGTGGCGCCGACAGCGTGATGAGGCGAACGGCTCGCGCCTGACGACATTCGACCCTAGCCCACGCGTCTCTCCGGGACGACCGTATGAGCGAGAGCAGTCGCTCTCGGAGGTATCGATATGACGCAGCTTGAAGGCAAGGTCGCCATCGTCACAGGTGGCGCGCGCGGCATCGGCGCGGCGACGGTCGAGGCGCTCTGCGAGGAGAAAGCGTTCGTGTTCGTGACGGATGTGCTCGATGAGGGCGAGGCGTTCGCGAAGCGGCTGGCGAGCGAGGGGAAGTGCGCCCGTTACGCGCACCTTGACGTCACCGATGAAGCGCAGTGGAAGAAGCTCGTCGACGACATCGTGCGCGAGTTCGGCCACGTGGACATCCTCGTGAACAACGCCGGCATCGGCACGTTCGAGGACGTCGAGCAGGAGACGCGCGCGGGCTGGGACAAGGTCATCGCCGTCAACCAGATGGGCGTGTGGCTGGGCATGAAGTACGCGATCCCCGCGATGAAGGCCAACGGCGGCGGCAGCATCGTCAACGTGTCGTCGATCTTCGGCGCGGTCGGCGGCTTCGGCGGTTCGGTCGCATACCACGCGTCAAAGGGCGCGGTCCGCCTCATGACGAAGAACGCGGCGATCCGCTACGCGAAGGAGCGCATCCGCGTGAACTCGATCCACCCAGGATTCATCGACACGCCGATGATCGCCCCGATCCACGGCACGCCGCTCGAGAAGACCATCGAGGAAACGACACCGATGGGCCGCCTCGGGACCTCGCAGGAGATCGGCGACGTCATCGCGTTCATGTGCGGACCGAAGGCCTCATACATGACCGGATCCGAGGTGTACGTCGACGGCGGCTGGACCGCCGCGTAGTGAGAGAGTGAGAAGACGTGCTGGGAGCGCTTGACGAGAAACAGATCGACCATGTGCTTCGCGGTGAGACGGTCGGCAGGATCGGCGTCCACGTCGACGGGCGCACGTACGTCGTGCCGACCACCTACGTGTACGACGGCGAGGCGATCTATGCGCACGCCGCCGAGGGGCTGAAGGTCCGCATGATGCGGAACAGCTCGTCCGTCTGTTTCGAAGTGGACCGCATCGACGACATGGCGAACTGGCGAAGCGTGATCGCCTGGGGCACATACGAGGAGCTCAGCGGCGATATCGCCATCGCCGCGATGAATCTCCTGCGCTCGCGCCTGTCGCCGCTCACCGCCAGCGAGACGGCCGGTCCCGCCGGACGCGCGGGGCGCGATGGTATCGAGGTCGCGTATCGCATCTGGATCACCGAGCGCACCGGGCGGTACGAGAAGCGCTGACGGTGTAGTACCTCACCGCACGTGGCTCGTGCCATCGGCGCGGGACTCAGGGCCGATCGGACGCAGTCGCGCACCCCGGGCCGATCGACGATGTTCCCATGACCCGCGCCCGCGTTGGGCTCCTTGGGCTCATCCTGACACTCGCGCTCGGAGCGATCGTCGCGGACGCGACGTTCCGCGCGCGCGTGTACCCGGGCGTGCGCGCCGCCGGAGCCGATCTCGGCGGTCTCGTCGAGACGGACGTTCGAACGCGCCTTACCGACGCGGCGTTGACCTTTGCGGCAGCGCCGGTCACCGTCGTCGGTGAGGGCCGGCGGTGGACGGCCACGAACGCGGACCTCGGTGTGCAGCTCGATGTCCAGCGCGCCACGGCAGAAGCGCTCGCCGTCGGGAAGAGCGCTGACGCGACCGCGCGGATCGGCGCGCTCGTGCTGGCCGCCTTCAGGCCCGTCGATATCGCGTGGCCGCGCCGCTCGCAGGGCGTTGCGCTGGACGAGTTCATCGCTGGCATCGCGCGCGACACGGATCGCGATGCGGTGAACGCTGATGTGTTGGTCACAACAGGCGGCGTGCAGGTGCGGGAGGCGCGCGACGGAGTGCGCGTCGACCGGCAGCGCCTTCGCGCCGCCATCCTCGACTCGCGCGCGGCGTCGCCCGAGATCCACCTATCCACGGACGCGACGGTCCCCGAGCTCGACGCCACCGCCGTCGCCGAGGCGCGCGGTGGCGCGGTCGCCGCGTTCCGGCCCACACGGCTCGTTGCCGGGAGCGAGTCGGTGGTCGTTCCCGCGGACCGCATCGCACAGCTTCTGCGGATCGATCGTCTCATGGCGGACGACGGCGACAGGCTCGTCGTGCGCGCGGATGTGGACGCCGTTCGCGAGCTCATCGACGAGGTCGCCGCACAGCTCGATGGCGCTGTCCGCGAGGCGGCGCTCGTGCCGGGCGACGATCGTCTGGTCGTCGTCCCCGGACGGGACGGTGTGGTCGTCGACCCCGTCGCGGCGGGCGCGGTCCTCGCCGCCGTGATCTTCGATCCGGCCGACGGCGAGCGGACCATCGCACTGCCCGGGGTGATCACGTCTCCTGCGCTGACGACGACTGCGGCCGAACGCATCGCCGCCGAGATCCGACTCGCCGGCGCGTTCACGACCTACTTCCCGGAAAACGCGGCGCGTGCGAACAACATCGGCCTCGCCGCGCGCACGTTCGACGGCATCGTCATCGCTCCCGGCGAGTCCTTCTCGTTCTGGGACCGTATCGGCGAGGTCTCTCCGCGCACCGGCTACGTGTACGCCGGAACGATCGTCGGAGGCGTGTCACAGATGGCGATCGGCGGCGGGCTCTGCCAGGTGTCCACGACTCTGTTCAATTCCGTCGCGCGCGCCGGCCTGCGGATCGACGAGCGTCACGAGCACAGCTACTACATCGAGCGCTATCCCCTTGGCCTCGATGCCGCGGTGTTCGCGCCGACCCTCGACCTCAAATGGACGAACGACACCGGCGCCACCTTCTATCTGTTCGGGCGCGGGACCGAGACGAGCGTGAGCTTCTGGCTCTACGGTGTGCCGACGGGCCGCGTGTCCGAGTTCACCGCGCCGCTGCAGACGAATCTCAGGTGGCCCGCGCCGAGCCAGCCTGCGGACCCGGCTCACGCTCCCGGCTACGTGGTGCCGGGGCGCGACGTCTGGGTGACTCGCGTCGTGACGATCGACGGCGTCGAGCTGCGGCGTGACATCTGGTACAGCCACTACGCGCCGGTGTGGGGTGGCCCGGTCCGCTAAGGTGCGAGGTGCCGGAGGAACCACGCCGACGCGAGGTGGGCAACGGCGGCGAGCGCTCCCGGCTCTTCGAACAGATGCGTCGCGCCCGGGACGATGTGCAGCTCGTTCGCCGGAGACGAGAGCTGCCACAGCGCGCGGCGATTGAGCGACAGGACCTCCAGGTCCGCTCCCCCGACGATCAGCAGTGTCGGAGCCCGGACGCGCTCGAGCGCCCGGTCCGCGAGATCCGGACGCCCACCGCGCGACACGACCGCCCGCACAAGATCGGGACGGTCCGCCGCCGCGATGAGGGCAGCGGCCGCCCCGGTGCTCGCCCCGAAGAGGCCGATGCGCAGTGTCCGGACGCGCTCGTCCCGCGCGAGCTCGTCCACGACGGCGGTCATGCGCCGAGCGAGAAGGGCGATGTCGAAGCGGAGCTCTCGCGTGAGCTGATCGGCGGCGTCTTCATCGGGGGTGAGCAGATCGATGAGCAGCGTCGCGAGTCCCGACTCGCTCAGGGCCTGGGCGACGGAACGGTTGCGCGGGCTCAGACGCGAGCTGCCGCTGCCGTGCGCGAATGCGACGATCCCTTTCGCGTCCTTCGGGACGACCAGGTCGCCGGTGAGTGCCGCGCCGTTGGCGACGATCCGCAGCGTGGTCGGAGCGATCTCGGTCATCGTCACGACGCGCTGACCGGCCGCCGCGCGGCTTCGAGCAGCGCCACGACCTCCTCGTCCTCGACCGGACCGAACTCGTCGAAGTAGAGTCCGACCGCGGCCATGTCGGCGGGCTCGAGCACGCAGACGAGGTCGTCGACCTCGCGGCGCAGCTCGACCGCGCTTGCGGCGGCGCATACGCCGGCGGCGAGGACGATGCGGCGTGCACCAAGCTTTCGCAGAGACGCGATGGCCGCGCGCGCCGTGACACCCGTCGCGACGCCGTCGTCCACGAGGATCACGGTGCGCCCGCGAACGTCGAGGGGCGGACGTCCGGCGCGATACCGGCGCTCACGCCGCACGAGCTCGGCGCGTTCGTGCTCGATGACCGTCTCGAGATCCGCGTCGGTCATGCCGGCCATCCGCACCGACGCGCGATCGACGATGCGAATGCCCCCCGGCGCGATCGCGCCGACACCGAACTCAGGCTGATGCAGCGCACCGAGCTTGCGCGCCACGAAGACATCGAGCGGCGCACGCAGCACGCGGGCGACCTCGAACGCGGTGACGACGCCGCCGCGCGGGAGCCCGAGGACGATCGGCTCGTCCTGCTTGTAGCCGGCGAGCAGTGACGCAAGCTGGCACCCCGCGTCAGAACGATCGCGGAAACGTCCCGTCATCGTGGCGTGATGCTCGACCCTCGGTGCCGGACCGTCTGGCGGGTAAAGCGACCGGCGCACGACGGGCGGCGCCTGACAGCGGAAGGGAACGTCAGCAGACGGCGGGGCTTCGCTGGACCCTGTCAGACGGACGGGCGGCGGCGCAGTCTCGCCCTATGACAGCGCGTGCGCCGAGGATCGTGGTCGCCAGCGATGGCTCGCCAGCCGCGGCGCGGGCCGTGGCCCTCGCCGCCTCACTGCCTTGGCCGGGCGGCACCGTCATCGAGGCGCTGCGGGTGGACGAGCCTCTCGCTGTCGATCTCGAGCTCCCACCCGACGCGTACGAGGCGCTGCAGGCCGAGATCCGCCGCGAGACGGACGAGCAGCTGGCGCTCGTATCTGGGCAGCTGGCGGCTCCCGGCCGCCAGGTCCGGACGGTAGCGGTCAGCGGCCGGCCGGCCAGCGCGATCGTCGCGCTCGCCGAGCACGCGCACGCCGATCTCGTCATCGTCGGCAGCCGCGGACGCGGTCCGCTCGCGTCGATGCTCCTCGGCTCGGTCGCGGCGGAGGTGGTCGATCATGCCCCGTGCCCGGTGCTCGTCGCACGGAGCGAGCGTGTGCAGCGGCTTCTGGTCGCCGACGATGGTTCGCTCGACTCGAGCGGCGCGATGCACGTCGTCGCGACGTGGCCGATCTTCCAGGGGATGACCACGCGTGTCGTGAGCGTCGCGCCGAGCCTCGACGGGGAGGCGCCGGCCGGCGCGTCGCGCCACCCGGCAGCGAGCAAGGCGTTCGCCGAGACGGTCGACGCGCTCCGGTCGATGCATCGGCTGATCGCGGACGGCACCGCCGGCCGGCTGTCGGACGCCGGCGTACCGGCGCGCGCCGAGATCCGCATGGGCGACGTCGCCGAGCAGATCATCGACGCGGCCCTCGAGTCCGACGCGGACCTCATCGTGTTGGGGTCGCACGGACGCACGGGACTGGAGCGGGTGCTCCTCGGCAGCGTCGCGCGCAAC